>PFWT01000020.1 GCA_002791275.1 Candidatus Uhrbacteria bacterium CG_4_9_14_3_um_filter_41_35 | reverse complement strand
GCGAACTAAACGACCGCCCAAGAGCAGTTCTTGAATATTACAAACCAGATGAAATATTTAATAATTTAGTCGCACTAAAAGTTTGAGACCAAGTAACGAACAAAAACCCTCTCTCCACCAAGAGAGGGTTTTTGTTCACAACGAGCAACGTCGAGTTGTTTCAAGAGTCGAGACGCGATACCAGTGGAGAAACACATATATACAGCTCCGATCAGTATTCATCTCGCCTCTCGAAACAAGTTTGGTCCGAAAGCGACTCTCCCGAATAATCGGGATCGAGACGCAACCGGACATCATAGCGAGTTATCGAGAACATTCTTTACATCAATAGTGTTTTACCCGTATTGCCCAAGTTTGGCAGGAGAGAGACTGCCTTTGGTAATGCGAGTACACATCTCATACGCTTTGGATCGACTTTTAGTAGATTCGCAGCATAGTTTCCCGACTTGGTCGGGGAAAGGTCAATGGAAGTCGCTAGATGCTTTCGAGGAAACTCGAGGTCATCTCCTTCGCGATTGTCCTACGGACTTACGAGAGTCTGTAGTACCGAGTGCGCCTTTTCTATATAAACTGCCTTTGGCAGGGGGTAGAGAAAAAGGCACTGTGTATTATATAGAGAAATGTTCTTTCAAAAAATATTGTCCGAAATATAAAAGTCTGGCAAACGGCACAGTCTGTATCACAAAAAATAAAAGTGATATGGAGCGTGCCGATTTGCCAGCATGTCGCTGGTACACGGTGAATCAAGGTCGGTAGCCAATCCGGCCGCCAAAGGAGAATCCAAATGTTTAAGATCCTCATCGCCGCGACCCCCGTTCTGTTCTCGAAGTTCTTCACGGTCGCCGACCGTGAAGCCGTCCTGGCCGCCATCCCGAAGGGAACGCGCCGCGTGGTCTTCGTCGACAACCCCGCGACGGCCCACCTTATAGCGACTGTGGAGTCGCTGGTCTCCAAGGGGATCGTGGTGATCGTCCGCGACCACCACGACGTCCTCAACCCGCGCAACCCGCGGGAGAAAGAGATCGCGAACGCCGCAAACCGCGTGCGGGAGCTCGTCGGGGTGAACGCCCTGATTAGCAACCGCCAGGCCAACCCGGCCTGCTCGGGCCTCATCCAGGTCGGCGAGTTCGCTGGAAAAGGGACGGTCATCGTGGCCGACCCCGACCCGGACGGCCTGACTGCGGCGATGAAGGCGTCCGGCCTCGTGTATGAGGGGCTGGACACCGACGCGGCGACGCTCGACGGCGCCCGGAGCGAGCAGACGGCCGAGCGGCTCACGCCGATCGCGCTCCTGCTCGTGAAGGGCCTCGGCAGCCTGCCCCCGTTCGACGTCAACCGGCCCCAGTTAAGCGAGGACGCCAAGTCCAAGCTGTTCCAGGAGTTCGTGGCGGCGGCCTCGGGGGACAAGGTGGCGCTCGACGGTCTCAACCTCAAGGTGGAGGCCTACGAGGCGGGCGTCAAGGTGGCGGAGGGGATCGCGTCCGAGGCGAGCGAGCCCGCGCCGGGTGTGGTGATGGTCAACGCCGCGGGAAAGCCCCGGCACGACCTGACCACCCTGACGCAGCGGATGGAGAGCTGCACGGGCTGCCGCGTGACCGTCGTTCGCAAGGACAGCGGACCCATCGCGGCCAAGCACGGCGGCGTGCAGTACTCCCTCGCGGTGGTCAAGGCCGTCCAGGCCGAGATCAACCTGCAGGAGCTGCTCACGCCCGGCTTCACCTCGTCGCCCGAGAGCGGGATCATCTCGAACACCAGCTTCCTGCTGCACGTCAGCCAGGAGGTCTGGGAGTCGCAGGTGCTCCCCGCGCTCCGCGCCCGCTTCGCGGCCTAGTCCATTTCGGACAAACCTCCCCAGCGTCAAGGGGTACGCTGGACCGGAAGGAAATCAACCCCACCCTTGTGACTGATACAAGCATAAAAAATCGGCTCGCGATCCTATGTAACGCATGACCATAGGTATAGCTGATCCGGCTGAATAAACGGATACTCGACTCTTGCACAGAGTCTTCGGGGGGCGTCACGATTGCACATCGCGTCGCTCCCCACCATTCATATCTTCTTAAACCAAAAATTTGAGAAAATATGATCGGTAAAACATACAGCTTGTAGCTTCAAACCGGTTGGCGTCCATTTTTATGGAGAGATCGCACGGAGACTGCGATACAACTTATCCCGACTTGTCGGGATGGAGTCTCTCTCCTTGTATAACAGCTCCCGTGAGATTACGTCGACCGATTTGAGAATAGAAGAAAAAATCACCTTTGCACTTGCGAGGTGATTTTTGTATACTTAAACAAAAATTAGCTTAGTTTCGCAAAAAAAAGTTCCGAAGACGTCTGCGTATGCGAGCCGAGCGTGAACCATGGCGAAGAATCTCAGTGTTGAATCTCAGCGCTAATAAAATCTGAGCTCCTCCTTTCAAAGGATATTTTGTAAATGAACACAAAGGATGTATAATTAAATAAAATAACTTAGGAGGCTTATGTTTACAGCACTTGAAATTTTATATATTTTCATGGCGTTTGGCGTTCTCATTGTTTCGGTTGGTTTTGTTTGGTTTTTATTCAGGGTTTCAATGGTTCTTAAAAACGTTGCTGATGTGATTGGTGAACTAAAAAGTGCGATTGGTCGGCTTGAGCAGTCTTTGAACGGCATAAAAGCTCGCTTCGAACACAGCACCTCACACCTTGGAAAAATGACCGAACATATGCGTGACGCTGCGGCAAAGTGGGGTGGTGAAGTTAAGGAGAAGGTTAAGGATTGGGCAGAAGAGGAAAAAGATGATTGGGAGTAAAATATTTTTAGTCAAAATAACGAGTCTAAAAGCTCGTTATTTTATTTTGGAATATACGCTAAAAATGCTTAAATTTTGTTATTATTCTTTGGATCTGATAAGATCATACCTGATTTTAGCGACCATCTATTTGATCTAAAAATACGAAATTTAGTAAATCTCCCACATGAATCCTCAAGATTTCGTTCATCTACACGTGCATTCGCACTACTCTCTCCTTGAAGCACTTCCTAGTCCGAAAGCGCTTGTTCAGCGTGCAAAAGAGCAGGGGATGTCGGCAATTGCTTTGTCGGACAATGGGGCAATGTATGGGGCGGTTGAGTTTTATCAGGCCTGCGAAAAGGAGGAAATAAAGCCAATTATTGCGCTTGATATGTATTTGGCTCAGAACCGCATGACGGACAAACGGCCAAGGGTGGACGACAAGCAACACAGAATAGTGCTAATCGCACTGAACGACACTGGCTACAAGAACCTGATGAAGATTTCGTCAGCTGGTTTTTTAGAGGGATTCTATTATAAGCCAAGAATCGATAAAGAGTTTTTGCGGGAACATAGTGAAGGGTTGGTGGCGCTCTCTGGCAATATGAGGGGAGAGATTCCAGCTACGATTTCGGTTCACAATGAACCAAAGGCTAGAGAATTAGTTCTGGAATATCAGGAAATTTTTGGCAAGGAAAACTTTTTTCTAGAACTTGTCCACCGCCCAGATAATGACCAACAGGTGGATATGAACGAAGCGCTTAAGAAATTAGCGCGCGAAACGGACTGTCAGATGGTGGTTACTAAGGACTCATTTTATCTAGATCCAGATGATCGCGAGGGCTACGAGGCTCAACTTTGTATTATGCGCGGTCGAACACTCGAGGAGTTTCGACAAACTAATACAAATGATTCAGACCTCTCTTTTGGCACGCCGGAGGAAATTATTGAATATTTTAAGGACGTACCTGAGGCTTTAGAGAATACAAAAAAGATTGCAGACTGGGTCGATTTTACAATGGATCTTGGTCATAATTATCTACCTATTTTCCCAATGCCGGAGGGAAAGACAGATGAAGCCTACCTGAAAGAGTTAGCGCTAGCCGGGCTTAAAATGCGTTACGCAGATCCGATTCCTAAAAACGTAATGGAGCGTTTTGAGTTTGAATACAGCACCATTATTAAAATGGGTTTTGCGTCGTACTTCATTATTGTTCAAGACTTCGTAAACTACGCGAAACGGGAAAAAATCTTGGTAGGGCCTGGTCGAGGTTCAGCGGCGGGTTCGATAATTTCTTACGCGCTACAAATTACCGACCTTGATCCGCTCCGGTATGGGCTCATGTTTGAGCGTTTCTTGAACCCGGATCGAATTAGTATGCCGGACGTTGATATGGACTTTGCGGATAACCGCAGAGGGCAGGTTTTAGATTATGTAACACGTCAGTACGGTTCAGACAAAGTAGCGGGGATTATTACATTCGGAACCATGAAACCAAAAGCTGCGGTTCGAGATGCAGCTCGAGTTTTGGGGCTTAGTTTTCAGGAGGCAGATGTAATTGCGAAAGCTGTGCCGGATCCGGTGCAGGGACGGCACATGCCACTTAAAATCGCTTGCGAAGAAGCGCCGGATTTGCGCGATTTGCTTCACTCGAGCCCGATGGCTACGAGGGTTATCGAACTTGCGATGAAGATGGAGGGCAACCCTCGGCACACCTCACAACACGCTTGTGGTATTGTTATTGGTGATCGACCACTGGTTGATCGCGTGCCAATTCAAAATGGTAAGCGCGAGGATATGGCCCTAATTTCGCAGTATTCTTTGAATGCTTCTGAACAGGCGGGGCTTGTAAAAATGGATTTCTTGGGGCTAAGTAACCTCACAATTATCCAGGACGCGCTCGATATTATTAAAGCTGTACATGATGTTGATATTGATATCAGTAACGTTCCGTTAGATGATCAGGCGACTTTTGATCTGCTGGGTCGAGGGGAGACCACAGGGGTTTTTCAGCTCGAGTCAGACGGAATGAAGCGATATATTAAAGAGTTGAAACCAACAGAATTCGAGGATATCGTGGCGATGGTTTCTCTTTACCGACCAGGACCACTATCCGCGGGAATGGTACCTCAGTATATTGATCGCAAAAACGGTCGCGCTAAAGTGAAGTACGACCACCCGCTCATGGAAGAGATTCTACGTGAAACCTACGGAGTAACGATTTACCAGGAGCAGATCATGAAGATTTCTGTGTTGCTGGCTGGCTTTACAGGAGGTGAGGCGGACACTCTGCGTAAAGCCATGGGAAAAAAGAAACACGACGTACTCGAAAAAATGTTCGAGGGCTTTGTGGCTGGTTGTTTGAAAAACGGTGTGCCTGAAAAAACCGCAAAGAAGATTTGGGTAGACTGGGAAGGTTTTGCCGATTACGCCTTCAATAAATCACACGCTGCTTGTTATGCTATGATTTCGTACCGCACTGCCTATCTAAAAGCCCATTACCCAGCTGAATTTATGGCTGCGGTGATGAACTCAGATATCAACACTATTGATCGAATTACAATTGAGGTTGAGGAGTGTGAGCGTATGGGGATTAAAGTTTTGCCCCCCGATGTTAACGAGTCTTACCCAGGATTTTCAGTAGTTCCAGGGGCGGGGATTATTCGTTGGGGGCTGGCGGCGGTTAAGAACTTCGGTGAGGAAGCTGCGAAGGCAATTGTTAAGGATCGCAAAGATAACGGTTTATTTAAGGACTTGCCAGATTTAGCATCAAGAATTAGCACGAAGGCTTTCAATAAAAAAAGTTTAGATTCGATGATTAAATCAGGGGCACTCGATATTTTTGGCGATCGTTCAACCTTGATTGCCAATATGGATCAGATTCTTGGTTTTAATAAACGAGTAATGAAACAACAGGAACAGAATCAGATCTCGATGTTTGATCTGTCTCCGCAAATGGCTACATCAAAATTGACCCTGCTAGAAGTTCCGCCATTGCCACAAGCTCAGCTCCTCGCCGAGGAAAAGGAGTTGCTCGGACTTTATGTTTCAAACCACCCGGCCGAAGTTTTTACTGAGGAGATGGAGAAATACGCTACGCCTTGTAAAAAAGTTGCCAAACAGGAAGACGGAGCAGTAATTAAAGTGGTGGGTGTAATTACAGGCGTCAAGAAAATTTTAACCAAGAAAAAACAGGAGCCGATGGCCTTTGTGAAGATAGAAGATAAAAGTGGCTTCACAGAACTGGTTGTGTTTCCGAAAACTTTCACTAAAGTAAGGCATCTCCTTGAAGAAAGTAATTTCGTGGTGGTGATGGGAAAGGTTTCAGCAAGGGAGCGGGGCGAAGATACTGAATATTCAATTTTGGTAGATGAAATAATCTCCTTTAAGGATTCACAGGTTGATCAGGTTGGTTATATGCTCAAAAACGGTAGTTGGAATGAAAAAGGTTTTGAAGATCCGGAAGAGACTGATGAAGAATTTGATCAGCAAAAACAAGGGGTTTCAATTGTAATGCCAACAAAACCAGATCACGAAATGATCGACAGACTCAGAGCGATTTTTAAGGGAGCTCCAGGTTTTGAACCGGTTTACTTGGTAGTTGAGTCGGGCGGGAAAAAAAGGCGGGTAAGTACGGAATTCGCAATTGAAAAAACACATTCGGTTATTGAAGCAATTGAAAAAATTGTCGGTAACGGCGGAGTTTTATAAAACAATAAAAAACCATTTAATCGAAGACCCAGATTAAATGGTTTTTTATTAGGGAAAGTAAAAAATTATAGTTGACCGTAAATTTTTTTTCGTAATTGCAGTCGATGCATTATCGTTGTATAATAGATAATAAAATTAGGAGGATTTTATGACTAGATTTCAAGCTAACCAGAATACAGGAAGAAAACCGCTTTCGCGGTCAATGCGAGTATATCAAAAAGCTGCTATTGTTTTTGTAATAGTTTCGCTTTTGTTACTACTCGCTGTTTTGTATTTATCTGTTTCAAAGGCAACTATAACCGTAGTACCAAACTCGGTGCTGGTAAGCGCAACCAGTCCGGTTGAGATTACAGAAAACCCGTTAGGGTCCGGCCAGGTGAAGGGTTTTGTTTATTCAGATACCTACACCAAAGCTAGAACCTTCACGTTACCGAAGGAGGGCGCAACTATTAAAGAGGGTAAGGCAGGTGGAATGGTTACGCTGATTAATGAAACCGACTCAGATCAACCGCTGGTAGCAACGACCCGCGTGCTTTCCAAAGAAGGGGTATTGTTTAGACTCGATGAAGCAACAACCGTGCCAGCCAAAGGGCAAATTGATGTTATGGTGCACGCAGATAAATTAGGGGCAAGTGGTGATATTGGCCCAACACAATTTACAATTCCGGGGTTACCAGTTTCTTCGCAAAGTGTTATTTTTGCCGTAAGCGTGGATCCGATGGTTGGTGGAGTTGCATATGTTCGCGTTGTTACAGCTGAAGACCTGGATAACGCAGCAAAAGAGCTTAGCGACGAGATTCTTGCAGAGTCTAAAACATTGTTAGCTAAAGACGTTGATCAATCAATCTATAATGGCCAGGCTTTTAACGCAGAAGAAATCGAGCGCGTTACTGACACCGAACCTGGTTCAGAAGCTGGCGCTTTCAATATTTCTTACACTGCAAAAGTTACCGGCGTTTTCTACGAAAAAGAAACAGTAGCTCTGCAGGTTGAAAATGATCTTTACAATCAATTACAGGCTGGAAACGAAATTGTCTCTGTAAACCGTGACGGCTTACAATCATCAATTCAATCAGTTGATACGTTAAAGAAATCAGCAACTTTATCGGTTTATTTAGATGGTTTTGGGGCAATTTCTTCTGGTAGTGATTTACTAAATAAAAATAATTTAATTGGTAAGTCAGCTAGTGAAGTTGTGAGTACTCTTAAAGCATCTGAGTCAATTAAAGATGTTTCAGTGAGCTTTACCCCATTTTGGTTAAAGAGGGTTCCAAAGCTAAAAGATCACATTTCCATCAAAGTCGAGAGTGCACAATAAGTAAAAAAGGCGCATTAAGCGCCTTTTTTACTTGGTTATTGTATAAAAAAATAAAGTTCTGTAAGATATTATTACTATGTCACAACAAAATGAACAATTACACGCAATGAGACACACAGCTGCCCATGTTTTAGCAGCTGCCGTTCAAAGACTATATCCAGGTGTCCGCTTTGGTGTCGGCCCAGTTATAGATAATGGTTTTTACTACGATATTGAGTTCAAAACCCCAATTTCTGACAATGATCTTAAGGTAATTCAAAATGAGATGTTGAAGATTGTTAAAGAAAAACACGAAATGGTTCGTGAGGAACTTTCAATTGAAGACGCAATTACGCTTTTTAAAGACAAGGGTCAGGACTTTAAAGTCGAACTTCTAGAGGCATTAAAAACCAAAGGAACAACTAAAATTAACGCGGAGGACGCGCAGGATGTAGATCTTGGTTCAAATACGGCTTCGATTTACAAAACTGGAGAGTTTGTTGATCTTTGTCGTGGTCCTCACGTAGCGAATGTGAGCGAGATAAAAGCGTTCAAGCTGGACAAAGTGGCTGGTGCTTACTGGCGAGGAGATGAGAATAACCCACAGTTAACACGTATTTATGGGCTGGCATTTTTAACCAAGGAGGATTTGAAAGCTTACCAAACAATGATGGAAGAGGCAAAAAAACGTGACCATCGAAAGCTTGGTAAAGAGCTTGATCTATTTTCTTTCTCTGATCTTGTAGGTCCTGGTTTACCATTATTTAGCCCGCGCGGAACCATAGTTCGAAGTGAGCTTACTCGATTTGTGTGGGAACTGATGAAACCGTACGGTTACGAACGGGTAATGATTCCGCATATTGCTAAGCGAGAACTTTACGAGACATCAGGACATTGGGATAAATTCCAGGACGATATTTTTAAAGTAAAATCAGACAAAACAGATCAAGAGTTTGTGCTAAAACCAATGAATTGCCCGCATCACACTCAGATTTTTGCCTCTAAAATGCGGAGCTACCGCGATTTGCCACTTAGATATTCAGAGGTAACAACGGTTTACAGAGATGAAAACACTGGACAACTGCAAGGATTAACACGAGTTAGGTCGATCACTCAAGACGACGCCCATGTTTTCTGCAGGCTTGATCAGGTAGAGGACGAGGTAAAGGCAATTTACGAGATTATTACCAAGTTCTATACAGCTTTTGAGATGCCGTTAACTATCCGCGTGTCTGCGCACGACGAGTCGGCTATGGATAGATACTTAGGTGGTCTCGAACTTTGGGAGTCAGCTGTTGGTCAGTTAAAGAAGGTTCTTGATGATCTAGGTAAGGAATATATAGTTCAAGCTGGAGAGGCAGCCTTTTACGGACCAAAGATTGATTTCGTGGCAACGGACGCGATTGGTCGAGAGTGGCAACTCGCAACAATTCAGCTCGACTTCAATATGCCTGCGCGTTTTGAGCTTGAATACATAGATGAAAATAACGAAAAACAACGGCCAGTTATGGTTCACAGGGCTATCCTTGGTTCGGTTGAGCGCTTTATGGGAACGCTCATCGAACATTACGCCGGAGCCTTTCCATTTTGGCTTGCGCCTGAGCAAATTCGTTTAGCACCGGTTAGTGATGAGTTCACCGGCTTTGCAAACGAATTGCGAACCAGATTACTGTCAGTTGATCTTCGAGCAGAAGTAGACAACTCTAAAGAGGGTGTTGGTAAGAAAATCCGCAACGCCGCAATGCAAAAAACACCTTGGACGGTAGTGATTGGTCAAAAAGAAGTGGACGGTGGCGATATCACGGTAAAAGTATTTGGAAGCGATGAAGATCTTATCTTCTCGCAAGAAGAGTTTATAGAAAAAGCGAAGGAGTCAGCAAAGCTCCCTGTATAAATACAAAATGCCCAATAAGGGCATTTTGTATTTCTTCTTTTTCGCTTTTTATGTAAGCGGAAATCTTTTGTCGAAATCCGCATCAATTTCAGCAGGAGTTGGTTTTCTTTCTGGTTTTTTGTAGCCTCCGCCAGCCATTTCATTTTGGAAGGAGTCATCGGCTCCGTTTTTTTTATCAAGCGCTTCCATTCCGGCTATTGTTTCCTGTACTGCCATTTCTCTGTTGGCTCTGCCAACATCAATTTGGTTTGATTTAAGGTTCTTTGGGTCAGGTAGTTCAAGATTACTTAGATCCAGAGTTGCACCGGATTTTTTAGAATCAAAAGGATTGAAATAGTCTGAAGTTGGTTTTGGTCGCTCAGCACCTTTTCTGTCTGACCGACCTTCCATTCTTTTGCGTACTTCGTCGATTCGATTTTCCCGTGGATTTCGCGCGGTTTCTCCCATATTTTTTGGTTATTATTACGATTATATTATAACGAAAGGTAAGCTGTAAGGTCAAACTTTACACTTTTGTATTGACATTTCTATAAAATCTGCTATGTTAAAAGTAAGTCAAAGGAGGCTTGTATGGTCAGAACCCCAGGTCAGATTCAGGCTGAAGAGGAAGTAACCGAGCCAATTATGGGCAAGGTTTTCCATCTGGTCTTGGATTCTGGGGTTGACCGTGTGTTGACCCTAGAACAATTTAGGGTCAATGAGTTGACCAGGTCGGTCAAAAAAATCCTTCAGAGCGAAGGATGGTTAGACCTAACTGGTTACGAGTACTCCCCGAACGACCTTAGCATCATCTGGTTCGTGGCGAACCAGCTGATCGCTAAGGGAACGGTGAAGTACGCTGATAGCAAACATCAGCGATTCATCCGTTCGATCGCGAACGGCACGTACACCAAGATTGGTGCACAGCTGTTCGGCGAAAACTTTGGCCTGCTTAGGCGCTGGAGCGCCTGCCTGGTCGTACTGCTCGTAAATGAGCAGTACGAGGGTCGGGTCAACTTCGAGCCGGTTAACAGGGAGCGGATCATCCAGCTCGCCTACGCGGTCGAGATGGTGGCTCAGCTCACCTTTAAGGACAGCGAAGTCGCTGACCTGCCAATGTTCGGTAAGAGTTTCTAACTAACCGAACAAAGACCTCTCCGGAGGTCATTTTTTTTATATAAAATCAGCTAACCACGAACTAATTTATTGTTTGTATAAGGGGTAGAGGAAACTTAATATATAGTAAACTACCTCGGCTGTATATTTCTTAAGTTATACAATTTTGATACAATCAACTTATGGAAAAATCTAAAATTATTGTTATAGTTGGACCAACAGCTTCAGGAAAAACTGATCTATCTTTAAGGTTAGCTCGCCAATTAAATGGTGAAATTATTACAGCTGATTCTCGGACCCTGTATCGAGGCATGAACATTGGTACAGCAAAACCAGAGGGTCATCAGGCGTCGAGTGCCGGCACGCAATTTCGAAATTGGAAAATTAGTGATCTGTTTGTTCAGCAACCATTTATGGTGAAAGACATCCCGCACTGGGGGATAGATATTATAAATCCCGACGAACCGTTTTCAGTAGCCGATTTTAAGGCCTACGCAGATGAACGAATTGCGGATATTATTTCACGGGAACAATTACCAATCATTGTGGGTGGTACCGGCCTCTATGTAAACGCCGTAATAGATAACTGGTCGCTTACTGAAGTGAAAGAGAATGCAGAACTTCGCAAGGAGCTAGAAAAATTATCAGACGAACGTCTTATTCTTAGACTTGAGTTAGCCGACAGAGACGCTGTGGAAACTGTAGATACGGCTAACCGTAGACGATTAATTCGTGCGATCGAAATCGTTGAAACAACTGGTAAAACATTAGCTGAAAATCAAAATAAAGGTGAGTGTAAGTATGAAGTGCTAATGCTTGGTATGAAGATTGATCGCGAGCTACTATATGAGCGAATTGATTATCGAGTAGATAAAATGATTGCTGAGGGACTTGTGGACGAGGTTAGAGGGTTGAAAAATACTTATGGGTGTGAAATAAATGCGATGACCGGTATTGGTTATCGTCAAATCTGCGCTTTTTTGGATGGTTACCTTAAACTAAGGGACGCAATTGAACTATTAAAACGAGACACACGCCACTACGCAAAAAGACAGTTAACGTGGTTTAAGCGGGACGCTCGAATCCACTGGATTTCAGAATATGAGGAAGTGAACAAACTGTTAAAAAAGTTTTTTGCCTAAAAAAGTAAATCACCACCCCTCAGAGGAGAGGCGGTGATAGGCGAGCAGAGGCTCGTGCCTAGTATACCAATTATGAGCTAATCGACATTTAAAGTTGGTTTTTGCCCCTGTCGTGTAGCCAAATACCAAGCAGCGAGGATGAGCTTTTTTTGAAGTGAGAATCCTC
>PFWT01000012.1 GCA_002791275.1 Candidatus Uhrbacteria bacterium CG_4_9_14_3_um_filter_41_35 | reverse complement strand
TATGGTCATATGACCGTAAGTGTTCCAGATTACCGCTAAAGTTAGAAGAGAAACGGGATATTTACCAACTTTAAATGTCGATTAGCTCATTTTTATATTTGAATCGTTTAAAACAAAGCAATGATGTTTGGATTCGTAAGTTGGAAGTTCAGGGCTTTAAAAAGACAGACCTCAAGTTTAACCGGTCAGACTTTATTCACTGAGTTTATAAATTTTTGTTTTCAAATCGGCAGTCTTTCCCGCGATACATGGCATCATTAAATTTTGAATACAAGAAAATCCTAAAGATAAATTTTGATCTATCGAACATATATACGAGCTGGCGGTAGTTTATCTTGACAAATTTAATGTAAAAATAGGATTAGATCTTGATTAAAGATCTAATGTTTTGTTTAAAAATTGTTTACGCTTAAATTCCACCATGCGTTCGATCGCGTATCGGAGCGTTGTACGCGGGACTTTATTATAATTATCGATCAAAAACTTTTCGACTAACCTATGATCTCGTTTCCAAACTTCACGAAGCATCCAGCCAACTGCTTTGTGCGTGAGATCGTGTGAATCGAGTAACAGCGTTTTTGCGATTTTCATTGTTAGGTCAAACTGGTTATCACGTATGAATGCAAACGTTGCGATGATAGCGATGCGACGTTGCCAGAGGTTTTTTGATTTTGAGTAGCGTATTAAGATTGATTTTTTTGATGGATGTTTAAAAACATAAGCACCGATTATCTTAGGTGCAGAAGTATCTACCAAATCCCAGTTGTTTATATGCTTATCATTTTCCAAATAAAATTCGAAAATATCTGTTTGTAATTCTTCGCCAGCTTTTTCAAATTTAGCAACCAAAATTAAAAGTGCCGTCATTCGCTCTTCATGGATAGGGGACGTTAGTAATTTATGTAGATCAGATAATTTAAGGTTGTGATAGTGTCTTGCGACTTTACGCGTGTGGGTCATCGAGATGCCTATAAATTTATCACCAAAACCATACTCACCTTCACCTGTTTTAAAAAACCACTCATTAGTCTTTTTTCGTTCAGGTGATGCGTATGAGTGTAATTCGGCTTTAAGATTTTTTACTGACATAGATTGTATTTTCACTGAATGCTCGGTAAGTAGGTATTTAGTATTAATAATCGTGTATATAATCAATTATACTCAAAAAGAATAAAATACGACAAAAAAATCCCTGCACACCCCCCGATGAGTCCTCCTAATGGATCCTCCTCATGGAAGTGACAGGGATTTTTTATTTGAAGATATTATTTCTTCTTGCTTTTAGCGGCTGGTTTCTTTTTAGCAGCCACTTTTTTCTTAGCAACTGGCTTTTTTGCAGCCGGTTTCTTTTTCGCTACTGGTTTTTTCTTGGCAGCTACTTTTTTCTTAGCCACTGGCTTTTTTGCAGCCGGTTTTTTCTTGGCAACTACTTTTTTAGCAGCAGCTTTTTTCTTAGCCACTGGTTTTTTAGCAGCCGGTTTTCGTTTTTTTGCTGGCATAATATTTATTTCCTTTCCTGCGCTTAAAGCACATGTCTCACAATGCATCCTCGTCGACCACGAAGTATGATAGCAAAGTGGATGTCGGATGACGCGCACGTGCGTGCACCATACAACGTTTTAATTATAACTCTGTTTTGCAATTTATAAAATAAAAATGAAGCAAGTTATCAACATCGGTTGATTTTTTTATTGAACAATTTCAACTGGTGTGCCAACTTCTCCCCAATTAAATATCCATTCTGAATTTTCTAGGTTTACGTTTACGCACCCGTGACTCATTGGGTGACCGAAGTTATTGTGCCAGTATGCGTAGTGAATGTAGAAATGATTTCTAAATCGCAAATTATATTTCACGTTTGGTAAATTATAATTATTAGGATTCCCTACACCGTAGCTCCAAACATAGTCGTGCCATAATAGTTTTGCACTGATTTCTGTTTTTCCAACAGGCGTTCTGTGACCACTTACACCAGTTGAGACCAAAAATGAGTTTGTTAAAACACCGTTTTCGTATGCGTAAAGTTTCTGCTCACTTAAGTCAACACGGATATATTTTCCAATATCACCGCCGATGCGCGGTGAAGAACTCATGATTAATAATCTCGTATTTTTTGTATCGTTAAGCGCGGATACTACTAAATTTTGTTCAGTTCCATTCGTAAATGGGGAATTTGTTGATATTTCTGCACCTTTCAAATCGAAAAACTTTACAATACCGGGATTATTTTTACTTGTGGTAACGCCAATCTCATCCTTTCCGTCATTATTGATGTCAGAAGCTGTGACTGAAATTCCACTGTTATAATCCAAAAATGCATCAAACACTAAAATTTCTTTTAGAGATTTTTTTTGAAAATCAAAAATGTGAACTGTTGGATCACCAGCACCCATCCGGCCGGTAATAATTTCGCCGTCCCCATCACCATCAAGATCACCAATTGAAATCGTTGCACCTGTATTATCTGAGGCGCTACCAGCGAAGATTTCGTACTTCATATTTCCGTATGGATCAAATACTTTGATGTGCGGTCCACCACCAAGTCCAGCGCTGGTTACAATGTCTGTCTGTCCATCTCCGTCCACGTCACCGCAAGCGACGTTTGCGCCACCTCGGAAGTCGTCAGCGTACGCAAAGAAGCCACCACGAAATAAAATATCGCCACTTCTTGAAAAAATACGTACGTGTGGACCGCCACTACTCATGGTTCCTGTTACAATATCTTGCAGTTTGTCGTTGTTTAAATCACAAACTGCAACAGTGATACCGCCTTGATAGCTTGGTTGATATGCTAAAAATTCGTTAATTAAAGATCCGTCCTGTCGAAATATTTTTACAAGTGGTTCAAGACCTGGTCCTGATCCGACAATAATTTCCTCCGTGCCATCTGTTCCCATATCAGCAGATGTTAAAGTAGCTACTCCGCGATAGTCTTCACCGAAGGGGAAAAAATTGTTTGTAATTTCACCACCATCATTAAATAGTGAAACGCTTACACTGTCTGTATTTTCTGCTCGAGCAAAAAGTGGGACAAGAAATAAAAATGAAAATGCAAAAACAAACTTTTTCATATGCTTACATTT
The DNA here is from genome assembly GCA_002791275.1 of Candidatus Uhrbacteria bacterium CG_4_9_14_3_um_filter_41_35. Classification (GTDB taxonomy): domain Bacteria; phylum Patescibacteriota; class Patescibacteriia; order UBA9934; family UBA9934; genus UM-FILTER-41-35. The sequence goes on along the minus strand of PFWT01000012.1, from coordinate 10,648 downwards.
TACACTAGATTCCAGATTGTAAGAATTATTCATCAACAAAAAATCCCCAACCTTTTGGTGGGAATTTTTGTTGGAGTTGTTGACGCGATTGGAACCGGAAACCAAAGGATTGGTAAAGAAAAAGATGATTGTTGAAGAATATTAGCTAGAAGAAGAAACGGCTGATTCTAAGCAAATTTCAAGCGTTTTTGACTCAGAAATGGAGGTCTGGTCTCGAGTTTGGTGGCGATTTACTGAATAATTATTCTTGTTTTGATATATTTAGTTGAAGGATGATGTGAAGATGGGTGGAGGGGTTTGTGGAGAAGGTGAAACAGGGTGTAAGTACAGTTGACTAATTATTTTTCTCCATATTCTCGTTTACGGTGATCTATATCTTCATCAGCACGCTTCTTCTCCCAAACAATTCTGTCATTTAGGTATTTTTCGTAACTTGAAACAAAGTTTTTTATAACCTTGCTTTGATCCGATTTCCAAGACTGCACGTCTGAAATTTTTGCTTGATATGCATTTACGAATCCATATTCACCAGAAACCACCCCTGATTGGGAAAGTATCACAAACATCTCATTATGATATTTTTTATTGTTTGGAAACTGTTTAATGAATTCCTTACAGGCATTATGTAGAAAGGCTTCTCCTTCATAAGCCCTCAATACAGCAATAGCTGTTCGTGCTTTATTTGCAGCCTTGCTTTTTAAGAGAGTAATGAGTTTTGATTCCAAGTATGGATTGAATTGCGGAAACAGATTTTTCAACAAATGAGCACCTTCCCGGTAATTCAACCAGTGAGCCCCTTTGAACCACTTAAAAATCTCATCAACAAATATTTTTTTTGTAGCTTCTGACAGATCGCTCAGCTCTCCAGCCTGCCTAGGCGTGAAATTAAAAGGAATGGCATCATACCTATTGTCTCGTTTTGTTTTATTCTTTACCTGTACACGTCTTTCAAAGAATTGAATGAATTCCTTCGGATCGTTTTTTGCGACCAAAGAGAGTATTTCTTCAGCTTCATAGCTGAGATTCGGAACCGACACTAAACTATCCAGTACCACCTTCCATTCCTCTTTGCTTAAACTTGCAAACAAAGATTCCGAACCATACCAAATATTTTGTACCAACCATGTATTTTTTAAATCAGTAAGTGCCTGAATAATATCGATCAATAAAGACTGAAGGTTTTTAGTGGAATTCTGGAATTTTTTAAATCCAATCGCGCTTACAAGGTGATTCAGCGTATTTACATCACCATCGGTCTTTGCTCTTTTGACAAGCTTCCTTATTATTGGTAATGCTAAAGGTAAGTCTTTCTCAGATACAAATTCAAATACCACAGCCACTGCTGATAGGAATTTACCCTGAGTTATCCAGTCATTGAGAATGTTTTGTGCTGTTTTTCTTTCGGTGCTACACCAAATTCCAGCGATAATGATATCTGTAAATGATTCCAATGCTCTCTCTTCAAGAAGTTTGAGTCCAATTTTTGGCTTTGCTTTAGAAATCTCATTCAATAATTTTCTGAAATAATTAAACTCACCACGTTCTCCGGTGTATGGGTAGTTTTTAGTAATTAACAATATTTTTTTAAGCCACTCCTCATAGTTTGTTTCGGAAATATCTTGGACGATTTCTGTAATTTTTTTGTCACGCATTTTTCTTGACTCTTTAAAACCCACATCGGGCAAATAGTCGCCGTCAAACCCCACGAGTACCCGATATAACTGGTAAGGTTCATTGTTCTGAATTACCGCATCTAGCTCAGATAGGTTTATCGGGGCATTTTTTTCAAATCGTCGCTTAAACCAATGCAACTGCTTCTCAATCTTGTACACCACGTCAAGATCAGTTGAAGGAGAAATCAAAATATAAAACTTTACTATTTCGTCCAGATTATCTCGAACCATCGCCTCCATATCTTCACCATAATTAGCACTTATTGGAGTATGCGTTGCGGTTTCTACTGCTTCTAAAATAGAAAATTTGTTCTGAATATTTTCTTGTTTTGTGTACGCCTTAATAAGAAGCGCGATCATCCGCTTTCTCAATTTTTTAACTGTGTCCGTTACTGGTATTGCTCCATGTCCAATCGTGACGCTACTGGAAGTCCAAGTACTAGCTTCAAATTCCGAGTGCAGGACATGTTTTCCGACCTCTGCGATCAAGGCGGTATTAGACATTAACTTTGAGTTGTCCCATTTTTCTATGATGTCTAAAATTGCTAACTGGGCATGAAAATATATTTTTTTATCTTTTTTCACATAAACAGGCTCTGTCATTTTCTCCACCACCTCAAAAATCTTCTTTTTATCCTTAATTTTTTTATCAATGGCTAGTTCGGCTAGCACGGCAAAAACTTTATCCAAGTGCACAAAGCGTAGTTGTTTCAATATATCCAACACGACAGCAACCACGTCATCGTAAGACCGTCCATCAAATTCTCCTATTAGTGTCTTTACAGGCTCCACTGGTAAGGCTTTTGCTTTTTTAAGTGCAGCTCGAAGGATTTTAATGATATCAATATCGGGGGGGGGGGTTATCACCATACTGCTCAATGTACTGCAAGAGCAGTTTTAAGCGTTCATGTATTGCATTATTTGATGCGGCATCCTCAATAGAAGTGACGAAGGTCTTATCAAAAACCTTTTTACCTTGTTCCAACTTTTCCAATTCTTCGAAAATATAGTCAAAACTTCGTTGTGCTTCTTTAATGTGCTTTTCCATCACATCTGTAAATCTACCCTTGATCGATTCAAAGACTTCGGGGGCAAATTCAAATAGGCCTTGGTCTGGCTTGTAGATAACATCATGCTCTAATTCCGCCCACGCATGATGAAGGACAGTGGTCAGTTGAATTTCACACTTTAGGTTTGTAAACGCAGAATATTCCGTCAGTTTCAGACGATCTTTTTTTAGACTTACAATAATGTGCGTAGCGTTATAGCTATTCGTGGAATAGTGCAGTTTGTGGTTTATAACCTTAAAATCCTTCCGTATGAGTGGAGTGACGCGGTCAATATCTTCCTTGATGTAGAAGATGATCCTACAACCAGCTAAATCATCCAACTCCGTAATACTTTTCATTTCTGAATATGCTCCGTTATTTTTGATCTTCTTTCTAAGAGAAGCGACGTCTTTTGCTCTTGCGGATACGAACTGGGCACGAAAACCATTTTGAGACAATAGCTGTTCGAGGAGAAACTTAATCGTAGAAGCAAAACGACCATACAATTCTGTATTGTATTCGGTCATTAAGCTCTCGATTTTAGTTTCTCTCTTGCCCATGAAAGGTGCTATTATACTTTTTGAAAAACGAAAATATGCCCATGCATTATTAAAAGAAAATTCGCCTCTCTCGATTTATTCACCCAGAAACCAGTTGCTTTGCAATTAAACTGCCGTTTGATTACATCCTTCTTTAGAGCAAAACCAGCTTTTAAGAATTCTTCCATAATTTTGTAGGCCAAAGGTTGGTACATTTTGCTTCTTTTGGTGTCGCCCATTGAAATTGCGCAGTAATTACCTTTTTTAAGTACTCTAAAAAGTTCTTTAGAAACTGTTCCCATTTCACGAATGGCTTTGGCCTTGAACCAATAATTTTTTTTGCGTCCTCAATTAGGATATTTTTATTGGCCTGCAAAAAAACTCTGTATGCGTAAATTGCATTGATATCAAAGGTTTTTGTCAGTTCCAATATGGCTTGATCCTGTGTCATAGGTTTATTTGATTAAATCATCAACGCCGATTTCGAGTCCGGCCGCGATTTTCGTAACTGTATCAATCGACGGATTTTGGACAGCGTTCGATTCTATTTTAACAAGCGTTGGATAGGGCAAATCAGCTTTTTTAGCTAATTCATCTTGGGTTAAGTTTTTTATAGCTCTCCACGCTTTGATTTTGGCTCCGATTGTTTTTTGGGTTGTCATAGTTGGCTGGTATAACTTGGTTATATTGTATCATTTTTATAGCCTTTTACCACGCAATAGTTCAAATGGGACACATCCTCAAAACCGCTAACTTATACAGTAAACAAGCGAAATTCGCACAAAACAAAAATTCCACCTCTTCAGTGGAACTAATGATGGTGGGGGTCATTGACGCGATTGGAACCGCTAACCAAAGGGTTGGTAAAGAAAAGGATGACTGTCGATGAATATTTAGCACATCAGCCGGAGGAAGACAAAGCTGATTCTAGGCAAATTTCGAGCATTTTGGACTCGGAGATGGAGGTGTGGCTTAGGGTGCATTGGCGACTTTCTGAGGAATTATTCTTGTTTTGGTACATTTGGTTGAAAGATAATACGGCTATGGTGGAGGGGTTTGTGGAGGAGATGAAAGCAGTAATTGCGATTAAAATCGATGACAAACAAGAGATCTCAGAGCCAAAGGATTATTCCGCCAATTTTGATGTCAGCGATTGATAATTACCTTGTGCAAATTGCGCACAACGCAATAATAACGCTAAAGACGTATATGCTTCACTTTCGGTAATAGTTGATTTTCTACCATGTGCAGCCTCGTCTCTCCAGTATTTTAATAACCCAAAACAAACTTCAAAATCAATTTTTAGATTTTGTTTCTGTTGTCCAACAATTAAATCTTCAAGCTTCTTCCTGCCGTTCGAAGCCTTATATAATTTCAACACTTTTTCTTCGACACCTTCTTTCTGTATCGCTAAATGTAGCAATATTGATTCTGCAGCCGCGCCACACATTACACAGCAAGCCAAATATGTATGACCATTATAACAACGAATTGCCTCATTCGCTCTTTCGTGGAAACCAGAGCCAAAAATCTTCGAGAAAGGAGCTAACATTTCTGAAAATCTTCCAGGCTCAGTTGGTATAAAAATATCTTTATCACTTTCACTTAACCACTGTTTACCAAAGGGGGTTATGGAATATCCGTTTCCAGCACTTCCATCATCTGTTGATTGCTTACCGTAGCTTTGAACTCCAGGTCTTAGAATCCCGCGCCTGCAAAGCTCCCACGCAGCTTCATAAAAATACGGTGAAATATCATAAACAAATTTTTCTGCTTCATGCGCCTGAACGCCAAGCTGAGAAGTGTGCTCTTGACACCATTTTCTCATTGCGTTTGGTAAATAAAGATCATAACCGTAAGTGGAAAATCCCTGTGTATCCTTGAAACCAAGATATTGCACTATATATTTAAGCGCATCTTCATGATTCAATAGTTTTGTTATATCAGTCATATATAATTATTCAACATTACTTTTACCTAGGTTGCATCTATCACAAAGGGTTTGTAAATTCTGTATTTCCGTTTCTCCGCCCTTGCTCCATGGCAAAATATGATCAATGTGCAGTATTACTTCCTGATTTTTTGCGGGACTATTTCCACACTTAACACAAGAAAAATTGTCCCGTTTAAGCACTTGGAAACGTAGTCTTAAATTTGGATCACGTCCTTGTTTTACTTGTTTTTCTGATATTTCAGTATAAGCCACATTTACGACACCCTTATTATTCATGTATTCAACAAATGATTTCATCGCAACAGCCCATGAACTAAACCGCCTATTATAAGGACTTTGTGAAATTTTAGAGGGAGAAGTATTCAAATCTCGACGGACAGGTTGCTTACCCTTTTGCTGCCAGATATTTAGGATATTTTCAAAAAGATTTTCATCGGAATAATTCACGATATTTCCAGATTTAAAACCACATTTATTCACTGCCTCATTCCATGAACCAAAGCGATTAACGAAAGTTGAAACATCAAACTTTCCTAGTTTTACATACTCTTTTTGAGTAATTTTCTGAGAATTAATGCTTTCAGAAACAGACCTCAGGTCATTTAATAAATCATCAGATGATACTGGTCTATTCTTGGGTAATGAATATTCAAATTGGTTCATAATTACTATTTAGTTAACTCATCAAGAGTCACTCCTAATCCAGCCGCAATTTTTGTAATTGTCTCAAGCGTAGGATTGGTAACGGTATCAGACTCAATTTTAATCAATGTCGGATAAGGTATATTGGCCTTCTTCGAGAGCCATCTTGTGTTAGATCCTTCTTTGCCCTCCAAGCTCTAATTTTCTGTCCTATTGTTTGATCTTTAGTCATAAAAGACATGTAATCTATGGATAGTTATATTATAGCGAGAAGGTCAAAATTTACAAGAGATTTGGTTAACGTTCGAACTACGAACCAAAAGGTATTTCCTCTCCAATCTAAGCCACTTTAGTTTCCCAAATTCCTCAAACAAGCCAAATGGTCTCCCCAAAGTTCGAACCGCATAACAATCAACAAAACCGCTAACTTATACAATGAACAAGCGCATTCCGCACAAAACAAAAATTCCACCTCTTCGGTGGAACTAATGATGGTGGACCTTGAGGGATTCGAACCCTCGACCCCCTGCTTGCAAAGCAGGTGCTCTAGCCAACTGAGCTAAAGGCCCTTTTTCTACGTGTCAAAATAGTACAATAACGGTAGAAATCTGTCAACAAAAAAATACCCAAGTAAATTGGGTATTTTTTGTTATTTATGAAGCCAACCAACCACCATCAACGTACAGTGTAGTTCCGGTAATGTAGCTAGCTTCGTCTGAAGCCAAGAAAACAACAGCGGCTGCAACTTCTTCTGGTCTGCCAATTCTTCTAAGTGGAACACCAGCCAGCATACCTGCCATAGCGTCTTTTGGCATCTTAGCGGCCTGTACCATTGGGGTATCGATAGCGCCAGGAGCAACTGAGTTTACATTTATGCCAAGCGGAGCAAATTCAATGGCCAGAGTTTCAGTGAGTCCAATTACTCCACCTTTTGAAGCGGTGTAATGAGCACCGCCAGCAATTCCTACTCCGACCTGTCCAGACGCAACTGAAGAAATGTTTATAATTCGACCCCAGTTATTTTTCATCATCTCTTTTGCTGCTCTTTGAGCACACAAAAATTGACCTTTAAGGTTGATATTAATTGTTTGATTCCAATCTTTCTCGCTAATCTCGAGTGCTGGTTTTGTTTGGTAGATACCGGCGTTATTAACTAAGATATCAAGCCGACCGTATTTTTTCACGATACTTGATATAACACTATTAACTTCTTTTGCGTTGCTAACATCAAGTTTGTAACAATCAGCAGTTCCGCCAGACTTTTTTATTTGACTTACGACGGAACTGCAACTCTTTGCATTAATATCGGTCACAATGACTGTTGCACCCTGACTTGCTAGTGCAATGGCGTGGGCTGCACCCATACCACGCCTAGCTCCAGTAACTAAGGCAATTTTTCCTGTTAGCTCGAACATATATATTTGGTTATGTTTATAAGTACAGTATAAATGATTTTCATAATTAAAAATACCCGATACGATCGAGTATTTTTGAACTGGTATATTATTTATGTAAGCACCCAAGACACCTGACTTGATAAACAGTTTACAGTGTGTTTTTAGAAGCTCGATTGTTTACAGTGGTCGTTGACTTTAGATCACTTGTATTAGGTTTCAGAGACACAAATAACAGAAGCGCGAGAATAATAGCGCAAACACCTATTATAATATTGTTTGAATTTCTTGAAACACTATTCTTTTGCATTCCAGCCACACTACTTGATTGTCAACTTATTAGGTACACGTTTACCGCTAACAAACGCGATAATATTCTTTGCCGCCACTCGGCTCATAGCTTGTCTTGTTTCAACAGTTGCTGAGGCAGTGTGGGGGGTTAAAATTGTGTTCTTAAGTTTTCGTAGTGCGTGTGTATCCCGCGGGTTACAATCAATCAGTGGCTCGCATTCATACACATCAAGTGCGGCGCCGGCAATATCACCATTTTCTAGAGCTTTGACTAGAGCTAGTTCATCGATCACCGGACCTCGTGAGGTGTTGATGATGAAAGCGGTTTTTTTCATCCACTTTAATTGTTTGGTGCTAATTAAATGGGTAGTTGAGGGGAGAAGGGGGACGTGGAGACTCACAAAGTCTGCCTCTTTCAGCAACTGTTCAAGCGTCCGGTATTTGGCTTTATACTTTTTTTCAAGATCTGAATTTCGAGAAATGTCGGTGTAGATAATCTTAAGCCCGAAACCATCGTACATTCTTTTTGCTAGCCCGGTTCCAATATTTCCGGTTCCAACGATTCCCAAAGTCTTTCCTTTAATATCAGATCCGAGTAATAACATTGGTCCCCAGCCATGATATTTTCCGGCTCGAGTAAAACTGTCCGTTTCCACAATTCGGTGAGCAAGGCCTAGAATAAAAGCTACTGCGTGTTCAGCAACGGACTCTACAATTTCTGGACCAGGTGCGTTTGTGACCACGATATCTCTTTCCTTGGCTGCTAGTAGATCAATATTATTAAAGCCAACGGCATAGTTTGCAATCATTTTTAACTGCGGCCCGGCAGTATCCATTACTTCCGCATCAATGCTGTCGGTTAAAATTGAAAGGATAATATCGACACCTCGCACTCTTTTTAAAAGTTCTTTACGAGGGATTTTCTGATCTTTTTCGTAAATTTCAACAGCAACACCTTTGGTCTTTTTCAGCATCTCAATCCCATCACTTGGGATCATACGAGTAATGAATACTTTCGTCATACTATTCTGGAATGATAGTTACGGAAGAATAAAATTCGGTTTCTTTTATACTTACAGTGGTCAGTGCCACAACGGGTTGATTTTGTCTGTCTGAAATTTCAGCTGGTGTTATAATATGTGAAATCGCAATCACTGACGGAGCGCTATTTTTAGCCGAAGCGCCGAGTGTGAATACTCCAATTGTCATTATACCGACGCCAAGCGTGCTCAACATTAGTGCAGAAAAATTTATGTGCTTGTGATGACTTGTACTCTCCATATTATTTTGTTTCTCCAAAGTGAATAGTTGATTTAATTAACTCGTAACCAGAATTTTCTTCAGGCGTGTTTGCAATATCGCGACGCGTTAGACTGAATAGTCTGTCATCGGTGATGTAATATGTTTTTTCAAAGTCATCCTGTCCCGTGTTATCAGAATAGGTATTACCAGTTACTCGGTAGGTGAAATCGTTTATTTTCGTAATGAATTCATTTGTATGAATGGATTTTATATAATCCTCAATCGATATTGATGCTGGCTGTAAACTACTCAACAGTTCTGAGTGTATTTGAATATTAGCGGGCTGACCCTCACAGGCTGCACAGAAAAATAGGGGCTTACTTGAGATAAAGGTTGTTCTTGAAATTTGACCATCGATCAGATTCTCCCTTGTGGCAATATGCCAGTTATTTAGATAGTCAAAAGATGGTCCTGAAATTGACGCAAGATCCATTGTTTGATTTTTGATAACAGGCTCTTCTATGGTTGGACACTCAACTTGTTTTGAGTCTAGAATTGCTTGCTGTTCACTGGTAATCTGAGGCAAAGAATTAGTTTGGTCTTGACTCTGTTGAGTAGTATTAGAAAAGAAGGTGACGTAGGCAAAAATTCCAAAAATTACGATCATTAGAATTATTGTAACTACTAGTAATTCAAAAATGCTTTTATGATGAGATTCTGATTCATTATGTTTATTAGTTTCTGGCATATTATAGTTTACGAATTTTAACTTGCTTCATAATTTTTTCATCTGGCCATTTTGTAATAATTCCAAATTTTGCGCCAAGCGATTGAATAATTGACTCTGCGTTGATTGTTCCTACGCGTAAGGCATCTTCTAGGCTAAGACCTTTCATTAAGCTCGCCACCACACCAGATCCAAAACCATCCCCCGCGCCAGTTCTTGAAATAACTTTCACGTTTCGTGTTCTAGCAAAAATTAGTTCGTTGTCTTTGTGTGCATAAGAGCCAGCCGACCCGTCGGTTAGGAGTAGGGTAAGACCAGGGTGAGCGATTTTTTCAACTAATTTTTTTACATCTCTAGTTTGGAGCTTTGCAAGCATCTGTGCCTCTTCTAAATTCATGCTGAGGAGGTCGATATTATTTATAATCGAAGCAAAAGCTTTCACACCTTTTTTTAGTTCTGCAGATCCAGGATTATATGCTACTTTTATGCCTTTTTTACGAGCATTTTCAGCAATTTTAGCCACTAACGTCGTATTACCAGCTAGCGAACTGATGTATAACCACTTTGTTTTGAGTTTTGAAAATGGAATGTCTTTTTCTGTAAAATCCCCAGAGACACCGCGGTTAACCAAGACTGAGCGTTCGCCATTCATTGCAGTGAGCAGAGCGCCGTAGCCAGTTTGCCCGCCCTTAATAGTTTTTACGAGTTCGGTATTAACTTTAAAATTTTTAAGGTCTTCTAGAACTGATTGACCAGGGATGTCGTTTCCAATTCGAGTTATGATGCTGGTCTTAAAACCAAGACTACTAAAAGTAGCGGAAGTATTTGTGGCGCCTCCTCCAGTTGTGAGTACAAACTGATCAAGTTCAATTTTACTTCCGAAAGAAACGCACTCACCCTTACCGGTAGTGAATAAATTTGAATTTATAATTTTAAATTTTTTAGAAACCATGAAGGCATCTTGAGTAGCACTTCCGATCGTAATCACGTCAAACATAGTAATATATTGTTTACTTCATTATATCAAAAAAACCAGACTTGGCAAAGTCAACCTTTCAATGCACCACTTTTGAAGATAAGTTGAAGAAGACTTCGTTCGGTGTCTTGTAGCCGAGGATTTTTCTTGGGGTGTTGTTG
>PFWT01000024.1 GCA_002791275.1 Candidatus Uhrbacteria bacterium CG_4_9_14_3_um_filter_41_35 | reverse complement strand
CACTTATGGTCATATGACCGTAAGTGTTCCAGATTACCGCTAAAGTTAGAAGAGAAACGGGATATTTACCAACTTTAAATGTCGATTAGCTCGTAATTGTATTATTTCGACCCGCACTCATTCCGTCATCCTGAAGCTGGCGACGACTCACGCTGAAGGATCTCCTTCGACTTCGTGCTGAATCGAGACTTGCTTAGTAATCCAGCACTGAGATTCTTCGCCGTGATTCACGCTAGGCTCAGAATGACGGTTTGGTTTGGCTCGTTTAACAGTGGCATAAAATACTAACAAACTAAGACTGAGTTGCAGATGCGACTAAGTCGCATCTGCAACTCAGTCTTAGATAACAATAAACCCCACAATCAAATCAGATCAAATCACAAGCCCAGGCTTTACCACGGATTCAAATCCTTTTATACAAACAAAAAATTCCGACCTAAGTCAGAATTTTTTGTGGTGCGCCGTGGAGGATTTGAACCTCCGACCCCGGGCTTAAAAGGCCCTTGCTCTACCGACTGAGCTAACAGCGCATATATTTAATTGTGGAAACTTTATATCATACTTTTTGAAATAGATCAAGTACTTATCACGATATTAGCCAAAAACCTGGAAATATCTTGCTATAAATACTAAATAAACTTATTGGATTAAACTTAATATCAACGAAAAATAGATAACCAGCGTCTATTTTTCTGCTGCTTAAAGCAAATCTAAAGCCAAGAATTTGCTTCTTCAACAATCTTTTCCTGTCCTTTGAGTGAAATCGCCTGACCGATCGCTTCACTCAATCCTGTTCTTAATGGCAAATCACTAATAAGATGCCTTATTTCCTGCTTTAAAAGTTGCGGAGTCATATTTTTAATAACCATTGCTGCCCCACGTTCTTTTAAAACCTCAGCATTTCTCTCCTGGTGTGAGCCCATAATTGGGATCAAAATTGTAGGCTTACCTGCACCGATTAGGTCCAAAATTGTACCAAGACCAGCGCGCGAAACTACAATATCTGCCAAAGCGTAAGCGTGCTTGATCTCTTCATTCATGAACTCTTGCGACCAATAACCTTTCGGCATTCCTTCTAACTCCGGCAACATTTTACCAATTCCGGTGAGATGAATTATATTCATCTCTGCCACTAATTCAGCACCAATTAGTGCCATTGCTTTGTTGATTTCCACTGCCCCAGTTCCGCCACCAGTTACAAAAATCGTTGGTTTATTAGGGTCAAGTGAAAAATCTTTAATGAATTTATCACGATCCCCCTCATTTGATCTAACCGAAGCTATCCCGCCCACTACCTCTGTTTTATATTTTGGAAAAGCAACTTCAGATTCAATAAAAGTTACGCTAACTCGTTTTGCAAAAAGTGCCATTATTTTATTCGCGATACCTGGCACAACATCTAACTGGTGCACCCAGATTGGGATACCAAGCATTCTACCAACAACTACCACGGGTACACTCACAAAACCACCTGCTGTAAAAATAATATCAGGTTGAATCTTCAGCAATAAAATCAAAGCTTTAAAACAGCTAAAAATGAAAAGAGCTGGAACAAGAGGCCAAAGCCATTTCTTTTCTCTTGATAACTTAGGTGAGTAGAGCTCATAAAAAGTTTCATGCCGTTCTTCAATAACTTCCCTTTCTGGTCCTTTTGGCGTACCAATCCAGCTCACAATAACACGTGGATTTTTAACCTTCCATGCTTCTACAATCGAAATAAGTGGCACAACCGGCCCCAAAGTTCCTCCACCAGTCATTAAAATATGTGGAATTTTGTTTTCCATATTAATTGTCTGCAGTTCGCGAAATATTTAAGACAAGTCCGATTGCCGCTAATATAATTATAAGTGATGTTCCTCCATAACTCAAAAAAGGTAGCGGAACTCCAGTAATAGGCAGAATACTTACCATTGCCCCAATATTCACAAAAGCCTGTACACCAATCCAAGTCATTACCCCAACTGTAAAATATTTCCCAAAAGCGTCCTCCGCTCCCTCGGCGATTTTAAAACCACGATAAAGTAAGAATAAGAACAATAGTAAATAACTCACCGTAAAGATAAATCCAAGCTCCTCGCTCATTACCGCAAAAATTGAATCCCCTATCACCTCTGGTAAATATTGAAATTTTTGTAACGAATGCCCATAACCTCTTCCCATCAATCCACCTGAACCAATTGCAAGTAGTGCTTGATTGATCTGGTAGCCAATACCCTGCGGATCGTATTCAGGGTGCATAAAAGTTGTAAAACGCTCAGCTCTATATGGCGAGGATGAAATTAACACCCAAAAGGCAGTAAGACCAAGACCGCCAATTCCAAGTAAGTGTGGGAGTGAACCTCCGGCCACAAAGTAAACAGCAAAAGACATTGCAGCGATAATTGTAAGTGTACCCATGTCTGGTTGCATTAGAATGAGACCACTCATAACAACAAGTATCACTAAAAATGGGATTAAACCCTCGTTCACGTTTTTAATTTCCTTACCTCGTTTACCTGTCCAGGCAGCCAGGTAAATTAAAAAAGTAAACTTTGCGATTTCTGCTGGCTGAAATGAGAAGTTACCAATAGCTACCCAGCTATGTGCAAAAGTTCCAAAATCTGCCCCAATACCAGGTATAAACACCAAGATTAATAAAAATAGTGACAACAATAACATCGGGAAAGCATTCTTTTGCCAAAAAATGTATGGGGTGAAGAATGTAACTGAAAAAGCTATCAGTCCAGGAATTAAACCTTGGAAAATTTGGTGTTTTAAAAAATAGTAGCTATCGCCAAATCTTTCGTACGCCACCGGACCAGAGGCAGATGCTAGGATAATTAAACCAAAAATTACTATACCAAAAACTAACAAAAGAAAAGTTAGATCAAATTTTTGAGTTTTATTATTTTTCATTTTAAGTTATGGCCATGTCTAAAATTGCAAGAACAATACCAACAGCTGCTGCGATCCAAGACAGCACCCAAAATCTCATTACAACTTTTGGTTCTGGCCAACCGAGTGCTTCAAAGTGATGATGAATCGGCGCCACTAAGAAAACTTTTTTGTGTCTAATTTTCTTTGAAAGAATCTGAACAATAGTTGTTACCGCCTCTAGCACAAAAATTAAACCAACAACCGGCAATAATAGTGCGGTGTTCGTGAGCATAGCAACTATACCAAGCGTTACCCCCATCGACATCGCTCCGGTATCACCCATAAAAAAACGAGCCGGGTAAATATTGAACCACAGAAATGCGATCAGAGCCCCAACGATCACTCCAATAAACGCTGCAAGTTCAAACCTACCTTGAAGTAAAGCAATAATTGCCATTGCGGAAAATGATGAAAGTAAAGTTCCGCCCGCTAAACCGTCCAGTCCATCGGTCTGGTTTACGGAAAATGAAGTCCCTACAATTACCACAAAGAAAAATGGTATGTACCACAATCCCATACTTAAGTCACCGTAAAACGGAATATGTAATATGTCAAAACCAAGTTTAAAATAAAACCACCAGGCCCCAATAAGAGCTATGAGAGAATATAAAATAAGTCGATGTCGAATATCGATTCCACCACCGTTTTTTCCAATCTTTTTTGCGTTTAAAAAATCGTCAACCAGACCAACCAGCCCAGCCGAAATTAAGGCGCCAAGCGGTAACCATGTTTCTTTTCGCGAAAGGAAATTGAGTTTACCAAAAAAGGACGCTGGATCCAACCAGTCAATAATCACAAACAAAACTGCTAGACCAAGTGCGGTCCCCCAAATTAAAACACCTCCCATAGTTGGCGTACCGGCTTTTTTTTCGTGCATTTTATGAAATGTTGGCGCCTGTTTTTCCGATCTAAGCGACTTCCCCATTTTTAACTCGTACAGAAGATTGGTTAAAAGTGGTGTCCAAAGCATTGCAACTACGAAGGAAATAGTAGCTAATGACAAAAATTTAACTATATAAAATGATTCAACCATAATAAGAAAGATTAAACAGAACTACGAAAATCATCGCCACGAATAAAATAATCTCAGAAACCAACATAATGCTCGAGAAAAGGTAGCTCAGCATATGTTCTTTTTTCCACAAAACTATGCTAATACCAATATTGGAAACTAGTATTACGAAACCAATAAAAGGAATGGTGAAAATACGCCACCAAGCACCAAAGGAATCAACACCGGAATGAATATTGTAATGAAGCGGAATTCCGAGCTGGTCCTGCACTTCTGGAAAAAGCTTCCAAATAATGAGCAAGATCGCAAGCAGTAAGACCGTAAGTGAACTGAGCCAAGTAAGCTGAAAAAAACGTTTTGACAACATTTTATTGACTCTTCTAACTGCACCTTTTATTGAAGCCATGAAATTAATTAATAGCGATCACAGCTGTGACCTCTTTTACATACTCTTTTAACATCGCCTCAATCCCGCCTTTTAGAGTTAGTTGCGAGAGCGGACAACCAACACATTTTCCAAGCATTCTAACCGAAACAACTCCAGTTAGTTCATTTATTTCTACCAGTTCCACTCCACCACCGTGCATTTTAAGCATCGGCTCTAGTCGCTCCAAGACCTCAAGTAATCTTGCCTTCATACCCACAAATAGTACCGTTTTTTTACTGTTTCCACAAGAATAGATTATAGACTTGACTTATTTCAGCGAATAAGTTAATATCCTGATAGTAAAAGCTCCTGAAAAAGCTTTAGAATGTAAGAATTTTTAAAATATATGGCACATAAGAAAGCCCAAGGAAGTACCACGAACGGTCGAGATTCCATAGCAAAACGTCTCGGCCTTAAAAAAGGAAGCGGTCAAACTGTAAAGACTGGCCAGATTTTGATCAAGCAAAGAGGAACCAAGTACCACGCTGGTGCAAACGTAGGTCGCGGAAACGATGACTCACTATACGCTCTAGTTCCTGGAGTAGTCGCTTTCAAGAAAAAGAAAATGCCTAATTTCCACGGAGCACTTCACCAGAAGACCTTCGTAGAAGTAGTAGCTCTATAATAGATCAAATTAAAAACTACCAAGCCTAGGCTTGGTAGTTTTTTTATTTCTTCAGCCTTATTATGGCTATAAGAAGCGGATAATTATTGAGCTTTATGTAGCTCAAAATTATCCACCTTTGATTTCCCCTTGAAAACAACCCCGTAGATGATATTTATTACAGTACCAGGTTGCTTTAAATCAACATCCGCCTGTAAATCCCGAGTCACGTGACGCCACTCGAACATTCGATTGTAAAGGGGGATATTAATATTTCCAGTTGGCGTAGTTGGTGCATCCGAATAGGTGTATGAAAGCAACTTCCAACCATTGTTTGTACCAACCGCGAACATAACTGTTGAATTAGCTTCCGTCATAATATCCCAACTAGCCAAAAGCTGAGTACTATTTAACTGTTGGCTCGAAGCTGTCCCTAGTCTAAACGCATCTTGAAAACTGTCGGTTGCTAACTGAATTACATTTCCATAAGCACCACCCTCGTTAATAATCGAGACTGAAGCCCCTTGAGGATCCACATCTGTTATGTACCATCTATCTGTTAAACTATCTTCCGCATTTTCATAGACCGTTGTGTCGACTGCTTGACCAACAACATCAAGTACTAAGCTAATATTCGTGTCGATTTCTGAATTCAAGAAGAAATAATTAGGTGCCGTGACCGAAACATCATATTTCCCCTTTGGAACATTAGATATTACATAGTGTCCATCAAGATCCGTTGTGGCAGTTTTATTTGTTGGCCAAATCTGAACCGTGGCACCGACAAGCGGAGTTGCCCCACCTGTAATGGTACCTGTAACGCTCCCCGCACTAGGCGCTTCATAAAGCGTTATGTTGTCAATTTTTACGTTTCCTCTGTAGCTTAATTCACTAATTGAATTAATCGAAGCTCCAGGGAATACACTGTTTAGATCTGCTTCAAGATCACGTGTAATTGTTCGCCAACTGTTATAAACAGCGCCAACACTAATATTTATCATTATATCGTCAGTATTTTGGATTTCAATAGGTTGATAAGTAATGAATTTTTTGCCCAAACTTGTGTTGAGTGTAACAGATAGTGCACCAAAATCACTTTGATTCATATCCCACTCTATAATTTTCTTGCTAGTACTGATAAGCGGTAAAGTTGGCGGTGCGTATTTATACGCATTAGCCTTTCCTGGAGCTCCTGACAAACTGATTACATTACCTCTCTCTGAGTTTTCATATACATTTGTAATGCTTGCCACTGCCGGATCATTGTCGATAATCGTCCAATTAGCCGTATCGCCATCCTCCGCGTCTTCAAGCAGTTCGAAGTTTACCTTTTGACCAGAGATATCTTGGATTACATCACCCGCAGTTGTATCGATGTTAAGTTGACTGTTTGCAAAAGCCACGCCATTCGCTCTCACGAAAATTTGATAAGCGCCAGAAGGTATTGCTGAAAAATTATAATTTCCAGATATATCTGTTACCGTACTGATTCCCGAGGGCTGTAAAGTCAATAACGCCCCCGCAATTGGTAACCCTGATTCATCAACAACTGAACCGGTAATATTAGCAACAGTCTGAGAACCAAAGATCATTATGTTATCTACTCGTCCGCTACCTCTAACCATAAATCTATTTATAGAGGTGATGATCCGATCCGGATCCTTACTTGCTAAATCAGCCTGCAAATCCCTAGTTACTGTTGTCCATTTATCTTGAACATTAACCACCTGAAAGAAATATGCGGTACTTGCCCAACTCGGGTCTCCCTGTGGCCAATAGACCATCTGCTGTCTGCCCTTGTTTGTATTTAGGTCCACGTAGAAGTAAGCTTGTGTACTAAAATTGTAATCCCACTGAATCGTGAATTGACTACTATTCTGCCAGAAACTTCCATCAGCGTTTCTTAGTTCATAACCATTATTTAGGTTTCCTCCAACAAACTCAATAACATTACCATGAAGTTCATCTTCAAAGATGTTATTTATGACAGTGCCGGTTGGGTCGTTATCAAAAATTGACCAGCCAGCTGTACCTCCACTTGAACCATCCTCGTACACCGTAGCTCCGTTTGGCAATGTTGTAACTGGCGGTACCAAGTGATTGGTTTTTGGTGCAAACTCTGCTCTTGAGAACATTGAAACGATCAGATTTTTAACCCCGCCAAACAAGCCAGTTGATATTTTATCAAAAACCGTAAATACGCCGTACTCTTCAGGTTCTGCCGAATCAATCAAACTAGCGTCCAGACTATTAAACCCTAGCGATAAAACCTGATTGCCTAATTCTGTAGTCACCACTCGCCCACCGCTTGAAAGATTAACAGCTATTTCGTGGCCAGACTGACCATCGAAGTTCGTAACCGTTGGTGAACCTAGTGGTATTGCTGAAAGCGCTACCGGAAAACCAGTTTTTACCGTACCAGTTGCTAGGCTAATTGCGTATAAATTATTCGCACTTACGCCGTACATTGTTGATGTATCTAAAAACGAAAGTGGATAAATAATACTTTCAGATGTGGCTATCGATCTATCTAGATTCCACTAATTCCAACTTTTCTTGTAAACATCAACTCCTGAAACTTCCGGATACGTAATATAAAGATCCGTACCATTACTTGCAACCGTGAATGGTTTATTCACTGTAAATAATTGCGTTGAAGTAAAGTTAGTTCCAGAATATTCAAGCTGTAACAAACGCCCATCTTCCACTGGAATTAAAATATTGCTCTGCGTACCACTTTTATAAAAAATCGGATCGTAGTAAACCGTTACTCCAGAAAGCACTTTAGATCCAATTAAAACTCCAGTGACATTGTAAGCCTCTAGCGAATAAACATTCCCCGCGTCTCGCGCCACAATAATGATTTCAGCATTACCATCCCCGGTAACGTCCTCAATCAAAGGCGAGGACACAAAAACCTTTCCTGGTTCATAAATCGGAAAGCCACTTAACATTTTTCCTGAATATGACAACGCCTGAAGACCTCCATCTTCGGTTACAATCACCCTCTCTGGATCAGCTGAGGAGCTTAAAACTTCACCAATTGCAGGCTTGAAGCTATATTCCCTCGCCTCTACAGGCGAAATTAACCCCATACAGAAAAATAGGATACCGCTAATTAGTAAAGATTGTTTTATTAGGCGTTTCATAATTTATTTTAGCTATTGTGCAAGATAGTATTTAGTAAATATACACCCTTTCTGTTCTTGATTTATAATTTAAGAACTCGTATTTAACACTACTATATTCTTCCAATATTCAAAGAATTTAATCAATATTTGGCCGCTTTCTTTTTTTTCTACCATTTTTCGGGCTATAACCGTAAAAGTATTGGTTGGATTAAAATCAATGTTTCCAAATCCTGTTACTACAGGTTGACCATAGCTTACATCACTTTTTCTTGTTTTAATACAATGTATCCACGCGGTACCTGGAATATTTTTTAACAATACATTGGCAAAATACATTCCTGCATCAAATGCAAAAGAAACAGACTCTTCGGATAGAGTATAATTACTAATTTCTATAGACCTTACCCAACGTGGTCTACCTTTATATTTAGTCAACCTTTCGAGAAGGTTCAGTTTCCTCATTCCAACATTTTCACAAAGCCAGCTATCTAAAACACTTAGCGATTCTACAGAATAATCTGGTTGCCAATTATTATATTTTGGATCCGATGTTATAAATCGTGTGAGCTGTTCTAATCTATCCGGCATCACTTCATGATACCAATCATAATATTCCCTCAGTTCGGTCTTTGTTATTTTACGAAACATTTCAAGCTGTGGTGGCTCGACCAAATCATAATCTAATTTTTTTGTTTTTTTGAAGAGCATAAATTGTTTAAAACAATATATATTAGCAAACTATTTCATCCAGTGCGATCTTTAAATCTTTTCGAAAAGCTTCTAGATCGAAATTACCAAATTTTGGACTCATTTTTTCAATAATAGGAACGAGCCCCAGATAGTTTCTGCAATCATTTGTTTTATCTCTTTTTCATCCGCATTCTTAAAATTTTCATAGTCCAATTTAGTTTCAAATGAAAAAGAGTCTTCTACTGTGAACGATATTGTGTTGTCAAACTTAATAATTTTTTTACCTTTTATAAACCTTGTTCTTCTTGGCAGAAAAGTACTTTCAAATGCAGGGGAAGACACTATCATACCAATCACTATTTCCTTCAAACCAGAACCATATTCTTTATTTTGAAAGAATTTTTCGAGTAAACTACCAAAATCTACAATGTAATGAACTTTATTCTGCACTTCATATGATGCCGATATTCCTATATATATTTTGTAGTCTAATAGTTTTGTTTTTTGAAGAGCATAGAGTTACATAATCCTCCTTTTATTCGCGGGTGAAATATTTTTTTCAGTTCTTTTATTTTTTAATAAATATTCCGCAGTCTCTTTGATTTTGTAATTCATAGATTCGTCATTTTTTATTTTTTTTAAAAGATCATTTATTCTAGAGTCCTTTGAGTTGGCTAAATATTGCAAAAGTGGAATACGAGGATCACCCAAAAGTACATCTAATTTTTCATTTATAATTGAATTATATGCCAAATCTAAACTTTTTTTGTCCGATTTATTTATAATATAAATAGAGTTTGCAGCTATAAATTTATACATTGTATCTGAACTATTTTGATATTCATTAAATAAAATATGTACAGTTTCGATATTTTTCGAATCGGCCAACGCTGCTGTGATCATTTTTTTCGTACCTGTACTACTATCTAGTCTATTGAGCCACTTCAATAAAATACTATGAACATTATGATAGTCGCTTCTGCTGTTAACTAAACTATCCAATCCACCAAAATAACCAGAAAAAGCTAGTCTGATATTTAGTAAAAAATATGCAATAGCATCTATTATAGAAAAGTTTTTCATATTTATTTGTTAATTAGGGGTTCTGAATACACTGCATTATTTAAATATCTTGCAGGGTTTAAAGTAATCAATGTAGTCATTATATCTCTACCTATATTGAAACCTCGTGTATAACCAATCGTTCTATGAACGATGTCACCATTACGTATAGCTGTTTTTAGTGGTTTAGTTAATTTTGTACCAAATCTTGTTTCTAAAATATATTTATAACCATTACTATTTGCATAATTTGACGTTTCCCGTAATTGCTTTGTAAAAGCAAGGCTTGCGGTATTTTTAACTTCCAGCATTTGTTTTTTATAGTGATTAATTTTATCTGGAATTCTTTTAGAATCTAATAGTTTTGTCTTTTTTACATTTTTTGAAACACCTGCAGCTTTCTCTCCAACTTCTCCTAAATATCTTGCTTTCTGACCACTTTTCATTGTCTTTGCTACATCAATAGATTTATCTATAATTTTTGTAGCACGATATGCACTACCTGCTCCGGCCACGAATGGCAGGGCCGCTGAGCCTACATCTAGCGCTAAAGCAATCGTATTTGTTTTCCAATTTTTACCACCATTATTTTTAATATCTTTCGCCAAGGCATAGACATCATAAGCGATAAAACCTATATCTAAAACAATATCAAAAAACTCACCACTCGGATCCGTGTACTTTAGTGGATTATTCTTTACGTAGATGTATCTATTTTTACTGAGAGTATCCCCTTCTGAACAAAGTACTCTGTCTCTTGAGATGAATCTACCTGTAGCTGGGTTGTAGTATCTAGCGTTGTAGTAGAGGTTTGTTTCTTTTCTCAAATTACCTAGATTATCAAACTCAAAAGTGTAAACTCGGCCACCAGGAGTAGTATATTTTATAACATTACCAAAAGCATCATATTCATATGAGCTAGTTGAAAGTGTTGTAGCACTATCTATATCTACCTGAGTGGAATTATCAACTGCATAGTTACCCTTTGCGTCGAACATATAATTAACTACCTGACCCTTTGGGTCTGTACTCTTTATCACGTTACCGAAACCGTCATATTCATAAACGAATAAAGCGCCTTCACTGTCTGTAAAAGATAACGTATTACCGCTACTTGGATCTATGTTAAAACTAACACTTCTCTCATCACTTGGTACCACCTGACCAGCCGGTGTTACTGAAGTTGTTTCAGTAATTAACCGGTTATAGTTATTTTCATAACTGTATACAGTTTCAGTCTTTAGCAGTGTCCCAACAGTTTCTTTAATCAATCTCCTCTTAGAATCATATTCGTAAAAAACATCTGCAAGAGGTGACTCCCGATGCCAAACTGTTACTAAACCATCTGCGTTATAAGACCACGACTCCACGCCTCCAGCCTCTTTTACCGTATAAACTTTAAGGCCATCGGCGTTAAAGCAAGTTGAATCCTGAAAGCTATCACCCACGTTATCACGATTAACCGTAAGCACTGTACATTTGGTTGCACCTAAAACAGTAGCTTCAGCTGGTATAGAACCGTTACAGTTGAATGTGTAGAGAAGTCTATTTGCACCCGCCGCGTCTAAATTTGGACTATACTCTCGTTGCGCGGTGACTCGACCATCGACATCATAAGTGTTGTACAGAATTGTTCCTCGCGGATCAGTGTAGGTCAGCATTAGTCCATTTGAATCGTAAGTGAAGGATCTCTGAATATTTTCAGTTACGCCAAGATAAGACTGATTTTGGTTAACTTCAATTAAATGCCCACTGCTGTCGTAAGAATATAAAACTGAACTAGCATCCACCCCGCCTAAACTGTCCGTAAGACTAACAACTTTATCCCACAAAACAAGATCAGTTTCTGGACCATAGGTTAGGATTACACTTCGACCAGAAGCATCTTCAATTCGTTCAAGCAAAGGAACGTCACGAACGGTTTTATAAAAAAGTGAGGTAATATTATGGTTTGTGTCCTCAATCTTTTCCAGAATTCCTAGGTTTTGAGTTAAGTGTTTTGAGTAAACAAATTTAGTACCCTGAAATTCTGTGTAAACTAAATCCTGCCCAACTAGACTAAGTTTGCCCTGAGTACCTGGAGGCGCAATAAAAGTAGCTCCTCCATCGAGAGTGGTAAAGTAAGAAGCTACAGCACCACCTTTATATATTTGAACATTTTTTGTAACTGGATCCTGGTAATAGTACTGATCGTAATCAGAGCTCCAGCCAGATCCGAATCTGGCACTACGATTCGCCAAACGACTATTGTAAGTACGAGAAAAAACTATACTCTCTCCACGACCAGGCAATTTATAGTCAGTCTGAGTAAACTCAAATCCTCCGGTTCGAATATTCACCGGATCACCGCCGTAAACTTTAGCGTTCTTATCGGTTTCTGAGGCAAAAATGCTATTTGAGTTACTATCGATTAATGATGTTGAATCCGCAACTATTGGATTCGTTCCTGCAAAAGCCTCCTCTACATCCACCGCTCCGTCGCCATCAAAGTTTGGTGGCGCCGAGGTAGTTCCCCCGCCATTTGTGCAAAAACTTAAACGATTTATTGTAGTTGTGTTATTTGAAAGGATTAAGTTATCCGTTTCGTTCGTTTCTGTAATTAAATTCTGACTATCAACAAACAGTTCCGCCTTATAAGTACCAGTGAGCGGCATATTGCAGGAATCTGGAGTAGTTCCGGAGAAAACTATCAAACTTGAAGAGTTACTGGAAATATTCAAACTTTGAGGTGAAATGTTCGGAACATCAAAGTAAACACCAGTTGCAGTATTCTGAATTCTGAGAGTTGAATTAACCCCAAACGCTGAAAGAATACCGGTATTTTTTACCGTCGCTGAAACTTCTAGTAAATCACCACTATATTCAGGGGTTGCTGAAGTAATTATGCCGACATTTTGCACTGTAAGTTCGGCCCGATTTGGCGCGCCAACACTTACTGGAATAGAGACAACATTATCCGTCTCATTAGATTCCGAGACAGCGTTCGCATTATCTGCCCGGAAAAGGATATTGTAATTCCCTGGAACTGTGTTTACTGGAATAGCTACAGTAATATTTTCAGAACTTATACCATTTGCCCCAAGTGGCATTACGTAGTTATCACCGATCAAAACCGCTACACCGTCAAAATAGGTTTTACTTGATAAGTAAAAACCTAAACGTGAAGCAGGCGCTGAGCCCAAGCTTGAGTTAATAACGGTACACGCTAAAGTAATGTTCGAACCTGCGTTCACAGAAGATAGACTTGATGAACAATTTTGCGGAATTAAATTTGGCTTTTCAGCATTAACAGTAATACTCCAAGTGGCTTTGTTATTGTATTAGAAGTCTCCGCAATTGTATTGGCCGGATCTATCCAAAATGAAAGCATGTAGTTTCCTGGAGCGGTACCCGGCGGCACTGTGAAGGAAAAATTCTTTTGCGACTCGGCGTACACACCTAGCGCCGGAAACGATAGTGATCCAATTTCATTACCTGTGGCGTAACTAGCAACAGTCCCTTGAGTCCAGTAATATTTAATCACCCCACCTGAGCTCAAAACCCCAGGTCCTGCGTTCCTTACGGTAACTGAAGTATCGAGCTTACCACCGGCCTCTATTGTTCTACTTACAATACTCGGATTAAACGGATATAAATCAGGCTGGTTAATAGTCTGCGTAGTAATTTCTAAATATGGCCCGGTAGAACCCGCGTAAGAACCAGAATCAAAAACAAACAGTCGATCTTCCCAGGAAGTTGGTGGCACGTTACCCGATAACCAAGCTGGGTCCTGTTCCACGATTAAACCATAGTTTGAAGCCCCATTTTGCCAAGCCTGCACGGTCTTTGTTACGTTCCAAGTTTTCCAGTTTAAAGTTGGGCTTGTATAGAGTTTTAATGAGGGGTTTTCAGACACTAATGAACCCCTGAAAGTATTATAATCAAGCAACGATATATTTGTTGTTGGCCAAGATCTTGTAATCCGCCTTCCCGTAGTGTCAGCAAAACTGTCAGTTCCGTTACCTAGGTTGCGGTAATACATTTTTAAATTAGCCCCAATCACCGCTTCACTAAGACCTTGAAAATTAACATCAAATTTTAAACCAACGTGACGAGTGTAATTTGTAGCCCCACTTTTCCAAAGACCAAACAATAGTTGAGTGCTGTCATAAGAAAGGTCGCTCGCTCCATTTATAGTTCTAAAATACCAATCGGTCAGTGCACAAGACAAACCAGCTTGCCCTTCGTTGCAAGCATAGTAAAAAGGATCAATTGTAACCGGGTAAACGGTAGTTAGCGCTTGTAAGTATGTAGCCGGAGCAACCAATCCCAGGTAGACCTTCCCCGCTTTTCGATCAATACGAACAATCATATCGATCATTTGTCCATTGATGTCTATGTGCGACGCCCCCGAACCAGAACCGTCATATATAATCGCTGGCGTAATTACCAAACGGCTACCGTCCGCTTCTCTTATATAGATTTCCTGTCCAGCTGTTTTAAGTTCAGATTTCACCTCCTTCTCACCAATAAATACTTTAGCCGTAGCCGACAATGTTTGTTCTTCCCAAAAAATCATGTCATTCCCCACACCCTGACCAGTTGGACGCTCCTTAATTACAATATTTCGCTCTCGAATTACTCCAGAATCTTTAAAAGTAACATCGATCCCAGGATAAATATCCGAGTAGATCGATGAGTATGTATTTTCAAGCCTTTTAGTCTTAACCTCGACTGATTTTGGTAAAATTTTGGTCCCGCCATTTTCCAATTCACCTGCCGTGACTCCGATTTTTGTACCGTTTTCAAGCTGGATCTGATAATCGTAGCCTTTTTCCGACTGAGCTAAAACTGAATCATTATTTGTTTGAAACTTGCTCCAATCTGGAGAATGTACTTTTTTTACACCATTTTCTTCAAAAACCAACCTTGGTTGTGAATATATCCGACGCACTTTGTAGCCGTCGCGCATTTCAGCTACATCGGTGAATTCATCTAAAACAAAAAACGGAGCATTCGCGATTTCTTCTTCAGTCAAAGAATCACTAACTCCGTCTATAATAGCTAAATTTTCTTCTGGCAGGCCAAAGCCACCTTCATACTGGTCGTCATTAGGCAAATTAGCCGGTCTAACGCCAAGACTCATCGGAATGCTCTTCGGAGCTGTAAGGTTATCATCTTGACTGTTTACAGCTAAAACAAATGAATTACTACTCAGAATCTGCCCAAGAAATACGAACAAAACTAGGAAAAAAGCAACTAATCTCCGATCAGCCCGCATTCTATACTCAATGCACCACCCCAAGGGAAAAAGCTCAAAAAGGCACGGATTTGCAAAATGTGTCAAATTTGGGCAAAAAGGAGCCCTATGCGTGGAAAGGAATTAACGTGTTTGGATAGGGAAAAAATCGAGTATCGTCTTGCCTGCAAA
>PFWT01000022.1 GCA_002791275.1 Candidatus Uhrbacteria bacterium CG_4_9_14_3_um_filter_41_35 | reverse complement strand
AACAAGTTTCTATATTAAGACTAGCTCAAAAATAATAATTTGTCAATATCCACCTGTCCACCAACAGTGAACAAACAAATACATTTAAAGGTTTTATATAAATATTGTAAAATTTTTTTGCACTTTAGTTATTGGCAAAATAAACACCCCGTCATTCTGAGGTGAACGTGGACCACACCAATGAATCTAACCAAACCGTCATTCTGAGCCTGGCGTGAACCACGGCGAAGAATCTCATTACCGAATCACCAAGCAAATGCCAATTCAGCTAAACGAAGGAGATCCTTCAGCATAACCTGGCGCTCGCTTCAGGATGACGGAATGAGTGAAGGACGGTTTATTTGAGATGGTGATAAATGTATAAATCACACAATAACACCAAACCGTCATTCTGAGCCTGGCGTGAACCACGGCGAAGAATCTCATTGTTGAATTATTAAACAAATGTCGGTTAAGTACAGGGCGAAGGAGATCCTTCAGCGTGAGTCGTCGCCCGCTTCAGGATGACGGTAAGGGGTGTGGATTTTTGCCTTTGTCTTATTATGAAAAAACCCCCGTGGATAACCTGTTTGTTATTAGAAAAAAAAGTTTGTGATTCGTGATATAATCAATGCAGATATGTCACAAATAAAAATGGGGTTAAGGAAGCTCCGCGGACTAATGCAAAAACGCAAAGCAATTCTTATTTTTGGAATTGTTGTTTTAGGTATTTCAGCTTTTGCTTCAACGTTTGCCCAGGTGGGAACGGTTACTGGTTCGGGGGCGGTAGACGCGGGACTGGCAACAGCAATGATTCCGATGAACTTACTTATCATGGCGCTGGCGCTTATTTACACGCTGTTTGGCCAGCTGATGGGGATGTTGATCTCAATGGCGATTGGTTTAATTGTTGTGCCAATTTTGGGTTATAACAGTTTTGGTGACTCCGCAATTATCAGTATCGGCTGGCCTTTAGTGCGCGACATTGTAAATATGTTCGTGATCGTTATTCTGCTCGTGATTGCGATTAAAACAATGCTCGGCGTTGGAAACAAAGATTCGTCCGCAGTTTCGCAACAACTAGTTAGATTTTTTATAGCGATTGTTGCTGTAAACTTCAGCCGCACAATTTCAGTACTCGCTATCGACGCCTCGCAAGTGGTAATGTTTACTTTTGTAAACGCAATCAGAGATAAAGCCGCTGGAAACTTTATCAACCTTTTTCAACTGCAGTCCCTGTTTAGTTGGGACGGCATTTACGACAAAATGGCCTCGGGAGCTGGACTTGGTCCTTCGGCTTATTTAATTACCTCGTACTTAATCCTGATGATTCTGGCGATGGTCTTTATGGTGCTTGCCATTATGGCAACCGTATTTTTGTACCGCATTGTTATTCTTTGGGTGCTGGTGATTCTTTCACCAATTGCTTTTTTCATGATGGGAATTAAAGACGTAATTCCTTCGGCTGGCGGAATGGCGGAAAAGTGGATATCGAAGTTTACTGGCGCGCTTATGGTTGGGCCAATTTTGGTGTTCTTTTTGTGGCTTGGTTTAGCGGTAGCTAGCCAGGGAAGTATTGCAACCACAGAAAACTTTCCAAGTGGTGGTAACATTGACGGTGCATCTCAGGTATTTTCCGATATTTTTCAGCTAGACAAAATGCTTAGCATGATTATTGGACTCATCTTAATGGTGGTTGGTTTTCAGGCGGCTTCGGAGTCAGCTTCAAAACTTGGAAACTTTGCCGGTGGCTTAATAAATGAAGGGGCTGGAATGGGCTTACTAAAAAAGGCAGCGATGGCACCGGCTTTGGCAACAATAGGTGCTGGAGCGGCTGCTGGTGCGGCTGGGTACAGAACCGGAGCTTTTGTGGGTAACCAACTCGACAGACGGCTCGGTACGAACAGTGAACGAGCTTCAACACAATTGGGTCGAATGGTAGTTGAGTCAGGTGGTGATTTAATGAAGGGCAATATTGTGGCTCAGGCTTTTGGTAAGGGTCTTGTGAAAGGTGGTGGGGCACTTGAAAAAGCAGGATCAGCAATGACCGAGCAGGATCTTAAAAACTCGCAGGAACGTATTGCGGGTATGACCGATTCGCAGAAGAAGGCGTTACGCGAAAGTGTTACAAATCCAGACGGCCTGCAAGGACACAGTTTTGCTTTGTCACAATCAAATATGGACGACGCTAAATTGCTAGCTGCTGAATACGCGCTAGACACTAAGGCGCAGGAAAACGATATTCGCGACGGTACTGAAAAATACAAACAGCAAGCGATTAGGACAGAATCAGAACGTTTGGTTAGTGAAGAAAATATGGATCCAAACTTGGCACTACAAACGGCAACTCGTGGTGTTAATGTAGATGAAGCTCGTGAAAAGGCAGAGCAAGATGTAGAAAAACAGCTTGCACCGTTTGACGCGCTTAGCGACACTGAAAAGAAAAACTTGGTTGGTGAAAGTAAGGCGAACAACCTATTTGCAGCTCAGGTGGGCAGGTTGCACACAATCGATGTAAGTAGAAAACGACCAGACGGCACAATGAAATCGGACGAACAGTATTCAAATGAACGAGTTGAAGCAATGGAAGCTAAGCTTAAAACTGGGGAAGTTACCCCAAGTATGTTTACTGCTCGAGCCTTAGCAGATCCAGATGTGCTTAGAGTTGCTGAAAAGACTTTGGTACCAAACCAGTTCGACAAGGACGGCAAAACGATGTCGATAGCTGATGTTATTCGGGCCGGAAAAGCTGGTCCGGAGGCTAAAAAGGCAATCGACGGTCCACCTAACTTTAAGAAGGGTCGGGTTGGTGGTATCAAAGAGGGTCTCGAAAAGAAGGTTCTCAATCCGGTTGATCTTACGGCGGATGATCTTAATAAACCAGGACGTCTAAACCAAATTACTGAAGGAATTGCACAATCGAAGGCTGATGTTGGTCAGCTCGAAAAAGAAAAACCTGAAGTTGCCGGAACTTTACGATCAGAACTTGATCGAAAGATAGCTGAGCAACAAATGATCGTTGATAATAAAGAACTGGTTGACTTTGATAAACCAAATGGTGAAACAAAAACAAAGCAATACTCAGATGGTGTTCGACGTTCGGCACTTAAGAAAATTCAAGAGTACAAACAATCACAGTTTGCTCTTAGTTCAAACGCGGAAGCTGCTTCTGTACTGCAAATCGATGAGGCGGGAAATCTGCCAGCTTCAGAGCTTACAACACTTGGTGAGGTTGTTAAGAATACGCCAATCCAAGTTGGAAAACTTGCGGATGTAGTTAGCGCAAACGGTAGCACCCCTATCACTTCGGGAATTGTTTCGAATATCACCGACGATTCAATCGAAGAAATGCGCAAGGAGTACAACGATTCCGCATCGCTTGGCAAGACGCAAAAGATGGAAGATATTGAAAGATCACTCAAAGTTCACAAGGAGGCGATGGAGAAAGAAATTTCTATACTTCAACGAGAAAAACCTGGTACTAGATATGCAGGAAAGGTGGTTATTCCAGCCAAGATGGAACAGGCTCGTAATCGTCTAAGAACTCTAAGAAGAGATGTTAATAAAATGAAGAAAACTAAATCTGCATCAGCAGGTTCGGTAGGAACTAGCGGTTTATCTTCAGGAGGCACTGGTACTCCACCGGTAACATCTTCAGGTGGCGGGGGAACTACACCGCCTGGCGGAGGAGGCGGTAGTTCATCAGGTGGTGGTGCTCGAACAGCTTCACACGCAATACCACCAGCCGTAGCCGAAGCCACACGAGCGTATGTCGAAAGCAAACTAGGTGAAGCTGGAGGAGGTGCGGTTGGGGATACGATTGAAGATACAGCTATTGCGGCGGCAGCAGCAGTTGCCGGGGTACTAGCAAGTGGCGGAAACGGTCAAGCGGCTTCGGCTACTGCAGCAAGCACTGAACCACCAGCGGTTGTTGCGCGAAGGCGAGAGACCAGACCAAGACCTGGAGTAACAGCAGCAACAAAAACCGAAACTTCTGGTTATGTAGCGCCAAAACCGACTTCGACTGTGTCGGCTACTTCATCAAGAAAACGAACTCGTGATGCTAAGGGTGCTGGTTGGCAGGTTGCTGGTACGCCAGCAAAGCCTGTAGTTACAAATACAGCACAAACTCAAACAACAACTCAAAATCCAACTTATGATCAGATTGTTCTAGGATCAGCTGGCCAAAGTGCAAGAATTGCTCCGAAATCGAAAATTGTCTGGAATAGTTCAAAGGCTCAAAGCCAAAGTCCTGAGACCACCCAGGTAAGCGCACCAAGAGAAAAAATAGGCGTCGCACCAGGTTCAGGTACAGCAAAGTCGTCTGGAGATTTTGAACGCGGTGCCGATTTTGAAGATGTTTTGGAACCTGGAAGTGCTGGAGTGAAAGAAGTTAGAGTAAAAAATCAGCAATCAACTGGTTCCGTACAACAAGCCTCTAAAATAGCGACGGTTGAAGTCGATGATGCTGAGGATGCTTTTAAAAGCACACAAAAACCTCTCGGACGAGGTGTAGTTCAGGGGGCAGGTACAGCCTACGCTTCAGGCAAGTACTCACCAATCAAGCCCGCATCACAGGCCGAAAAGCAAAGTGGCCCAGCGCCAGTGGTTAAAGAAACACCGGAGGAACGAGCAGGGCGAGTTAAGAGTATTCGCTCGAGCAGTAAGAATTTAATGAAGGAATTGCAAACTGGAAAAATTAGTCAAGAGGAGTTCAGTAAATCACTCGACACAATAATGACCACAGAAATTGGTCGGGAAACCAAAGCCGGTACAAGCGATCCACGGACAGCTCGGAAGGCAGTAATGAAAGAAGTAGCGCGGGCAATGAAAGTGAAAACAGATACAGACAACAATAGTCGAAAAACTTTTGCCAAAAATGCCCTAGATCAGATTAAGTCTGGAACAAACACGAATGACTCTTTTGACTCTGGTTCTGACGAACTGGGCGAAGATGACATCACCGAAGAAACAACCAAATAATAACGCACATGGTGGAGGACCTAACGCAAATCGAGGCCGTTGATAAATTTTTACATGACCCGGTTATTTACGAATACCTGGACAACATTGTAGAAAAATACCAATTAGAACCTGCTAGAGAAGACGAGCTTCTGGATTTAACAGACGCAATTTTTGACCGTACAATTAAAATTGCTGAAATGCCAGGACTACTCGAACAATCTTTTGGCTTAACACCTAGGGTGGCGATTGCATTGGCTCGGGATGTGGTTGGGTATAGATTGCTCCCGCTTGAGAATTATTTGCCACACATTTCAAAGCAGATTATTGCTTGGGGTGGTAGTTTGGATGATTATCCAAAATTTAAGGTGGGTCGGGAAACGGCAACGATTGAGATCGTGATTAACCGTGTTAGCGCGAAAAATGGCGTGCATTTGCCGGAATATTTAAATAAGCGATTGGCACATTTGGCTAAAACTTATCTCGAAAAGGACAGGGCAAAAGAACCAACAATTACACTAATGATGCGACCAAGTAATATTGGTGGTTTAGGGCTTTCTGAAGTAGCTTCAAACAATATTTTGCGAGAGCTTGAATTAGAATTAGTCGAGCTAGAAGAGTTCAATGATGAACTCGATGTGCCTGAGGTAGTCAAAACAATGCAGGAGACGTATTCAAAAAAAATCTTAGATGAACAGGTTAAACAAGAGGAAGCACAGTCCGAAATAGAGGCAGAAACATTAGCGCAGGCCGAGGAAACTGAACTGCTGATTCCGGCAGATCTACCGGTGCAATCGAGTACCCACATTGATAACCTTGATGTGTTTAATCGGGCTGAACTTGAAGAATTAATAACAACCCTTGAAGCAGAAGACGAAGTAGTAACTTTGGATTTAGCTGAAACGGTTGTTAATGTAGACGATCAAACTGTTACGCGCGAGGAATTAGAATCGTGGGTAAAACAGCTTGAAACTGAAGCCTTGAACGAAGATTTAATGGGCGAGAATGAACTTATAGCCGGAGCGGAGGCAGAGGATTTAACAGCGCATAATTTACCGGTAGTTACAGGCACTCACGAACTTGCGAGGGAGGTGCCGGTGATTAGTGGTCATGTTGTAAACGGGATTAAGCACGTAGGTGCTTACAGCAGGCAACTCACGCACTTTAACGGTAGGGCAGTTAAAGAGGATTTAACGGCGCACAATATGCCCGTTCTTTCGGTTTCCAGGGCAATGGCCGATCAGGTACCGGTGATTAGCGGGACGTTTTTAGAAAAACACGAAGAGGAGGATTTGAAAGAGGCCGCCGAAAAGAATCGAAAAGCGAATATTAAACTGAGCAAAACAGATAAAGAAACAACTCAGGCTAAAGTGAATGAGTTGTTGCAGAAACTAATTCCAGTTTTCAGAAAGAAACGCCTTAACCAGCAGGTGTTTAAAGAAGTGGCGCAGAGTCATGTGAAAGGGTTGCGTGAGCCACTTAGCACTGAAATTTTACTTCGTGATAAGTACAAGTTTTCTAATACAGAAGTAGAGGAAATAATGCAGGTTCTCGAATCTGCACGTGAACTCGCTAATGGCGTTCACACACCACTTAAAGATCGACTACCGAGCGACAGGCCAGCAACGACCGATAAATCAGTGGAACTAATGGCAAAAGAGCGGGAACTATTAAACAAACGTCACGCTACACTCACTAATAAAGTTTCAGACGCACCAATTGAACCAATCTCGCTAGCACAAGTGAGTGCTGCGCGCACTAAAGAGGAGGAACTGTTACTCCAGGAAAAATCTATTGATGCTGAGAAATTAAAGCAGGCAGAAATTGCCTCAAAACCTAAAAAAGCCGTAACAAAACTTTCTATGGCAAGCGCGCCACCAGACAACACAACTGGCGGAAAATTTACAGATGTAAAGTTTCAAAAACGCTTATTGGGGCCGGTTGAAGAAATCGCTAGTTTGTCGGCGGTGGAGTTTAGACGACTATCTTCAGACCCAAATGAAGCTGTTCATAAACTACTAGATAAACTCGAGTTACTCGAAAAAATCGCCTACACCGAACGAATCAAAGGGGTAAAAGCTTGGCGATTTAGCCCGGTTAATAAATTATATATTTTGATGACCGAGGAAGCGCTGGCGCACGGGTTATCAGTCGCGGAAGTTGCTGCTCGGCGTCGAAACGCTGGGGAGGACAGTTTGAGTCCAAAGGAAGTTAATGCAATTGTAAAACTGAACAAAGCAATTAAGTTCTAAGCGTGATATAATTTTTGTATGCCTCAATATACCATCCCACAATTTATAGATATTGAGCCAAAGATTTTTGGTCCGATTACGCTTCGGCAGTTCATCATTTTAATGGTGACCATGGTGGCAGATTTTATAATTTACAGAATTTTCATCAGCAATATTATTTTACTGGTTCTAGTGGCGATTCCGTTTACAGGCGCAGCGCTCATACTAGCTTTTGCAAAAGTGAATGGCCGGGCAATGCACCTTTTTTTACTGAGTTTACTTAGCTCGCTTAGACGCCCAAGTTTGCGGATTTGGAACAAGGAACTTTCAGACAACGAACTAAGAGATATGATGCGAGATGTAGAAGAGAAGGGGCCAGAAAAAGAAATTATTCCTCAGAAACAGGCTTTGAGCTCTT
This sequence comes from Candidatus Uhrbacteria bacterium CG_4_9_14_3_um_filter_41_35, assembly GCA_002791275.1. Taxonomy (GTDB): domain Bacteria; phylum Patescibacteriota; class Patescibacteriia; order UBA9934; family UBA9934; genus UM-FILTER-41-35. The sequence goes on along the minus strand of PFWT01000022.1, from coordinate 8,924 downwards.
CACGCTTAACCGAACTTAGTTTGATTGTGAATACGGGCGGGCTTTATCAACCGGAAAATGTAAAGCAAATTGAGGAGCCTACGGTCAAAAAAACAAGTTAGCAGAACGCGATTTCAACTACTAATGTTTCGAGCCTCAAGAATATGTCAAATAAAAAAAATAAATTAGCAAAACCAAAACCTGGGCCTCCAACTCAGCGTTATTTGGATATAGAACAGATTCGCGACAACATTGTGCTACTAAAAGATGGGACAATGCGGGCGGTTATTTTGGTTTCGAGCATTAACTTTGCCCTTAAGTCTGCGGACGAACAGCAAGCCACGATTCAGTCGTATATGCAGTTTTTAAACGGGCTTGAATATCCAATTCAGATCGTTATCCAGTCGCGTAAAATGAATATCGACAAATATATTTTGGCGCTTAAGGAGCAGGAAAAACAAACGAAAAATCAATTGCTAAAAGCACAGGTTAGGGAATACCGGTCATTTATTAACGATTTGGTAGATCTTGGTGAAATAATGCAGAAACGATTTTACGTAGTGGTACCGTACGACCCGGTAGCCGACAAAAAGCGTGGGTTTATGCAGAACCTCAGCGCAGCTTTGTCACCAGCTAAGCTAATTAAGCTTTCAAATAAACAATTTAAAGAAAGAAAAGATGCGCTAATGCAACGTGTGAGAATTGTGCAAAGCGGGCTCACGGGGATGAGTTTAATGAATGTTCAGCTCGATACGCAAGGTTTAATCGAACTTTATTACACGGTTTACAATCCAGATGTTTTCGACACTCAGCGTCTTAAAGACATTAATGATCTGCAAATCGATCAACAGTTTTAGCTATGTCCATAGATATTAAAGATTTAGAAAAAAACCTGCCAAAAGTACCAGAACAAAAACCGCTAGCACCTGAGCAGATCAAATTGGCAGAGGAAAAAGCAACGCTCGAAGAGGAGCGGATGTATCGTTTAGGTACCGCTTCGATCAGAGATTTAATCGCACCAGCCTCGTTTAAAGTGAATCCCGACTTTTTAAGGCTGGGCAGTAAGTTTATTCGAACATTGTTTATTGTAACCTATCCACGTTTTGTGGGATCTGGTTGGGGAGCGCCAATTATCAACTACAGCGGAACAATCGACATTGCGATGTTTTTTTATCCGATTAAACCCGAGGTAATTTTAAAACAACTTAAAAATAAAGTTGGAGAAGTGGAGTCGCAGATTCGTCAGGATCAGGAAAAGGGGAACGCTAGAGACCCTAAACAGGAAACAGCGCTTCGAGATATTGAGCAGTTGCGAAATGATCTTACGCAGGGGATCGAGCACTTTTTTCAATTCGCTTTTTATATCACAATTTACGCAACAGATGCCGAGGAACTGGAAAAACGTACAGTGGAGATTGAATCAATTTTAGGTTCAAAACTTATTTACTCAAAACGTGGTTTTTACCAAACAGAACAAGGCTTTAACTCCACAATTCCGCTTGGGCTAGACGAAATAAACGTTACGTTCAATATGAACACAAGCCCGATTGCTTCGTCTTTTCCTTTTATTTCAAGTGATCTTTCAAGCGACAATGGAATTCTTTATGGAATTAATCGCCATAATAACTCGCTTATTCTTTTTGACCGCTTCTCGCTCCAAAACGCCAACGCGGTTGTGTTCGCGACCTCAGGAGCTGGAAAAAGTTATGCGGTAAAGCTAGAGATTTTACGAAGTATGATGATGGGCACGGATGTGATTATCATTGACCCGGAAATGGAGTACCGAAGTCTTTCAGACGCTGTTGGCGGAACATTTATCAATGTGTCACTCGCCTCTGAGAGCAAAATTAACCCATTTGACCTCCCTCGACCTGTTGGGTCCGAGGGGTCTGTTGAAGATATCTTAAGATCTGCGGTGATTACGCTGAAAGGCCTGATGCGGATTATGATTGGTCAGCCGATGGGGGCTAAAGGACAGCTTGGTTTTTCGCCAGAGGAAGACTCAATGCTCGACAGGGCGCTACTTGAAACATACGCGAAGAAAGATATTACGCCAGACTTAAACTTAAGTGAACTGGCAAACGCAGAATATCCGATTCTTAGTGACTTGCAGGAGGTGCTTGAGGGTTTTGACGGTTCGGAAAATTTAGTTGCTCGAGTTAAAAAGTTCACAGAGGGAACTTTTGCCGGGCTAATGAACTCGCAAACAAACGTAGAAATGGATAATCAGCTGGTTGTCTTTTCGGTGCGCGATCTTGAAGATGAGCTTCGGCCGATGTCGATTTACACCATTGTGAACTACATTTGGAATGTGGTAAGGTCTAACAGAAAGAAACGAGTTCTGGCAATCGACGAAGCTTGGTGGTTGATGCAACACGAGGATTCGGCAAAGTTCATCTTTGCCTTGGTTAAACGAGCTCGAAAATACTTCCTTGGAGTTACCACAATTACGCAGGATGTGAACGACTTTTTAAATAGCGATTACGGACAGGCAATTGTGACAAACTCACAGATGCAATTGCTGCTCAAGCAATCACCGGCTGGAATTGATCGTGTGGCAGAAACTTTCAATCTTACCCAGAGTGAAAAATTCTTGCTTCTTGAGGCGGCGATCGGGGAGGGGATTTTCTTCGCTGGCAACAAACACGCAGCGATTAAAGTGCTAGCTTCTTACACAGAGGATCAGTTGATCACCACAAATCCAGAACAGTTACTTGAAATTGAAAAGGCACGAAAGGATTTCGACGATACTTTTGCGTCAGCTAGAGAACGGGAGGCAGTAACTATGCAAACCCCAGAACCAGAAAGAAGCGCAGAGGCAGTCCCTGAATTTGATGTTAAAGAATACACGGACGAAATATCTCAAGATGAAGCTGATGATGTTGCGCAGCTTGACGCAGCCGCAGCAGCTGCAGCTGCGGAGCTCCTGGCAGCAGAGGAAGCTGCAAAATAAACTTAGCCTTAGTCTTAAACTTGAACTAACACTATATGACCAAACAACGTCTTGAAATATTATCAGCAATTATAATAATTTTAGGTTTAGTTTTTGTTGTTTGGTACGTACTTCAGAATCCAACAGGAAAAAATGGTAAACAAATTGATGGTGGAAATATAGCAACTGACAACCCAGCCGTTGTTTCAGAGGTTATTCCAACTGCTCCGCCAGAAATTTTACCAAACCCGGTAGCGCGAACATTTGTGGAACGATTTGGTAGTTTTTCAACAGAATCGGACTACAAAAACATAGAAGACGTTCTCTCACTAGTGACTACAGACTTGCAAGTACAACTGAAACAGTTACTGAAGGACTCTAGAGCGCAAAAGAACAATAGTTTTTACGGGGTTTCGACTAAGGTAATTGGCTTTAATGTTGTGGAAAGTACAGACACGGAGATGAAAGCCGAGATTATTACTCAACGTTCAGAGTCAATTGAAAGCCCGGCAAATACTTCGGTGCGATACCAAAATATTGCGCTTCAACTAGTGAAGCTAGACGGTGAGTGGCTTGTGAGTGACTACACTTGGGAGTAAAAATATATTTCAGGTAGCAGTCCGTATGCGTGTTATTAAAAAAATTTTAAACAAAATCGCGGCGGTATTGTTCCCGCGATTTTGTATTAGATGCAATGTTGAGGGCGAACTTCTGTGTGATGTTTGCAAAGTATTTTGGGTTCCAGTTGTCCCTGAACCAACAGCTGAACTCACGGCCACCTTTGCCTACGCTGACCCAATAGCTCGGGGTTTAATTACAGCTTGGAAATATAGTTACGACCTTTCAGCTTTTAAGATTCTACAACAAAAGATCCGCCCAGAGCTTGGCCCGCTCAAACAATTAGTAGAAAAAGAGGGGATTCAGGCGATCGTTCCAGTTTCACTGCATCATCGCAGGCGGTTAGAAAGAGGTTTTGATCAGTCCGAGTTACTTGCCGAGTTTTTGTCAGTAGAACTAAATATACCCGCCAGAAATTTGCTCCTTAGAAACCGCGCCACCGGTAAGCAAGCGGAACGCAAGGACGATGAGCGGGCAACTGAGATGCAGCAAACACCATTTCAATTAGCAGGTCTGTCGGTACCGGAGCGCTTACTGCTGGTTGACGATGTTTGGACAACAGGTTCAACTGTAAGAGCAGCTATCAGAGCACTTGATCCAGAGGGGAGAAAAGATGTGTTTGTTTACACGATAGCGAAGGGGCGATAGTGAATTGGGCTGAGCAAAAAAGACTGTACAAAAGTACAGTCTTTTTTACGCCACCAAGATCATCTCGCAAACCTGATGTTGAGCTGAGCTCGGTGGCGGAGAGGGGGGGATTCGAACCCCCGAACCGCTTTCACGGTTAACACCTTAGCAGGGTGCCCCATTCAACCACTCTGGCACCTCTCCAGGAAATGAATGGTTGGGCAATATATTAAAATTGCCAGATATGAATACTTTATTTTAAATACAGTATTTATATCTGGCGGAGAGGGAGGGATTCGAACCCTCGGTACCCTTTCAGGTACGACGGTTTTCAAGACCGTTACCTTCGACCGCTCAGTCACCTCTCCATATTGTGTGAATATATTAGCGCATAACTGTATTATAATCAAGTGCAAAATCTGGTATACTGTTTACATATGCCAAAGAGAGTAGAAAAACAGCGAGAAATAGAGGAAATTGAGGTTGGGGATGAAATAATTTCCTGGGAAACCTGGGAGTACCCACCGTATGATAGATCAAGGTGGTGGTACGCAATCGCTGGTTTAATCGGAAGTTCACTAATCATTTATGCGGTACTTACGGCGAATTTTCTGTTTGCTATTATTGTTTTGATGATGGGCGTGATTACCCTTGTGAACAGTCTAAAACAACCAGACCGAATTGCTGTTTATATTACAACTCACGGAGTGGCAATTGGTCAGGAGTTTTATCCGTATAAAGAGATTAAAGACTTTTCGATTATCTATGAACCGCCCGAGGTCAAATTAATATATCTAGATTTTTTAGGCGTTTTAAGGCCAACTTTAGGTATTCCACTTGAAGATACAGATCCAAATTTGGTACGGGAGGCGCTTTTGCCTTACGCATTTGAGAATCTTGAAAGGGAAGATGAAAATTTGACAGATATGGTCAGAAGGCTGTATAAGATATAGGTTGAAATTAAGTTTTTTCTAGTGTTTTAGCTAAAATAACAAAAATCAACCTTATAAATTGTAGAATGCACTCGTAGCTCAGTTGGATAGAGCGCCAGCTTGCGGAGCTGGAGGTCGTACGTTCAAGTCGTGCCGGGTGCACCATGGGAAAAATCACCGAGCAAGGTGATTTTTTCATTTATTATTAAAGAGGAGTATAATTTGAATATAGACTTACTAGCTAAAAATGTTATGACCGCTCAAGAAAAAAGTGTACTTATTTTAGAAGATGATGTTTTTTTAGTAAAAGCATATAAATCTAGATTCGATAAAGAAAACATTCGGTCAGTAATTGTAAAAAATGGGAAACTGGGGCTAGCTGAAGCAAAACAAAACAAACCTGACGTTATTTTACTTGACCTTGTAATGCCAGACGGAAATGGTTTTGAATTCTTGGAAGAACTAAAAACACTACCTGGTTTTGAAAATATTGCAGTCATTGTTCTCACAAACCTAGGGGGTGAAATCGACAGAAAACACGCGTTAAAACTGGGAGCAAGCGAGTATATGGTAAAGGCAGATAGTAGTATGGATGAGGTGATTGAGATGGTAAAAAAGTATTTATAGCTTTAATAATTACTACTTAACAAGTAGTAATTTTTTTTGTTTGGTAAAAACTTGATTAATTTCGTGAGTGTGGTATATTCCCGAAATGATGTCTTCACTTGAAAAAGAAGTTAAGAATATAAAAGGGATTGGGGCGGTTAAAGCTCGGGAACTTGCTAAGATCGGAGTTAGTACTGTCCGTGAAGTTTTATTTGATTTTCCTTTTAGACACGACGACCTGTCGAACAAACAACCTATAGAAGATATTAAGGTTGGTGAGAAGGTGACTATCCGTGGGACAATTTCAGTTATTCAAAACCGCCGAAGCAAAAGTAATCGACGAATAATGGTAACAGAGGCGATTGTAGAAGATGGTACTGGTAGTATTAAAGCTGTTTGGTTTCATCAGGGTTTTCTTACAAAGTCTTTAAAGGCCGGAACACTGGTTTCATTATCTGGAAAGACCGACGATAAGTACGGACTCTCACTCGTTAATCCGGTTTACGAAATTGTTGGCAGTGCTAAAGTTACGAAGCACACGGGCTGCATTGTGCCAATTTACAAACTGATTGGCTCACTCACTCAAAAAGTTAGAAGAGCAGTAGCAGAGGAGGCTGTAAAATATTTGGACGAGCTCACCGAGTGGTTGCCGGAAAAGATTATTCAGGCCGAGGGGCTCATTAGTGAACAAGACGCAATTCGGACAATGCACTTTCCGAACTCAAAAAAAGATTTGGAAAAAGCAGAGATTAGACTTAAGTTTGATGAGTTTTTATTGCACCAAATTTTACACGGCAAGGTGCGCAGGGAGTTGAAAAAACAAACTTCACCACGAATTAGCTTTAACGAGGAAATAGTCAAGGAAACTTTAGCTAGTTTACCGTTTGAACTTACAGGCGCTCAGAAAAAAGCAATTTGGGCGATTATTAAAGATATGGATCGGGACGAACCAATGAACCGGTTGCTCGAGGGTGACGTGGGAACTGGTAAAACAATTGTCGCGGCTACTGTTGCTCGAAACGCGGCGAGTCAGGGTTGGCAAACGGCAATTTTGGCGCCAACTGAAATTTTGGCCGATCAGCACGCAATGACGCTTCAGAAAATGTTTGGGGACGTAATGAATATTGCAGTTTTTACTCGAACAAAACGCCGTTTTGGCAACACTGAAGTTACAAAGGAGCAGATGCTTGAGGCACTACGTAACGGCAAAATTGATCTTGTGGTAGGGACACACGCACTACTTTCAGAAACTGTACTTTTCAATCGTCTAGGTCTTATTGTGGTCGACGAACAGCACCGCTTTGGCGTTAAACAACGTAAGGCGCTGAAGGACAGAGAAGGCGATAACGACGGTATTCCGCACCTCCTTTCAATGACAGCGACACCAATTCCAAGATCGTTAGCTCTAGTTTTATACGGAGATTTAGACAGATCACTGCTCGACGAGTATCCGGCTTTTAGAAAACCGATCAATACTGTCTTGGTGGAGGGTGAATTGCAACTAGAACATGCTTACGAAAAAATGCGGGAGGAAATGGATAGGGGTCGGCAAGTGTTTGTGGTGGCGCCACTTATTGAGGAGTCAGACGCGCTTGGGGCGAAATCTGTGCACGAAATTTATGATCATTTTGAACAGGGACCGTTTATCGCTTACCGTATTGGTATGCTTCACGGAAAACTTAAACCAGCCGAGAAAGATGAGGTAATGGCCAAGTTTGTGGCCGGAGAACTCGACATTGTAATTTCAACCACTGTGGTCGAAGTTGGAGTGGATGTGCCAAACGCTACGGTAATGTTCATTGAAGGTGCGGAGCGCTTTGGATTAGCTCAGCTCCACCAGCTTCGCGGACGTGTTGGGCGAGGGGAGAATGAAAGTATCTGCTTCTTGCACCCAACCAGCGACACTTCAGAGTTAGCTCATGCTAGATTAAATGCGGTGGTTCGAAGTCAAAATGGATTTGAGTTAGCAGATAAAGACTTAGAACTTCGCGGTCCAGGAAATATTTTTGGAACCGATCAGTCAGGTTTTGAAGCTTTTAAAATCGGGACTTTTGCTGATATTGATCTAATTAGCCTAGCAAAAGATTATGCAAAGGATATCCTGGATGAAGATGAAGATCTAAATATTTGGCCAGAGTTAAAAGACAGAGTACTTACATATTACGACGAAGTTCACTTTGAATAAAAGACCTCTAATCGAGGTCTTTTATGTTTATTTAGTTTCAATAACTTTGACGACTAATTGGTTTTCTTCAAGTAAAAATTTACTTGCTACTTCTAGAATATCATTTTTAGTAATTTTTTTTGCAGTTTTTAAATATTCATTTGGATCAAGTTCTGGTATTCCGATAGTTTTTCTAAAAATTATCTCCTCTAACAAATAAGTTAAACTAGAAAATTCATCCGCAACTGCGGTTAGATGCATTTCTTTGGCTGCTTTGAAAACATCATTATCTAAATTACCACTTAATAATATTTTGATATTATTTTTAATAACGGTGAATATATTTTCAATTTGCTGAGTTTCGCACTGTACAGTGATTTCAAAAATGCCAGCATCTTTACTGAAAAATGTTGTCGCATCTACCCAGTAAGTTAAGGATTTTTTTGTTCGTAATTCGTTAACCAATATAGAAGACCAGCAATTTCCTAGACAATTTTTTAAAATATTTAAACTGATAATATCTTTTATTGAATTTGTAATTGGTACTGTTCGATAATATAAACCTATCGCTGATCGCGCGCCTCTATGCTTAACTATCTTTATTTTTTGAATTTTTTCTGGTGAAAGCGTTACTTTGCAATTTTTTGGAGAATTTTTTTTCGGTTTTTTGGACGATAAAATTTCAGTTAAATTTAGATACTTATTGGTGAAAATACCAATAACTGGCGTTTGATTTTTATAGTATAATTCATAAAAATCTTGTACATCTTTCTGTTTAATTTGTTTTAGAGAAGTTGTTGTACCTAAAATTGATCTACCTAAATAATGTTTAGGGAATAGTGTTGTATAGGCTGCTTCATGTAAGATATTTTTAATATCATCATTTTCATCAAGTATCTCATTACTTGGTCTCAAACTTTTAGTGCAACTAAATTATTAAATATTTCATCTGGTTTGTAATATTCAAGAACTGCTCTTGGGCGGTCGTTTAGTTCGCACTAGACGCGTTTGAGTTCCCGTGTAGACACCTTATCGAATTCTGTACCTTTTGGAAAATACTGACGGA
>PFWT01000015.1 GCA_002791275.1 Candidatus Uhrbacteria bacterium CG_4_9_14_3_um_filter_41_35 | reverse complement strand
TTCATATTCACCCGAATCAAACAAAGCGTGACGAATATTTTCCACTGTATATCTGTCCATTTCTCCCTGCATTGCAAATTGTGTCATCACACACGCTCCGTAATACGAAGGAATTCCGTGCTGAAACAAAAAGTTGCAAAGATGTGAATTGTCACTGTATCCCAAAAACGGCTTAGGATTTATTAGAAATACCTCTGGAGACATTTTGTGAATGTAGGTCACCTGGTCATCTCCGCCAATACTGGCGAATACAGCCTTTATTTCCGGGTCAGAAAATGCTGCAATAATATCGTGAGCACGCTCCTCGGTGCTAGCATTTAGTTGTCTTGTGGTTGGATATTCAACCGGCACCAGTCCGAACTCATCTCGAATTCTCTGGAGTCCTAATTCAAACACCTTTGGAAAGATAGCAGGAGCCGCAAATGATGGCGACAACACTGCAACCTTATTTCCTTTCTGTAATTTTTGAAGTTTTTTCATTGTATTTTTTATTTTTTAACAAATGAATAAACGTAACACCCTGGAGTAATATCAAAAGAACCATTTTCATTGCGATATCTTGATGCTTGTTCTTTTATATCATCAATAATGCTTTCAGTAAGTGGTGAATCATTGAAATACGTCTCAAGATGAAAATTCATAAATGTCTCCAGCACCTCATCTTCCGATTCATAATGAATCGCATCACCTTGTAAATGATTAATTGAGAGCGTTATCTCTCCTTTTGTATCTAATTCCAATAAAATTTTGTCGATAATTTGTTTTGACGGGCTCTGTTCATCGATGTTTGTAAAGGCAGGAAACACTCGCTTCCACTGCCTCATTAAAATACGCTGTTCTTGTGAAAGTGAATCAAAATGTATTAAAAAGAATGATCCATTTTTTGCAATGTTTAGATAGATAAACTTTTTAATAACAGAGGAAATATAATCCTCAGCTTTTTCTATACCCAAATGATGAATATGTTGGTGCATTGAATGCGAAAAACTCCAGAGTGTATATACAAGGTCGTACACATTCTCGGTATTTTCCATATACTCGACCGAGTCAGAAACAATAAAAGATGATTTCTCGGATAAATGTTGTTTTGCTGCTTCAAGCATTCTCTCGCTAAGATCTGAAAAAGTATAGTTTGCATTAGATGTTTCCAAAACCACAGTGTCGGAAGCTCTGCCGCTACCACAACCTAATTCCAATACCTTTGAAAATTTCTTATTATGTAAAAACTTTTTGAGTAATAAAAGATCCGACACGCCTCCAAAGGTATATGGTTTCAGCAGATGTTGATAATATTTTGGCGGGAGGTAATCTTCAACGGTATTTATCTTCGCAAGCCAAGGATATTGTTCTGTAAGTTTATTTGTCTTCATGTTATTTCTTTTCTGCAAGCATGAACATATTCATACCTCGATTAGCCACTGTTTCGTTGGCGTTAAACCTCATTTCAATTTCAAATACCGATTTATATATATCGGAATTTTCAAGATATTCACTTATAGCACTTTTCTTTTCGTTTTCTGGATCAAAGTCTTCTGGACCGGGCTGAACAAACACGGGCACACCATATGTTTTATGTATATGAAATCCTGCGTCAGCAAAAAGTTTTTCTATAGACTCTTTTGAATGAGTTATCAGTTCTGGAACATATGGCGCCCATTTCACAACCTGTTCATTTGCAAGCTTTTGCAATTCTTCTGCGTCAGCTCGATAGTTATTTATTTTGGAAGCTATTGCATTATGATAACTATGGCTCATTATGAGGATACGACCCCCTGACTTCAAAATACGAAATAGTTCTTTCGCAGCTTTATCTTGTTCATAAATAAAACTAAGTGGACTATAAATACTCACGATGTTGTCAATACTGTTATCTGCGAACTCATCTATCTGCGTCAAGTCTCCTTCTGCTATACTAATACGATTAGATGTGTTGCTCTTGCTAATATTTTCTGACGCTTTCGTAAGCATATCTTTCGATCGATCGAATACAACAAGTTTCCCTTTCAAAACCCCACTTAGTTTTATAGCCCACCTTCCTGTACCGCCACCAGCATCCATAGTAAGCGATGAGTCTTTACAATGCGGCGCGATCTCTCGCTTAATTATTTCTGTGATGATTTCATCTGACAGTCGCCAAAATACACTGACAGCAGCCGCCTTATCAACGGCTTTTGCATACGAATTAAAAAACGAATCGAGAATTTCTTTTTTCATATTATGGTAGTGTTTTAATATTTTTAAGTCGTGGATAATGAATAACATCTTTAATATCAGAATATCCAAGTGCCCAGGCAATAAATCTCTCTATTCCTAATCCAAAACCAGATGTTGTTTTGTATTTCGGTTGTTTGCGAAGATTAATGTACCACTCATAAGGTTAACTATCGACTTTTTGTCTTCCGAGAGACTCAATAATTTCTTCAGCATTATCCTGTCGTTGCCCAGCGCCGACGATTTCACCCCCAAAGCCACCTTCAACAATTGGTGCAAACAACAAGTCGGCATTTATGACACTATTCGCATTTTGTGAATTGGGTTTTTGATAAAAAGGAACAATGTCCCTGTCGTAATTACAAAGCCACATTGGCAAACCGTCTCCCATCGTCTGGACGAGTGCCACTTCTCCATCGTTGGTAATATTTCTTCCAAAATCACTTTTCGAGTGGTATGAAGGATTTTCTTGTAGCCAGAAATACACTTCGCCGAAAGTCTTTTTACTAAAACTCTTTGCAGTAACAATACTACGCAACGCCTGTTCAGTTTTTGAAAAATCAATACTCATAAGCCTTATGATTGGCGTAAGTGCTATAAATGTTCTGGCAAGTGCTTGTACATAACCTTCAACAGACGGCAACAATTCATCAAGTGTTCCAATTATTTCCGCTTCACAATGAAAAAACTGGTTCAGGTGGCGAACATCTGGATCCTCACCTCTCATAGATGGTAAATAACAATATGCTTTATCGAGATGAAACATGAGTGGCTCAAAACCAAACTGCGATGAGTCAGTAAGATTCGTTTTATGCTTTCCAAATTGAATACTTATGACTTCAGAGTCGGATCCTGGTCCCATGGGAGATGAGGCACTTGGGGTCAACATAAAAAGATCTATGTTGACTGCACCAAAATCTGACCAGTATGCATCACTTGTTAATTTTACATAGTGACGGACAATCGCTAGTGCAACAAAGTATTTGTTATTCACCACATCATTCACATAACTACCTGCATCATACAGTGCGGACGCAAACTGTTTTGACCATTTGCTTTTACAAATTTAATTGCACCATTCCGTGCATTTTCCAATATATTTTCAGAAATTATTTTCTTCATAATTATTTCTGTATCAAGTCATCAACCTTGATTTCAAGAACCTTCGCTATTTTAGACAAGGTGTCGATTGTGGGGTTTTGATTGACTTCATTCTCAATCTTAACAATCATATTGAGCGACAAATTAGCAAGTCGCGCGACCTTTTCGAGGGAATAGCCTTTTTCGGCTTCCGATTCCGATTTTCAATTTTGGCGGAGAGAACAGGATTCGAACCTGCGGAGGGCGTTAACCCTCACACGCTTTCCAAGCGTGCGCCTTCAACCACTCAGCCATCTCTCCACTCACGAAGTAGAGTACCGAAAAAATTAGGATTTATCAAGCACGGCTTAATATTTGCCATCTTTTACACCATTTTCTTGGAAGCCCTCTGCGTGTTATAATGACCCTGTATGCAACCATATTTAATTGGGGTGGCTGGACCATCGGGAGCGGGGAAATCGGTTTTTTGTAAGTTTATTCAGGCTAATCTAAAGGGTGTGTCTCGGCTTAAACTGGATGACTTTTTCAAAGATATTGAGGATGTGCCAAAAATTGGCAATGCGGTTAATTGGGATCATCCGGATAGTATTAAATGGGATAAGCTAATTTCGGCGGTGAAAAGTTTAAAAAGTAATAAATATGCCCTAGTGCCGAACTACTCGAAAAAGGAAAATCGGCAGGTTGGTGAAAAGTGTGTGTTTCCTTCGAATATAATTCTAATCGACGGTTATATTTCACTCGCGGTGCCGGAGCTAAGAGAATTACTCGACCTTAAAATTTATTTAAATCTTTCGGAACACACCTTACTAAAACGCAGACGTGAGCGTCAGCCAGATGTGGTTGATGAATACCTGTACAACATCATGCTTCCGATTTCACGAACCTATATTGTACCCTCGTCAATTTATGCCGACTATGTCATTAATGCCGAGCTTAGTTTGCAAAATGTATATAGTGAAGGCACGGGTATTATTCAAAACTACTATTTAAAACGCTGCCCTGTTAAATAATCTTCGAATCGCGACTACCAGCATATTATATGAAACAACTTTTTCCTATCGATAAAATCCCAAATCCGCTCATTGTTTTACGTAAAGCTGGATACTCGCATTTTATAGATCCAAACACAAACGAAGAGAGTTATGTTTTAAGATTATCAGCTAGCCACTACCCCCGAATGCATCTTTATATTGAAGACCACGGAGCCGATTGGAGCTTCAATTTACATATCGACCAAAAACAAGCGAGCTATGGTGCGCACACTAAGCATTCTGGTGAATACGATGGGCCAACCGTGGAGCGGGAGATGCAGAGGATTATTAAATGGGTAGCCGCAGAAAGCGGGTACGTGGCGCCGGAGCTAGTGCCAACAGTACAGAAACCAGCCGTACAAAAAGCAGAGACTCAAAAACCAAAGCCAACACAATTTGGCGGAATTTTTTAGTGGCAAAAGCTTTGGAACCAATAGACGAAGATTCTTCGCCGTGATTCACGTGAGGCTCAGAATGACGGAATATGTGATTTTACTTTGAGGTGCTAAACGTCAGTCTCTGAATGACGAGGCAATAAGATATTCTTCGGTGTGTTCCACGCTCACCTCAGAATGACGATTTTGCTTGTTATATTATAATAAGTCGCCCCACACCCATACCGTCATCCTGAAGCTGACGACGACTCACGCTGAAGGATCTCCTTCGTTCCGTACAGAATCGATGCCCAATCATAGCGTAATCAAAAGACACAAAAAAGAGCCTTTCGGCTCTTTTTTAATCATTAGTTTTGTGAAAGGAAGCTTGAAATTGCATCCTTGAGTGTTGCGTATGGCACAGCACCAGATACTAACTGACCGTTAATGAAGGTTGCAGGAGTTCCTGAAACACCTGCTGTACTTCCGGTTGCCATATCGTTATCAATAACGCTTTGGTATTTAGCAGAAGTGTAGCAATCGTTAAACTTGGTCATATTGAGTTTAAGACTCTTTGCAGTGCTCTTGTAGAAATCGTCGTTCAGACCATCCTGGTTAGCGTACATAATGTCTGCAAACTCCCAGAATTTTCCCTGTTCAGATGCACATTCAGAAGCTAGAGCTGCTGGATTTGCTTCAGGGTGAAATGAGAGTGGGAAGTGTCTGTAAACCCAAGCAACGTCGTCTCCAAAGTCTTCCATTGCGGAAAGCATACTTGGATTATGCTTACCGCAGAACGGACACTCGAAATCTGAATACTCCACCATCACCACCTTAGCTTTCTTTAGATCACCTCGAACGTGATCGGCCTCGGTGATTGGCGCTAGCACTACCGCACCAGCTGAAGTGTCAGTCGTGGCTGGTCGAACCACTGCATCACCTGTTTTGTTGTTTGCAAGTGAGGGTAGCGTAATTCCACCGCCAAAGATTGCCATTAAGGCGATTCCGGTCACAACACCGAAAAGGAAAATCATTTTAGGATTTCCGTCAAAAAATCCTCGCTCTTCTTTTTGTGCATTCCCCGATTGCAGATTATTTGTCTCTTCCATAATAGAAATTATTAGGATTATTTTTTAATGAATAAAGTAACCAACCACCAAAAATTACCAAACAAATGGAAAAATATTGAGCTGGTGTTAAGCCCCCGTATCTTACATCAACCGAGCGATAGAAGTCTAGGGTAAAACGCACAACACCATACCAGGCCAAAAACACTGCTATATATGTGCCAACCGGCCTTGGTTTTCGACTTATCCACAAAAACAGTAGTGCTAAAACTAAGCCGTTAATTGATAAATACAGACCATGGTCGTGCCTTACAACACCGTCTGGATACTGCACGCCGAGCACAAAGTGTGTGGCGGTACCTGGGTGATCGTGAATTAAAAAGCAACCAATACGCCCAATAAAAAGTCCGAGCGGTAAGCCGAAAATCGCTGAGTCCGCATAGCTCCAAACATCGACCTGCTTCTTTTTTAAGTACCAAATTCCAGCAAGTGTACTAACAACAAACCCACCAAAAATCGACAGCCCCCCATCCCAAACATACAGCATCGAGATTGGATCCTGAATAAATGTTTGCGGACTATAAAACAAAATGTAACCAAGCCTACCGCCCACAATCCCCCCACCCATTAGGTAAACCACAAGGTCGTGAATTATTTTAGGATTCTGCCCGCGTTTTTTTGCAAAAAGCCCAGCCACGTAGGCGCCAAGAATAAAACCCATGGCTACAAAAAAGCCCCACACGTAAAGTGTTAAGGGGCCAATCTGCACTGATGTCCACTCGAAGTATGGGATCATAGTTCACCTTCTTATTTTTAACTATTTTGCCTCATTTTTATTATCCGCAAATGTATTCCAGTCTGTTGCGTCTTGATAAGCGGAAGCAACATCGATAACTTTATAATCCTCGCCAATTCCCGCCATAATTTGCAGACCAACCGGTAGATCGTTTACAAATCCGCAAGGCACAGAAATTGAAGGAATACCCGCAATGTTCGCGGAAGTTGTGTAGATATCCGACAAATACATTGCAACTGGATCGTTAAACTTTTCGTTAATGTTCCAAGCCACACTTGGCGACGTTGGGCCAATAATTACATCAACTGACTTAAGCGCCTCGGCTAAATCAGTGTGAATAGCTGTTCTAACTGCCAGCGCCTTTTTGTAGTAAGCGTCAGCGTAGCCAGCTGAAAGGATGTAGTTACCAATCATAATTCGGCGCTTAACCTCCATTCCGAAACCTTCACCACGCGCAGTTTTGTAGCTCTCTTGCAAGCCACCTTCTGCCCGTGTGCCGTAACGCATACCGTCAAAACGCGCCAAGTTTGAAGCGGCCTCACCCGGCTGAATTATATAGTAAGCAGGTAGCGCGTATTCAGTAAGTGGCAGGCTGATATCAATCACCTCTGCCCCACCTTCCACCAAAACATCAATAGCCTTGCGCACCACTTTTTCAATTTCAGGATCAATCCCAGTTTCAAAAAATTCTTTAGGTACGCCAATTTTCAACCCTTTAACATCTTTCTTTAAAAGCTCACTAATTGCGACTTCACTATTTTCGAGCGTGGTCATATCGTTTGCGTCCTTTCCAGCCATAATCTCAAGAACCAGCGCAGCGTCTTCGGCTGTGTGGCAAAGAGGGCCAATCTGATCAAGACTCGAAGCTAGCGCAATTAAACCGTATCTTGAGACCCGACCATAAGTAGGTTTCATACCCACTACACCACAAAGTGAAGCCGGCTGACGAATAGAACCACCAGTGTCAGAACCAAGCGCAACCGGCACAAAACCAGCCGCTACCGCTGCCACCGAACCGCCTGAAGAACCGCCCGGAATTTTGTCGAGATTCCACGGATTGTGAGTTTTTTGGTAAGCCGAAGTCTCGGTACTAGATCCCATTCCGAATTCATCCATATTGGTGCGCCCAATAAAAATCGCTCCAGCCTCCCGCAATCTAGTGATTACGGTTGCGTCGTAAACAGCGGTGTAGTCCGCTAAGATTTTCGAACCAGCACTTGCGGTGTGGCCTTTAATCAAAATGTTATCTTTGACGGCAATTGGCACACCTGCCAAACGCCCAAGCTCTGCCCCAGCCTTGACCAGCGCATCAATTTCCTCAGCTCTAGCTAGCGCTTCCTCATCAAAAGTCTCCAGAAAAGCCCCTACTTTGCCATCTTCGGCTTTGATTTTATCCAAATAGTACTTTACGACCGCTGTTGCCGTAGTTTCTCCGCTTTTAATAGCGTCACGAATTTCGATTGCTGTTTTGTAATTCATAGATTATTCAAAAACCGCTGGCACCTCAAGAGCGTCTCCAGTCTTCTTTGGAAATTCATTAATAAGCGCTTGTCTGTCTGCCTCGCTAACTGCCTTAATTTCGTCAGCGCGGTACACATTTTCCGTTTCCATTAGGTATTCTTTAGCTTCTACGTTTGAAGTATCTACCTCTTGTAGTTTGCTAATGTAAGCCATAATAGACGGCATATCTTTTTCAAAAACCGCGAGCTCCTCGTCTGTTAAAGACATTTTAGCCAGTGCTGCGATTTTTTTAACGTCAAATTCTATATTTCCCATAGGCCTATAACATACTCAAAAACTCGGTTTCCGACAAGGTTTTAATATTTAATTCCTCTGCTTTTTTCAATTTTGAACCAGCTGAAGCGCCAACAACCACGTAATCTGTTTTTTTACTGACCGAGCCAGAAACCGCACCACCCGCTTTACGAATAAGCTCCTTTGCTTCGTCTCTTGAAATAGATTCCAGACTACCGGTCACAACAAAGGTTAAGTTAGCCAATTTTTGAGCTGTTTTTTCTGGTTTAAGAATTTTAACACCCACCACTTTATACTCTTCAAGTAAATGCATTGCATAATCAGAAACAAAATAATCTACAATTGACCGCGCTACCACTTCACCCACATCCTGAATGGCAATCAAATCCTGCAGATCAGCAAGTTGAAGCGCCTCGATAGAACTAAATTTATTTGCGAGAGTGTACGAAGTCTCTTCACCAACGTTTGGAATTCCTAAGGACTGAATAAATTCTGCAAGACCAATTTCTTTTTTTGTAGCAATTTCCTCCACCAGCTTTCGCGCCGAAACCTTACCAAAGCCCTCAATCTGGGCAATTTCGTTTGGATCAAGCCTGAACAGATCAGCTGGCGACGTTAAAAAGCCCTCATTAATAAACCGCTCAACGGTTTTTCCGCCAAGACCATCAATTTCGAAAGCCCGAGCCGCGTATAGAATCTGTGCCCGTTCCTTTGAAAAACAGACTGGATTCTGACAAAAAATATCAACAACATTTGGTTTTCGCTCAGTTTCTGTACCGCAAACAGGACAGTTAACCGGAATAATTATTTTCTCCTCATCCCCCTGGCGCATCTCGGTTAAAACCGTAATAATCTTTGGAATGATATCACCAGCTTTTGTAATAATTACAGTATCGTTGATTTTTATGCCGAGCCGAGCGATTTCGTCTGGGTTGTGAAGTGTAGCGTTTTGCACAGTGGTCCCGGCCAAAAAAACCGGCTCCACAATTGCTACCGGAGTCAACTTTCCAGTTCTACCCACAAACCAATTGACTTCAAGTACCCGTGTTACCGCCTCTTCGGGTGGAAATTTCCAAGCTACAATTCCACGCGGTGTTTTCCCAACTACTCCCAAATCTGAAAAGTACTGATGGCTATTAACCCTAACCACCAGGCCATCAATCCAGTAAGGAATTTGGTCACGGTCCGTAATCATCTGATTCATATAGTCCTCGATTTCGTTCAGCTCCCGCAAAACCTTACCTGGCGCTGTTTTAAAGCCTAAAAGCTGTAAAATCTCCATACTTTCTTCGTGCGTTTTCTGGCCTATAACATCGAGGTGCCAGGCCCGAAAGTCAAGTGGTCGACTAGCTGCTATCTTTGGGTCGAGTTGCCGAATACTCCCGGCTGAAATATTGCGCGGGTTGGCAAACAAAGTTTCACCGAGCTTTTTCCGCTTAGCATTCATTTTTTTAAATTCCCGCTTACCCATATGAATTTCGCCCCGCACTTCGAAGGTGCCCTTTAGATTGATGTGGCTATATTTTGTAAGCTCGGCAGGTTCGAGTTTACGGAGCCGTAGCGGAATCGACTCGATAGTTTTGACATTTTGCGTAACATTCTCGCCAATTCGGCCATCCCCTCTGGTGGCAGCGGTAATCAAAACTCCATCTTTGTAAATTAAGGAAATAGCTAGGCCGTCAATTTTGGTCATTAAATAAAAATCTTCTGCCTTTTTTCCTCCAACTTTTTCAATGCGTTCCATCCAATCTGAAAACTCCTCACGACTAAAAACGTCTTCCATCGAAAGCATTCGGTGGCGGTGTTTTACTTTTTCAAACTTCGCAAGTGGCGCCCCACCAACCCGTTGAGTTGGTGAGTCCGCGGTTATAAGTTCGGGGAATTGTTGTTCAAGCGTATAAAGCTCGTGTTTTAAGCTATCGAGTGCAGAGTCTGAAATCTCCACCTGATCTTTAACGTGATACAAATAACGGTAATGATCAATTACCTCCCGTAACTTAGTAATGCGTTTTACGGCTTCTTCCTTTGATTTTGCTATCATGTACGCAAATTATATCACGAGAGAGCTGATTTGAGGATATTCAGATATTATAATAAATGCCACCCACTTATTCGCGGGTGGCGAGCTTTAGGTGAAGAGTGGAACGACTTCTTCGTGGTCGTCCTCAGTCTCACCTTCTAATGTGGACACGTGCAGACAGTCGCCGAGCACGTGGGTTTGGTGCACGTCTACATCCGGCCTGGGCGGTGTAGACGTGTCGTGTCTCTCGGGCAAGGGCAAAATGCCCAGGTTACTGGACAGCATCGACCACGTCTTCGATATAGTAGACGCTAATCTCACCCGACTCATCGTCTACCGAGACTTTGTACTCGCCACTCAGTTGACCAACGTCATGCATAATGAGCGACGTACCAATATCGAACGCAATTTCGTCAGGATCGGTTAAGCCATTTTCCTTCGCCAGCTTAACTGCCCATTCAACTGCGCACTGTTCATTTTTCAAGACAACCTCCAAATTGCCACAAAAAGATACCGTAAAAACGGTATCTTGTCAAACATTCCTGCTATAAATATAGCTTTAAAATTGTCTAAAAATAGCCCAAATACCAGTTTAGTAAGCCTGAACCCCAGATCATTGCAATTACTGTTCCGAGAGCTAGAAATGTCCCAAACGGCACGTGACTATTCAGTTCTCTTTGTTTAGTTAAAATAAGGAAGATCCCTGTTAAAGCCCCAAGTACATACGACACAAAGAGCGCAACTCCACCAAGCGCTGGTCCTAGTAAGAACCCCATCAGTAACCCCATCCGAATATCACCTCCGCCAATCCATTTACCCTCGGACACCAAAAATTGGATTGCGAAAAAACCACCAATTAACAGACCACCAAGCAATAAACTTAGCGCGTTAGCACCAAGCGCCACATTAAAAACAAGTGCTAAGAGTATGGCCGGAATTGAATATTTATCGAGGATGTACGAGTATCGAAAATCGTATACAAATATAATCACGAGGAAAATTGCAATTGAAGCATCGCGAACAAACAGTGCCACCCACTCAGTTTGGTCGATAAAATTTGGCCAACCGATCCCGAGCCAAGCTCTAGCGAACAATAGTCCAAACAAAATTCCAGTGGCCATTTCAACAGCCGGGTACTGCCACTCAATTACGGACGAACACCTACGACAACGTCCCTTAAGCGCAAAATAGCTAACTATTGGTATTAGATCCATCCCGCCAATCGGCTCAAGGCAGGTTCGACATTTAGATCTACCGCCCAAACTTTGGCCTTCCTTGGTTCTAAAAACAACAACGTTAATAAAACTTCCAAAAATTATACCCAGAAGGCTCGCAAGGATTGTCCAAATTATTAAATCTGTCATAAATTTTTTAGTAGCTAATCTAATGAGACTCCTGGTGTAGGAACCGGGATTTGCTGACAAGCTCCAGCTTTAAGGCCGGATTCAGTCATACAGTTCATACCTCTCTCAAGACCAAGCAATGAATTTTTTCTTTCAATTTCGAACTGAATTCTAAATTGGTTAGCATTACCAAAATAACAGTATGCATCCCCAATATTACCACAAGAAGCCAACCCTTTTAGTCCAGTTCGTGGGGTTCCGCCAATTGTATCCAGATAAACTGTTTGCGAAGCTCCGGCGCAAGATGGCGCAAAACCTGCACTGCCCAAACAAACGGTCGACGCCTGACCAAGCGGGATAATTTCTGTTGTTTGTGGGTAGCTACTAAAATCATTAAAATACAGCTCAAGACCAACCTGCACTTGACGCACATCTGATAATCGCACAGCATCACGAGTTTGTACTCGCGCACTTTTAACCGCCATACCAGCCACGACACCCAAAACTCCAATCACGGCCACCACGATTAATATTTCAACTTTTGTAAATCCTTTATTATTCATATACATATTATATCACGCCTCGAGCATTTTTTTGATTTTTTGAAACATCTCAACAGGTGTAAAGTGACCTTTAATTAAAAACAAATCAGCTCCAGCGTTGATCGAATCTGCGATCTGTTTACTTTCGCCAAAAGGTGAAAAAATTGCCAGTTTAGTTTTTAGGATTGTTGGCATTTTTTTTAATCGTTTTATTTCAAGTGGCAAATCGACCACACAGTCTGCATCAAGAACAATCACATTTGGCCGTATTTTCAAGAGTTTACGATCTCCTTCTACAATTGATTCTGCAATCTCAACATCCCAACCATCATTTTCAAATTTCCGGCCATAAATCTCCGCAAGTTTTGCGTCGGCCGAGATTAGCAATATTGAATTACCTGTACTCATAGTTATTTTATATTCAGCCTGCAGAGCAAAGCAAATCAAAGACGTGAGTTATTTATTACCGTCCTTCATTGCAAGCCCAATAGCTACCGAGAATCGAGCGCCGATTTCGTCGAGAACTGGCTTCAGACCGTCCGGCACCACAATTCTAGCCCAAGGATCACCTGAATACACATTCATATCAAGTTCTTTTGAAAAGTACTTGTCGATCTGAGGAAGGTTTGAAGATCCACCAGTGATAATAATTTTCTCAACTCTTTCACTGCCCTGCGTTGATTGCTGACCAAAAAGCTCCAACGAGTATTTAATTTCGTGCAAAATAGGTTTCATTGCATCCTTTAAAACCTGTGGTAACTCCGCCTCCCCAGTTACTGCCAAATCGATTTTTGTTTGTTCAGCTTCTTCAGTACTAATACCCATTTGCTTAGCCAAAACTGTGGTAACACCTAGTCCGCCAGCTTTAATACTGCGGTGCAAAAAAGGGATGCCTTCGTGCACAACTGAAATATTTGTTCGAGCATAGCCAATATCCACGATCATCATTCGAGTTTTGTCCTTTCCAATAAGCGACCTGATCAACGCAAAGGCTTCGGTTTCAAGTGACGCTAATTCCACCCCCACCTCTTTAAACAGAGCCACATATTTAGCTACGAGCTCCTTTGGCGCCCCCGAAACCAAGATTCTGATGTGTTTCCCAGAAACTGTTTGTTTTGGCAGTTCAGACGACAGATCAATCTTGTTATCTGTGCCGGTTTTTTCGTCCGCTTTTGCTGGACCAGTTTTTTCAAGTTTTTTCACCTCTTTTTTAGGTAATAGGTGTTTGTCAATAACTGTGGTGTCGAGAATCATTTGTTCAAGCGGAATTGGTAAAAGTTTTCGCACCTGCGACTCAATGGCTGGGCGCAAATCTTCGTCCGCAGTTTTCGGCTGAGGAATTGTAATAATTGCGTGAAAAACCGCATGACTTGGGAGCGACGCGTTAGCTCTCCGCACCTTCATTCCAGCGTCTAACAAAATCTTTTTCAAAACCTCTGCGCCTTTTTTGGTGTCATCAAGTAAAGACCCGTCCCATTTTTCAGGATCTTTCATTTCAGAATACCCATAAGTAGACAAGCTTAAACGCCCATCCTTAGGGGTGAGCTCAACTACTTTGATACCACCTGCACCAATGTCCACGCCGAGAAGTCCCAGGACGTTTTCCTCCTTCTTTTTAAACAAAGCCATAATAGTGATCGGATTTGAAATCTGAATGATTAGCTTGCTATCCGCAAACGAAAATATTCAATATTTATACAGCTATCATATCACAAGCCAAGTGCCTGATCGATAGTTTTATTCACCACTGCGTCAGCTACTTTATTATATTCCCGACGCACGTGAGTAAAAGTTATTTCCTTAAACTTTTGTTTTAAATTAAAAACCTCCAAAAACTTCTTCGCAAGTTCCGGATTTTTCACTTTGTAAATACCGTTAATCTGTTTCACTGCGAGTTCTGAATCGAGGCGCACGTCAAGTGCTTCAAAGCCAAACTCAAGCGCTTTTTCAAGGCCGATAACAATCGCGTTGTATTCTGCCTGATTGTTCGTAGCTCTACCTAAATATTCACCAACCTCAATCACCAATTCCCCAAGTTCACCGTCCTTAAGTTCGTAAACTACCGCTCCTGAAGCCGCTGGCCCCGGGTTTCCACGCGAACCACCATCTGCAAACATTCGTCCTTTTTTCATATATAACTCAATTATAACACTTTAATATCAACCACCCTACCTTCGAGCGTAATATTACCATTCCATTCATTCTCCACAATTTCATAGGCAACATCTACCATATCGCCGGCGTTTAATTCACTCGCAAAGTCTCCCAGGCTAAAACCAACCATTTTAGCAGTCTTACCATTTGGTGTGGTTACGCTGAGTCTGAGATGGGTTTTCGTTTTACCGATAGTTTCGGCAATTAGTACTTTTAAGTTCTGAGCCACAAACACCGGTGGTTTATTACCTTCACCGTACGGCTCAAGTTTTTGCAGATCCGTAAATAATTCCCGCGTCATTTTTTCGAGCGGTAGCACAAAATCAATATCCGTAACCGGCTTTGGCGCCTCCGCTCCAAAATATTCCTTGCCGTACTTTACCACCTTAGTTTGAAATTCCTTCAGGAGTTCCTCACTTTCGATCGACAATCCACATGCTTGAGGGTGGCCGCCAGCTTTAATGAATATGTCGCCACAGCTTCGCATAGCCTCAACCAAATTCAAACCACCAACACTTCGGCCAGAACCAACATATTTATCGCCAACCTTAGTGAGGGCAAAAGCTGGGACGCCAAAAGTTGAAACCAATTTTCCTGCCACCAGTCCAACAATCCCCGGATTCCAACTATCGTTCCAAACAACTAAAATCGGCTCGGATGATTTCCGATCTTCAACCATTTTTTTCGCTTCCGCTGCCGCTGCTCTTGAAATTGTTTGCCGATCTCGGTTAAGGAGTTCTAGTTCACCTGCAAATTTTTCAGCGTCAATTATATTCGTAGCCGATAGCGCGTTAAAACCAACACTCGCGTGTTTAATTCGTCCGGCGGCATTGATACGCGGACCGATCTGAAAACCTATCGTTTGCGTATCAACCTGACCTTGTTCAGAACCGGCAAAATGCATTATTTGTTGAATTCCCAACCTTCGCGTTTTATTCAAAACTTTAAGCCCAAATTTTTCTAAGACTCGATTTTCGCCGTGGAGAGGCATCACGTCCGTTACCGTTGCGATAGCCACTAAATCTAAAAACCATTTTTCATAACCCTCGGGTAAATCAGCCCCACGTTTTCGAGCTTCGATAATAAGCGCACTCACAAATTTAAAAGCCACTCCAGTTCCGCACAGATGTTTGTTTGGGTAGGTCTCTCCCGGCGCCAGCGGGTGAATAATATAAGCGTGCGTTGGCAAACGAACACCGAGCTGGTGGTGATCGCAAATAATTACGTCGATACCCGCGTCCTTCGCTAAATCAAATTCGTCAGCGTTTGCGATCCCACAGTCAACCGTAACGATGAGTTGAACACCATTCGCAATAAACTTCTCAACTGTGTGCTTAGCTACGCCGTAACCATCCTTTTCTCGATCCGGTAAAAAGACCGACAAATCGAGCTTAAAATTCAGCTTCTCCGCAACCTCGGTTATTGCTGTAAAAAGCAGTGTGGCCCCAGACATGCCGTCGGCATCGTAGTCGCCGTGAATAACAATCTTTTCACCTTGTTCCAGCGCCAAAAATAACCGGTCTACCGCTTCCTGCATTCGTGTAAACAAAAATGGGTCATGAGTACCCGTTTCCCAATCTGGATTCAAAAAAGAGGCACGGTCTTCGTCCTTGATTCCGCGATTATTTAAAAGCGTCTCAACAACATCCGCCACCTCCCCCTCATGTTTAATATTCCAATTATATTTCATTTTAAAAAGGTAAGCTGAACGCAAAAATCATTGAAAGAATGACTATTACTGAAACAATAGCCCAGAATTTATTAACTTTTTTACTTTTTGATTTCATACTAGGTCATTATAACATAGTTAGCTGCCCCGTTGACAATCGAGCATTAGTTTGCTACTTTTCTGAGTCTACATAGGAGAAATGATGACAAAAATTGATTTAGAGTTCGTACATACTTTCTTTTTAGAAATTGTTCTTCCCTGGAAGGTAAGTCAGAGTCCAGTCGATAGATCTGATCTACATAATTCCGTGACGCTTTTGCAAATGAGTAACGCTAAATCGTTGCTTGAGGTCCATATTTATCGTCGCCCGGACACCTTCGCAATTACCAAGATAAGTTTTGATATCTTAAGTCCAGTTCGCCGAAAGTACTACTTGCGGATGTCAGTCGGTGCAGTCGGTTGGACCTTGGCGATCTTCGGAACGCACAATTTAAGTGCTGGCTTAAAGACACTGAAGCGTGGTAAACGCTTAAATCCAGGGTCAGTTTTCCTAAATACTGACAAACTTAGCCTTGAACAAGTCATTCTCGACATCTTGCCGATGTACGCAAAGTAATATTCGACCTCGTTAACGTTCATTTTCTGCAGTTCGAGCTGCAGTTTTTTTATGATAAAACAGGCATTATGATCCGTACCCCAAAAAGTGGACACGAATAAAAAACCTAGACAGCAGTTAAAAGATGATTCCTGTAATTTACAGGGGTCATCTTTTTTAGGTTCCA
>PFWT01000021.1 GCA_002791275.1 Candidatus Uhrbacteria bacterium CG_4_9_14_3_um_filter_41_35 | reverse complement strand
TATTGACTATTTTGCATACTCAGTGATCCTATCACTAAATTGCACTAGAATGTTGAGACCAAGAAATAAAAAACAATAATCTGTCAATTTACATAAAGACCTGATTAAATCAGGTCTTTAATGTTTTTGAGTGTTTTTGGAGTTATAGCTTTTGTTATACCTAATCGCTCAGCTTCTTTTAGGCGCTTTTCCAGGAAAGAAACGGATCTGATCTCACCACCTAGTCCGAGCTCACCGACCACGAGTGTGTCTTTAGCCATTATTTTCTCCTTAACACTGGCAATAATAGCGGTACAGACTGCAAGATCAACAGCGGTTTCGTGGACTTTTAGACCACCAACAATGTTGATATATATATCAAACGTTGAAACATTAACTCCGGCGCGTTTTGAAATTATTGCCAGCAACATCTGCAAGCGAGCACTGTCAAACCCTGAAGTTCGGCGAATTGGGTTTGGGAAATATGATTTTTCCGCCAGTGCTTGAACCTCAATCAAAAACGGTCGTGTGCCTTCCATAATACAGGTGATCACCGAACCAGCCGTTTCCGCGCGTTCTTCTAGAAATTTGGCGGAAGGATTAACTACGGGCACCATACCGCTTTCCTTCATTTCAAAAACACCAACCTCATCTGTGGCGCCAAAGCGATTTTTTGAGGCTCTGAGTACGCGGTAGGTGGAGTCTTTTTCTCCTTCAAGTGTAAGTAAAGTATCTACTAAATGCTCCAAAGTTTTCGGCCCAGCAATATTTCCATCTTTAGTTACTTGGCCGATCAACAGAACTGGAATATTTGAGGACTTTGCAAAACCAATAAGTTCAGCTGTGGCAGACCGAACCGCAGTGGGGGAGCCGGGTAGGTTATCAATGGCGCAGGGCATCATTGTTTGAATGGAGTCGATGATAAGCAGAGCTGGCTTTTCTTTGACGGCCGTAGTAATAACGCCACCAACGTCAACGGTATTTGAAAAGACAATATTGTGCGAGTCAATGCCAAGGCGGGCAAGACGCATCGAAACCTGACCTTCAGATTCTTCACCGGAAACGTAGTAGACCTTGGAAATCTCTCCATTTTGGTTTTTTTGAGTGAAAGACGAAGCGATCTGCGCGACCAAAGTTGATTTACCAATCCCGGGTTCTCCGGCTAAAAGTGTAACCGAACCAGGGACGATACCACCAGACAACACACGGTCGAGCTCGGAAATATTAGTTGGGCGGTGCGTAACTTGAAC
This sequence comes from Candidatus Uhrbacteria bacterium CG_4_9_14_3_um_filter_41_35, assembly GCA_002791275.1. Lineage (GTDB taxonomy): Bacteria > Patescibacteriota > Patescibacteriia > UBA9934 > UBA9934 > UM-FILTER-41-35. Next base: position 16,516 of record PFWT01000021.1, on the reverse strand, counting down.
GGTCCTGGCGTCACTTAAATTTAGTAAGGGGACTGCTGTTTGATTAGTAGTTTTAGCTTGAGGCGAAGTTGTTTTCGGTTGTGTAACGTCTTCGATAAGCGAACCCCACTTACTGCACTCGTTACATCGTCCTTGCCACTTTAAATACTGAGCGTCACAGTGAGAACAATTGAACATATAATTATTATCTATGAACTACACAAAGATGATTTTTTGGATCCCAGCGCTTGCAATCCTGGAAGTTGTAAATTGTAGATTCGCCAGTTACTTTGTATGACCAAGGGTCTTGGGCGAGTGAACAGGAGGTCGAGGAAGTTGGGTTAAGCTCAAAATGCCAGGGCTCAACGGCTAGTCTACAAAAACCAGCTTGCTCCATTGCAAGGGTTAGTGCAGCCTGGCAGTCAGTGTCAAATATATAGTTACCGAAATTTCCACCCTCACACCAAGCGTCGACTGCAACTTCGCGCGTGTGTGGACATAAGTTGGCGTTTGCGAGGGATGATGTTTTGGCCATCCAGGTTTGACTGGTCCACTGTTCATTTCGAGCATCTGCCACCAAAGTACCACGACTGACAGTTGGAATTGGTAGACAAACAGCCACACTACATTTTATTTGTCCGCTTTCAATACATTTGTTGTAATAAACCTCCAGTTGATGCTCCGCGGTTCTAACACCAGAAGAAATTTTTATCTTCTGGTTGTTGCTCGCTTTCAGACTAGCGGCAGCTATCTTGAGTGGTTCGTAGATCGAGTTTGATATACGAATATCATTTTTAGATACCAAGATGTTTGGATCATCAACAGCTATGAGATCCCCCGTTATAGGAGCGCTTAAGTTTGGGTTTTCAACCTCAGTTTCACCAAGTGGAGGTAGTTCTGATTGCTCCACACTGTGAATTACAAGTGAATTGAATTGTACAGTTCCGGGATCAATCCAGTAGGCAAGTGTGTAGGCAAAAAATAGAAGTGCTAGACCAAACATTGCGCCTTCGATTCGTTTTTTAGCTGAACTTATACCGTTTGCACTACCACGTGCTAGCATCCATTCAACACCTGCGATCATGAGCATTACAACAGCGATTAAAGCTCCGGCTCCGAGTAACCACTTATAGACAGCTGAAACATAAAGACCAAGGAGGTTGTTAATAATATTACCCTCGCTGTCACATTTAACTTGCGAAATATCTGAGTTAAAGCCTGGGATATCGATACCTAGTCTTGGTGCTAAAAAACTATCGCCACAATTTTTTTGTGCGGTTATAGTAGCGTCAAAATTTCCTTTTTCAATAGTGATTATATCGCCACCAAGTGCCATACCTAGGGCGGAAGTGCAGGATAGATTCCAGCCGGTGAAGTGTAGTCCAGGGGAATTTTGTTCAATTTGTTTACAGTTTGCTTGGCAAGTACCTGCGTCTGAAGTTTGTAGGCCGGCTTGTTTTAATGTCGCTGAACTACCAGCAAGCGGATTTGACCCACCGGTACAAGAACAAACTACGCTATCGGTACATTCACCGGTGCTGTAATTTTGTATAGAATCTTGGCTAAACGTTTCCTGAGCTAGGTCGATGGTGCCACTATTATCAACCGCATTACAAGTAGCTGAGTAGCCAGTTACACGCTGATGATCTCGATCGTAGCTCAGTAGTGTTTGGTATTCCTCAGTGTAAATTTTTAAACAGTTATATCGGCACTCGGCAGTTGTAGCTGGTTTTCCGCGAAAAAAAGCATCATACTGTGATTTTGAAAATTCACCTGTGCATTCACAACTTATGAGCGGGTCATTAGTGTCTTCAACACGTTCACAATCGCTAGTGTAGTAGGGGATAGCACCACCGCTAAAGCTTGCGCGCGCAATTTCGGTCAATTGACCGGCGACCATACACTGCATTGCATAACCCTCAATACCAAGTGCTGGGTTCATCACATCCTTGCTGTTGCAGGCCTCTTTACATTTTGCCTCGGTGTCTATAACTGTGTTGCTTGTAAAACCCGCGTAGGAAATACCAATCGGGTATCCAGGGCAGGAGCATTCAACTGTGGAGTAGCCCTGACCTATACCGGCGAGTAAACCTCCTTGCTGGCAGTCGTTAATATTGGCCCCGAGTGACGGCCTTGGTATTAACAGTGTGAAGAAAAATAAGATGAAGGCTAGGTATTTCATTTTGTGCCAGCTATAAGATCTCCGATAATTGTTTCTAGTTCAGGTAAAGTTTTATTACCGGTGTATCGTTTATTATTTATGAAAAGGGTTGGTGCGGTAGTGAGATTAAGGGTGGTAACCTGATTAAGACTTTCGGTAATATATTTTTCCGTCTTTTTACTTCGAACACACCTAGTAAATTTACCCTCACGTAAACCTAGCTCTTTACTAATCGCAAGATACAAGTCATTGCCAATATCACTCTGGTGGCTCATTAGCACATCGTGGTACTCCCAAAATTTATTTTGATCTTGCGCACATCTTGCTGAAATTGCAGCGTTACTACTTTCGGAGTTCAGAGTGGTATTTGGAAAATCTTTCCAAATAATGGTGACGTCATTTGGGTACTTGTCCACAATGGATTTTAGATTTCTAGAAAGATCAGCACAGCCTTCACAGGTAAAGTTGCCAAAATACACAACTACAACGCTCGGCGAAACCGCTCCAAGAATAGGGTCGGTGCTGAATAATTCTGGGCCATCTGGCGTTTTTACATCTGTAAAAATAATATGACCCCGGTCAAAGAGTTTTATAATTAAACTTATAAAAACCACGGCAATAATAACGCCGATAATTGAAATTACTGTCCAAAATGTTTTTTTAGGAAATTCATTCATATTATCTTAGTCGAATAGAATTTAAACGATCGAGTTGATCGGTGAAGTAAAGAATACTTTGATCATCCGAAACTCGTAGGTTGAACATTTGCGTTTCAAGAGCGGGTGTGGCAAGAAGTACCGAGCGACCGGTTGTAACGTTAACCTGATAGATATCGTCACCAGAGGTGATGTAACTATGGTCAATTCCGCTACTATTAGTTACTACTTTTGGCACCGCGCAAATTACAAAAGTATCGTCTTTAAAAGTACATTTTTCTACCCAGGTCTCGATTCCTAGATTCAGACGACCTGTGCCGATTTCGTTGCCTGATGCTTTTACAAACCAAAGCGCTGGCCGATCACCAGCAGTTGGATCAGAAACTGAGTATAAAATGTGCGATCCGCTTGGCGACCAAAGCGCTGAAAAACTGTTACCTTCAACGATAATTGTTCCGATTGCATTTCCAGTTTTATCAATTAGATAAATCTCTTGGCGACCAAACGCCGACTGTGCCCGACCAGTTTCAGAAAAGGCCACGATCTCATTTGTTGGCGACCAGTTAATTGTAACCTTACTTTCATTTTCACCAAGCGCTGCGATTGAAGTTGCCTGAGAACCGTCGTTTGCGGTGACCACCAAGGAACGACTATTTGGATCGGTTGCCATATTTTTTCCAGCTAATAAGGCACCTTTGTCGGAAAAGTGAAAGTCTTGCCAGTGAGTCGGTAGGGTGGTTTGCGAACCAGTATCAAAATTATAAATTATGTTGCTACCGTCAGGAAACTCCATCACTGCACTGCTTGCATCGTTTGAAAGGTTCACACTCTGCGCAGCTAAAAAGCGGGCGTCCGAGATCGGTAGCGCATTACCAAAAACATCAATGCTATAAAATAAACCATCGTTTGGATCGTAGTAGGTGATCTCTTTACCGCTAGTCAGGGTAGGGTTTACAATTTTAGAGGCTGTTAGCCTAGAGACTAAAACCGGTCCGCCAGAAACAACTGTTGATGCACCGGGTTGAGTACCGGCGTTTGGGATTTGTGGAACTGTAGTACCTTGATCCACGGCAGGGTTTGAAGTTGTAAGACGGCCGTCGGTTATGGCAACAGCACCAGTGTCTGGAGTAGGTGTAACGAGAGCCGGTGTTTTATTGAATAGAAAGAAATAGATAGCAAAACCGATCACTCCAATTGAAAAGAGGAAGAGAGCTACTTTTAAATACTGTTGATTGCGTTCACTCATAATTAAATACTGGTGTTAAAAACCGCAGACAAGACTGATTTAAACATACTGCCAAACGGCCCAAGATATTCGGTTAGCGCCTGAATTCCTAGTAAAATCGCGCCGAATTGGGCAAAGAAAAACTGAGAAGTTGTGAAAATTATGCCAACGAAGATTACAAAGAAAAAGCCTGTGTGAATAATTACAACGTAGGACATGAATTTGCTAAGGTCCAGCTTATCGGGTTCGTGCTCGGAAAAAACCGTGTCTATATTCAAAATGGTTTTTCCCATAATGAAAGTGTCTACTGCACCTCCAGCAAAAGTGGCAATCCAGCCGGTTTCCCCTGGCCAGTCAACTGTAGATCCTACAGCTCCGCCTTGAAACATTAGGTTTATACCTTTTTTTACCTTTTCAAGTTCTTCAGTTTTACTCGACATTTGCTTCGCAAGAAGACTCATTTTCTTAACTGCGCGCTGTCTCTTTTTGGCTGAAATATTGTTGTTCAACAAACTTTGCAACCGATCGTATTCATTTTGCAGTGGTGCGGTTTCTTGGTGTTGGTTAGCTTCGGATTTTGCTCTGCTTAAATACGCGTGAAAATCACCAAGTCTGGAAGCTTTACTACGTTCAATACGTGCCCGATTTTCGCGAGCTATAAAGTCGTCATTTGTTTGTTTACGTTGAAGTTCAGCCACGTAGTTCTGATCCTGGTACATCTCTTCATTACTAACCGGCCTAATTTCTTCTTTTAGAATCGGCGCTCTTAATTTACCGCGATCGCCAGCACTTTCGAGGCGTGGCGCATTACTAAAACCGCTCCCAGGTGTGGTGCGAGCATTTTTTTGCGGTGTTGCGCTAAGACGGTTCCGAGAGCCTGATCGTGCTAGAATCTTTGATTGCTGTAACCGCGCAGAGGCATTTCTTTCACTTGCTGTTGCCATGCGTAGTTATTATATCAAATCTAGCGGATTTTTTTTGTTTTTATAAACAGCTTTCCGTTTTTCAAAATCCCTAGTTCTAAAGAAAAAGGAACGGAAGTTGTTTGCTTCAAAAGTGTATCGGTTAGGTGGTGTTCTATTTCCTGTTCAACAATTCTTTTAACATCACGAGCCCCAAATTTTGGTGTTATTTTTTTAAGTAAGTATTTTTCAATTTCTGGTGTCCATTTTAAATTCGCAGATTTATTTTGTAGACGTACTGATAAGGCCTTAAGTTCTTTTTTCAAAATTGCTTTAAGAATTTTGTTGTCGAGCGGTCTAAACACACAGGTGTGATTAATCCTGTTTAAAAATTCCTTTGAAAAACTGGTTTCAAGAAGTTTTCGAAGGTCAGCGTTTAGTAGTAATTCTGTATTTTCTTTTTCAGAAAAACCTAAACCAGATTGCTCAAAGCGCATACTACCAACGTTTGAGGTCATAATTATTACGGCGTTCCTGAAATTAACCTTTCGTCCTGTTGCGTCCGTAATCATACCGTTATCGAGTATTTGGAGGAGAAGATTGTGAATATCTGGATGCGCCTTTTCAATTTCATCAAAGAGCACCACTGAATGCGGGTGTTCTTTAACGTGATCAGTTAGTAGGGAAGATTCACGGTAACCCACGTAACCAGCCGGTGCGCCAATTAGCTTGCTCGCAGTAAATTTATCAGAATATTCCGACATATCTAACCGCAGAAAAGCCTTCTGATCGTGGAATAGATTTTTAGCAATAGCTTTTGCAAGCTCAGTTTTACCAACCCCAGACGGTCCTACAAATAGAAACGAAGAAAGTGGTTGGTTGGTAGGTTGAATATCTAAGCGCGCTCGACGTATTGCTTGAGCAACACGAGCCACGGTTTCGACTTGACCAAACACTGATTTCTTTAGTTCTTTTTCAAAATTATCAAGCTGTTTGTATTCCTTCTGACTGATTTTTTGAAGCGGAATACCGGTTATTTCTGCAACAACTTCAATTATATCCTCATCACTTACTGTGAGCGGTTTTTGTGGGGGTGCTAAAATTATTTTATCGATTGCTAGTAAAATTTTGGTTTCTTCATCTTTTAGCTCTACGGCTTTTGCAAAATTTTCCGCCATAACAGCTTCATTTTTTTCTGCAGTAATCTGTTTTAATCGTTCTGTTAAAACAGTGCTGTCTGGTGTTTTCTGATCATCTTTGCGCTTTACATTAACCGAAGCTCCGGCTTCGTCGAGCAAATCAATGGCTTTATCAGGAAAATTTTTGTGTGTTAAATAGCGACCTGCGTATTTTATCGAGGCCTCGATTGCGGTTTCTGTATAGGTGACATTATGAAATTCTTCATAGAATTTCAAAATACCTTGCAGGATCTCCTTTGTTTTTTCTTCCGACGGTTCGCTTACTCGAATGGGTTCGAAACGTCTTTCGAGCGCGCCGTCAGTTTCTATAAATTTTTTGTATTCCGCTGAAGTAGTCGCCCCAATACAGCGGATCTCCCCTCGGGCTAGGGCAGGCTTTAAGATATTGGCAACGTCGAGTGAACCACTTGCAGAGCCAGCGCCCATAATTGTGTGCACTTCATCGATAAATAAAATCACATCTTCACGTTCAGCTACTTCGTCAACTAGTTGTCGCAACCGATTTTCAAACTCTCCGCGATACATAGTGCCCGCAATAAGCGAGGCAAGATCGAGCCTGTGGATTTTTTTACCGCTTAAAATATTTGGCACATCACCTTCGCTAATTTTTCGTGCCAAACCTTCAATAATAGCTGTTTTACCAACCCCGGGCTCACCAATCAAAATTGGATTATTTTTAGTACGCCTTGAAAGAATTTTCATTAAACGCAAAATTTCTGCATCCCTGCCAATAACGGGATCGATTGTCTCTATATTTTCTGAACTGGTCAGCTCCTCTGTGAAAAAATCAAGCGCCGGAATTTTAATGAGTTCGTCGTGATCGTGAAGACCGCGAAGATCCTGATCGTCGTTACTGTTCAAAACTGCCTCAATTTCAGAAATTAAACTTTGTGCTTCTGTTTCTGGAAAAGTTTGTGTAGTTTTAAAAACAGCTGAAAGATTAGTTTGGACTACTTTTAGATCAATATTTTTTTCAGCAAAAAATGTAAGAATTTTTTCATCCTTACTTTGTAAAATAGCAAATAAGAGGTGCTCAGTACCCACGTACTTATGTTCGTAAACACTGGCAGTTAGAACTGCCTTTTCAATAATCAGTTTTCCGATTTGTGAGAGAGCTGGAATAAAGTTTTTTGGCGCTTGAGCTTCTTCAACAAAATTTTCTGGTAAGTTGATTAGTTTTCTGAGATCTGCCTTAGTGATACCGGTTTTTTCCAAAATATCAAAAGCAACACAACCTTCCTGTGTGCCGAGTGCGAAAAGTAGGTGAGCGGGGTCGATGTCTTTAGCATCACCCTCAATTACAATGCAGAGCGCCCTTGTTAAGGCGGTCTTTAGATGAGTAGTAAATTTTGAAATAATGTCGTCCATGTTGTTAAACTCCCATTTTTCTTAATCGTGCAATTCTTTCGGCTATCGGCGGGTGAGTACTGAACATTTTACTGTACCAAGAGCCGGCGCTATGCTTCGTAGCACCAAAAGGGTTTGCAATATAAAGATGCGCAGTCGCGTTGTTTGCCTTCTGCATCGGCTCTTTGTAATCACTGATTTTAATGAGGGCGCTAGCTAAGCCTTCTGGGTGACGCGTAAGTAGTGCGCCAGAAGCGTCCGCCAGGTATTCGCGGGTTCTAGAAACGGCTAGTTGGATTATTTGCGCAATAATCGGTGAGAGAATTGCCAGAATAAGTCCGGCAACTAGAAATATAATTGTTGCTTGATTGTTCCTGTCTCTTGATTCGCCAATAAATCTAGCGCGGAGCATAATGTTGCCGATTAGGGCAACTAGACCCACCAAAACCACAACAATAGTCATGAGACGAATGTCGTAGTTTTTGATGTGACTTAGTTCGTGAGCAATTACACCTTCTAGTTCAACTTTTTCAAGCCTGCGGAGAAGCCCGGTGGTCATAGCAATTGACGCGTGTTCAGGATCCCTGCCGGTTGCGAAAGCGTTTGGAGCATTGTCGTTAATAATATAAATTGCTGGCATCGGCATACCGTTTACAATCGTTAGATTTTCAACGATACGGTAGATTTCCGGTGCTTCATTTTTGGTAACCTTACTTGCGCCTTCAGTGAATAAGACAGTTTTATCTGCCACGAAAAAAGCAACTGTTGAGTAAACTATTGAAAAACTAGCCCCCAGAATAAGCGCAGGCACTGGCTCCATTCCGGCACTCATACCACTGATGCCAACAATTAAAATTGTAAAAAATGAAAACAAGGTGACTAAAACCCAAGTCTTTCGTTTGTTTGAAGTAATGTCGGAATACATATTTTGGTCTCTAAAATGATCAATATTTTTGCTAAAAGTTGAAAGTGTCTAGATGATAGCTAGCTTTGTATCTTAGTGAATGAGCGGGTAAGAAACCCGCTCAAACATCAAGATGCAATTTTCCTTTCTGTGTTTGCAGAGGGAAGCGCACGAGAAAACTTAGAATTGTACGTTTGGTGTTTCATTTACTGAATCTGGAGCGTCGAAGAAGTCGTACTTCTTGAACCCAAGCGAACCAGCGATGAGGTTATTTGGAAAAACCTGAATTTTAATGTTGAAGTCCCGAACGTTTCCGTTGTAAAAACGTCTTGCTGACTGAATTTTGTCTTCAGTGTCAACTAACTCTCTTTGCAAATGCATGAAATTATCACTTGCTTGCAGGGTTGGATAAGCTTCTGAAACTGCGAACAAACTTTTCAAAGTCTGAGACAACATATTTTCAGCTTCTGCGTGTTCAGCTGGAGTTTTTGCCTGCATGGCGTTTGAACGAGCTTCTGTAACTTGGGTAAACACACCTTCTTCGTGTTTTGCGTAACCTTTTACGGAGTTTACTAGGTTAGGAATAAGATCATATCGGCGTTTTAACTGAACTTCGATGTCGCTCCAAGCTTCATCTACTCGGTTTTTAAGTGTTACAAGTCCGTTAAAGGTTCCCATTGCCCAAAGAAAAAGGACAGCGATACCTACGCCAAAAGCAATTAAAAATGGTGTCATAGTTCTAATGTATTATTTTCTAACTTTTGGGCTAAAATTGCCAAAAGCCAGGTCTTAAATTACACTACAATCCTACGTTTTATACCTAATATTGTCAATGAATATGGCGTTTAAAAAAAAAATTTTCAGATCATACGATATTCGCGGATTTTTAAATGAAGTAACGGAAGAAGTAGCCTTTGCTGTTGGAGCATCTCTTGTACAGGGTTTTGGGGCAAAAAAAATTGTGGTTGGTCGTGATATGCGAAAAACTAGCCCGGAACTGATGCGCGGAGCCATGAAAGGAGTTACGGAAATGGGGGCGGATGTTGTTGATATTGGCTTAACAAACACCAGTGTTTGGAATTTTGCAACTACGAATCTAGAGGGCGCTGATTTCGGAATTATGATTACCGCCTCACATAATCCAAGCGAATATAACGGAATAAAAGTTATCAAAGCCGACGGAAGCCCAATTTCCGGGACGGAACTATATGAACTTGTGAGTGGTTTTGTTCAAGATACCGTTGTTCAAGTTGGTCAGGTTGAACAGGTTGATGTGGTGAGTGAGTACATCAATAAATGTGTTCAAGCTACTCATATGGCGGATTTGTCGAATATAAAAATTGTGATCGACTACGGTAATGGGATGGGGTCGGTTAGTATTCAACCGCTTATTCAGAAGCTTGGGATAGAGGTGGTAGAAATGTATGTGGAACCCGATGCGGATTTTCCAAACCACGAAGCGAATCCGGCGGTTGAGGAAACTTTAGCTCAACTTAAAGCTCGCGTGATTGCAGAAAAAGCGGATTTTGGTTTAGCTCTCGACGGCGATCTTGATCGGCTAAAAGTTGTTGATGAAACAGGTGAAAGTGTTTTGAGCGATTTTTTCCTGGCCTTACTTGCGGAGGATGTACTGAAAGACAATCCAGGTAAGGGAGTGGTAGTGACCGTGAATATGGGCTGGGCTGTGCGCGAAACAATCGAAAACGCTGGCGGTGTTGTAATCGAATCAGCGGTCGGGCGAAGCAATATTCCAACTGCAGGCAGGTTGAATGACGGTGTACTCGGTGGTGAAGTGAGCGGTCACTTTATGTTTAAAGATTTTCATTTTTTGGAGGCGGTTGATTACGCTATTGTGCGACTACTGTCGCTCTACACCAGAAAACAGCAAACAATGTCGCAACTGGTTGCGCCGTTCAAAAAATACGCAGGTAGCGGGGAGGTGAATCGAGAAGTTGAAAATGCTTCCGAAACCCTTCAAAAAGTGCTCGATACCTATAGAGACAGAGCCTCTCAAATTTCAGAGCTCGATGGTATAAAACTGGTTTTTGCTCACGATTGGTGGTTCAGTTTAAGAAAGAGCAATACCGAACCGGTGGTTAGACTCACACTCGAGGCAACTTCCGAAGCACTGATGACTCAAAAACGTGACGAGCTCTTACAGTTAATTGAAGGTTAATTATGATCGGAGTTTTTGATTCTGGAGTGGGGGGCTTAACCGTCCTTAAGGATATCCATAAAAAGCTACCAGACTACTCAACCATTTATTTGGGTGACAACGCACATTCGCCCTTTGGCACCAAAACGCATGATGAAATTACTGAGTACACCTGGGCCGGAGTGCAGTGGCTGTTTGACCAGGGTTGCTACTTGGTGATTTTGGCTTGCAATTCAGCCTCGGCTCAAGCGCTCCGGACTATCCAGCAGACAAAACTGAGTGAATATCCGGGTAGACGCGTTCTCGGAGTTATCAGGCCAACGGTCGAACTGCTAGCAAAAAAGTATGAGCAGATCGGAGTTTTAGCCACACCGGCGACAGTTTGTTCTGAGGCGTATGTGCACGAACTAAAAAAAATTAACCAAGCGGTCAGGATCGAACAACATTCTTGCCCAGCCTGGGTGGAGGTGGTGGAAAGTGGTTCGTCAAACACTGAAGTGGCGAACTCAATTATACAAAAAGACATTGATCAGCTTCTTAGTCAGTCATCAGAACTAGAAGCTGTTTTACTTGGTTGCACACACTATCCAGTGCTTTTTAACCAAATTAGAGAAGTTTTGCCAAAAAATATTGCACTTTATGCTCAAGGTGAGCTGGTCGCGTTGTCACTCATAGACTATCTAAAACGACACTCTGAAATTGAAGAAAAACTTGAAAAAACCAGTCTTCGTCAGTATTTCACCACTGGCGAAATAACTGAAGTAGAAAAAGCCGCCAGTCAAATTGCGGGGTTGTCGCCTAACTTTCAGAAAGTAGATTTGAACTAAAAATCAAAAAAAAGTTGAAATACTTCAGTATTTACTGCAAAGAATATGAATACTGGTTGATTTTTTCTGTCAAAATGCTGGAGAGTAGCTTTTGCGCGATATTTTTGAAAAGTTGAACTATTAGCTAAATTTAAGTAGAATACCTCTATTATGATTTCAACTGTATTATTGTTTTTAGTTATTCTTTCGGTTTTAGTTTTGGCTCATGAGTGGGGTCATTATTTTACTGCTAAAAAAATTGGTGCCAAAGTGGAAGAATTTGGTTTAGGCTTTCCGCCTCGACTGTATTCTTGGAAAGGTAAGGACGGTATGGTCTGGAGTTTGAACCTCATCCCGCTCGGTGGTTTTGTTAAAATCGTTGGGGAGTCGGGGGATCACCGTGAAGAGAAAGACAGCTTTTCAGGTAAGAGCATTCCAAAGCGTATATTAGTTTTGGCGGCTGGAGTTATCATGAACCTTGTCTTGGCAATTGGCTTATTTTCAGTCGGTTTTACGGTTGGGATTCCGTCAGCTATTGAGGGAGGTGTTGATAGTCAGGCAATTGTTTCAGAGAATGCAATTCGCGTGACCGAAGTTTTAGCAGGCTCACCGGCTGATGAGGCTGGGTTAAAGATGGGTGATGAAGTTTTGTTGATAAACGGTTTGGCGTATGCTTCTGGTGAGGAGGTAAGACAGGCTTTGCACAATTTTTCAGAAAACGACGTAATAAATTTTGAGATCAATAGATCTGGTGAAGAGCAGACCATCTCAGCAGTGGCGAGTTATATTGAAGCGATCGATTCAATGGGGGTGGGCGCTGCAATTGTAGAAACTGCAACCATTAGGTACCCCTGGTACTTTGCACCAATAAAAGGAATAGAGACGACGGTAGTTTATGCGATCGCAATCTTGGCCGCTTTTTGGCATATAATTGCCGGAATTTTTACAGGTGGTGGTATTCCAGCGGGTGTTTCAGGTCCAGTTGGTATTGCGGTAGTTACAGGTGAAATTGCAAGTCTGGGTTTTGTGTATATTCTTCAATTTGCAGCCATGCTTTCTCTTAACCTCGCGATTCTAAACATTATCCCATTCCCAGCCCTAGACGGTGGTCGAATTGCCTTTACGTTAGTTGAAGCTATTCGGCGTAAACCAGCGAGCGAAAAGTTAGAAGCTGTAGTACACAATTTAGGTTTCATGCTCCTTATGTTGCTGGTGATTATTGTTACTTATCGGGATATATTGAACCTTATTTAGAAGCTCGAAATCAATTTATATGAAAACACAATTAGAAAAATTGAAAGATGACGCAATCACGGCCGTGAAGGATTTGGTGAGCTCTCCGAAATTAGAGGAGCTTCGAATTGAGTATCTGGGGCGTAAAGGAAAACTTGCTAGTATTTTAAAAGAATTACCAACACTTGCGGTTGAGACCAGGAAAGAAGTTGGTCAATTTGCGAACGAAGTAAAGTCAGCGGTTGAGTTGGCTTTTATGGAGGCGGAAAAGGCGGCGCAGGCCATTGAAAACGAGAGTCGAATAAAAAGTGAGTGGTTAGATATAACTGCGCCCGGCGCGGAGCCAGAGATTGGCCACTTGCATCTTGTAACCCAGGCAATGGAAGAAGTGCTTCATATTTTTACACGACTTGGTTTTTCAAGAAGTCGTCATCCTGAAGTTGAGTGGGGCCACTACGCTTTTGAGGCACTAAACGTACCAAAAGGGCACCCGGCTCGCGATGAGTGGGAAACGTTTTTTATTGCGAAAGACCCTGAAAATCCGGAAGTAGCAATGTATGAGGACGATAATATGGCGGAAATGGTGCTAACTCCGCACACTTCAAACGCCCAGGTGCGGGAAATGGAACAGAGCGAGCTACCAATTCGCATGATTAATATCAACCGAACTTACCGTCGGCAGTCAGATATTACCCATGTGCCAATGTTTCACCAGTTTGAAGGATTAGTGATCGATAAAGGAATTACGATTGCAGACCTTAAGGGAACGCTCGACTTTTTTGCGCAAAATTTTTTTGGTGCAGATCGGAAAACGCGTTTACGACCGCACCATTTTAGGTTCACTGAACCAAGTTTTGAAATTGATATCACCTGTGATCAGTGTAAGGGTGAGGGTAAGATCGATGGTTTAAAATGTCGAACCTGTAAAGAGGGTTGGCTCGAACTTGGTGGGGCTGGAATGGTTCATCCAAATGTTTTACAAGCTGGTGGTGTGGATCCAGAAGAATACTCGGGTTTTGCCTTTGGTTGGGGAGTGGAACGAACGTTAATGATGAAGTCAGGAATTAACGTTGGAGATATTCGTGTGCTTTATAAAAACGATCTTCGATTTTTGAAACAGTTCTAATATGAATATACTAGCTAGCTATAATTGGATTAAAGAGTATCTAAAAACTGATCTATCATCAGAAGATTTTGCGCGCGAAATGTCGCTCAAGTCAATGTCTGTGGAATCAATAGACCACCTGCCAGGAAAATTTGAAAATATTGTAATTGGTGTGGTCAGTGAAATGAAGACGCACCCAAACGCTGATAAGTTGAAGATTGCGATAACAGACATTGGTTCTAAAAAAGTTCAGATTGTTTGTGGTGGTGTGAATTTAGCAGAAGGTATGCGGGTTGTCGTGGCTTTACCTGGCTCGAAAGTGCGTTGGCACGGTGAAGGTGAGCTTGTGGAACTGGTAGAGACTAAGATTAGAGGTGAGGAAAGTTTCGGAATGATCTGCGCTGCGGAAGAGCTGGGGTTTGCAAAATACCCGGCGGTTGATCATGGAATTTGGGACTTTGGCGAGATTTCCGAAGCTGAGGCGGGTACATCTTTTGTTGAGGCTTTCGGACTCGATGACGTAATTTTTGATATCGAGGTAACTTCAAACCGAGTAGATGCAATGTCGATGGTGGGTTTGGCTCGTGAAGGAGCGGCGGTTACTGGCGACAAATTTATGGCGCCAGACATTGAGACGATTAAGGAAATCAAGAATGAAAAAAAGCCGTTAACAGTTTCAGTGAAAGACTCTGAAGCCTGCCCAAGATATATGGCTGTGGTTGTGAACAACGTTAAAGTTGAAGCGTCACCGGCCTGGCTACAACGAAAATTATTACTTGCGGGGCATCGGCCAATAAATAATATTGTTGATATTACAAACTATATTTTGCACGAGTACGGTCAACCTCTACACGCTTTTGATTACGATGAACTTGCGGGCGGAGAGATTGTGGTTCGGGCAGCAAAGGACGGTGAGAAATTTTTAGCACTTGATGATAAAGAATACGAACTTAAAAAGTCGAACTTAGTGATTGCCGATGCTGAAAAACCAGTGGCAGTGGCTGGTGTAATGGGGGGTCGGAATTCTGGGACAAAAGCAAACACAAGAACGGTAGTTTTTGAGGCGGCAATATTTGATTCAATTAATATCCGTAAAACTTCGCGGTTATTAAATCTGTATTCAGATTCGCAACTACTTTTTGAAAAAGGCCTTTCAGTAAAAGCGCCGGAGCTGGCGCTAGCAAAAGCTGTGGAACTGGCGCTTGAAATTGCCGGCGGAGAGGTGGCAAGTGAGGTTTACGATATCCAGGCGGCGGAATACATAGCGCCAGTTTTCTCAATGCGCACTGACAGGATTCGAAAGCTACTTGGGATCGAAATTCAAAATACAGAAATTCTCGACATTTTATCAACGCTAGGTTTTGAGGCAGAAGGCTCGGGAGATAATTACAAAGTTACAGTACCGTACTGGCGTGATCACGATATTGAGCACGAGATAGATCTAACGGAGGAGGTAGCGCGTATTTATGGTTATCACAATTTACCTTCAAAAATTCCTACTGGAGCACCGCCAACCGGGTTAGAAGATAAAGCTTTGGTTTGGGAAAGTAATGCCAAGCGATACTTCTGTTCAGCTGGTTACACCGAGCTTTATGGTTACTCATTCGTGAGTGCCAGTATGCTCGAAAAATACGGGTTAAATCCTCACGAAGCTGTGGTTTTGCATAACCCACTAACTTCGGACTTAACCCACATGCGAACCTCACTTATGCCGTCGCTACTCTCGGATATCGCGAAAAATCAAGGGCAAGTTCACAGCGCTAAAATTTTTGATCTATCCCCGATTTATATAACTCGAAAAAACGATTTACCTTTAGAGTTGGCTCAACTGGTTGTGGCTGAATACGGACAAGAGGATGTTCCGCACTCATTCCTAAGATTGAAAGGTGTACTAACAGGTTTTGCTAAAAAAGCCGGACTGAACATAAGTCTCGAGAGACTGACGGACGATGAAAAATGGCACCCATCTCGTTCAGCTTCAATTATGGTTGACGGTGAACAGGTTGGCGTGATCGGGCAGGTGGCAGATAAATATCAACAAGCGTTTGGTATCAATAAATCTGTGGTTGCGATAGATTTTAGTTTCGCGAAAGTGGTACTCAAGATGAAAAAAATCAGACGCTACGAACCAATTCCGGAGTTTCCAGCTACAGACCGGGACCTTGCAGTTGTGGTTGATGTGGAGGTGGAATTTTTGGAACTAGAAAAAACTATTAAGGAACAAAGTTCAATTGTTGAATCGGTTAATCTAATCGACATCTATCGCGGAGCCGGAATCCCTGAGGGTAAGAAGAGCGTAACACTCTCAATCACACTTCGCGCGCCAGACAAAACATTGTCTTCGGATCATGTTGCGGATGTAATGAAGGCAGTAGAGAAAGTTTTGAAAAAGCAGTTTGACGCATCGATCCGATAAGGATCGAGCAGCTCGAAAAATAGAAAAAACGAACATTAGTGTTCGTTTTTTTGTTTAAATATATATCATGCTGGCTTTTGATGAGGTTTGAAATCGCAAACCCTGTCATTCTGAGCCTGACGTGAATCACGGCGAAGAATCTCATTGCTGGATTACTTCGAAACCAAGTCTCGATTCAGCACAAAAAAAGGAGATCCTTCAGCGTGAATTGTCGCTCGCTTCAGGATGACGGAAAGGGTGATTGGCAAGTAATCAAATAACGACACAAAAAATTACATCACGTCATCAAAACCAAATCGTCATTGTCCACCTCGTAATAGTTCTTGATCCGTGAATTGTGCTTTTTTAATATCTTGGTCTCAACATTCTAGTGCAATTTAGTGATAGGATCACTGAGTATGCAAAATAGTCAATATAAACGGCTTTCA
>PFWT01000010.1 GCA_002791275.1 Candidatus Uhrbacteria bacterium CG_4_9_14_3_um_filter_41_35 | reverse complement strand
ATCTTTAGTGAATGTTATAGATTTTTCCGAACAGGCTGAAACATTTATATTTTTAAGCAATTCGTCAATTTGTTCTTTTATGAATATTCTTTTATTCATATATGACTATATTAGCAGATATTAAAAAGTGAACACTTTCGTGTCCACTTTTTGGGGTACGGATCATAAGCCTGGTTTTTGGATTTAGAATCTTGTCTCAACAACCTCCCAATTCAAATTTTTGAAAAAAGCGTCAATATAAACACCACGCTCACTTGGTAAATAGTCCACCATAAAAGCGTGTTCCCAAATGTCCATTGCAAGTAAAATCTTTTGTCCAGCCAAGTGGCCAAGTTCATGATCGCTCACCCAAACATTCATAAGTTGACCTGCCTTTTCATCGTGTAGAAGTAGTGCCCAACCTATTCCCCGCATTTTTCCCACTGTTTTAAATTCCGCCTCCCAAGCCTCATAGCTTCCCCACTGTTTTACGATCGCCTGCTGAAGTGGAAACGCTGGGTCCGCAACACCAATTTTGTTTTCGAACTGCTCAAAATAATATTCATGGAGCCGCATACCGTTAAACTCGAAACCAAATCGTCGTTTTACTTCCGAGATCGCATAACCATTTACCTCACTGTCCTTCGATAGCTCTTCAAGCGATGCGTTTAATTTGTTCACATTATTTACATACCCAGAATAAAGCCCCAAATGTGCCTCCACCTGTTTTCTAGACAAACCCTCAAGCTCGCCTAATTCAAACTTCTGTTCAATGTATTCTTGCATATTCATTTATATCATTTATTTCAAGTTTTATGGTAACATAAAATCATATGAAAAGAACAGCCGTATTTTTAACTGTAATTCTAACTATCTCAAGCCTTGGCCACCCGCAAAACGCCAAAGCTACTGATTGTTTTAACGACCCTATTATTGATCATAATTGGATCGGAACCGTAACAACTGGCGTGCGAGTTCGTGATGTTGCCTGTATGGACGGTTCTGCTGTTGTAACCACACTGCCCGTTGGCGAGAGTTTAACCATTACCGGCGAAACCGATGGCTGGTGGCGAGTAAAAACGGCGAACGGGCTTGAAGGTTGGGCTGGTAGCTGGTTGATTGAGGTTACCGATCAAACTCAGGGCTTTACTGCAACCGAACCAATCGAAACTCAAACTCAAACTCAAACTCAAACTAATGCTCTAGTTAAACCAAAAACTTCCGTGAACTTAACCGAAAGACTGCGTGGTCATATTTTGCTACAAGTAGAAAATCACGGCGAAGCCTGGTACGTGCATCCAACCGAGAATACACGTTACTATATGAAGGACGGCAATACCGCCTACGAAATGATGCGAAAGTTTGGGCTCGGAATTACAAATAGTGATCTAGTAAAACTGCAAACTGGTGATCAGAGCTTGCTCGCAAGATTACGTGGCCAAATCGTTTTGCAGGTTGAAAATCATGGTGAAGCCTTTTATATTCACCCAACCGAAAACAAAATTACCTATTTAAAAGATGGTGAAACCGCCTACACAGTTATGCGCGAGCAGTCGCTCGGTATTACTAACGCTGATCTTGAAAAGATTACTTCAAGCGAGTTTACCGCGCTTTCTTACAACACGCAAACAACTTCAAATACAACAACATCTACAACTCAAACCGATCTCAACATTAGCACCGTACCCTCAAACATTGATCTTGATTATATAAATACTTACTGGCAAAACCGAGTGAATAACCTCAGAGTTGAGAAAGGTTTACGGGAACTGACGGTTGATAATCGCTGGATTGGGACTGCTACTAAGTACGCGGAGTATATGGGCGAGAATGATTTGAGTAATCACGAAAGAGCAGATGGCGCCACTATGCACCAGTGGATCGATCAGCAAGGTCTTGATTTTACAGAGCGCTACACAACTGGTGGTTGGCAGACTAATTATTTTACTGAAAACATTACCTGGGGTTACACCGATAACTCAAACGAAGGCTTAATTCAGGTCCTTGAAGACACGATGGGCTTTTTCCTAAGCGAAGCCAGCTACAACGGCGCTCACTACCGCACTATTTATCACGCGGATTGGAACAGTCTAGGCTCCGGTTTTTACTTTAAGGACTTGGGTAACGGTCAGTATAAAGTCTCCGCAGTCTTCCATTACGGTTCACTAAAAATGTAAAAAATCCCCGAATTAATTCGGGGATTTTTATTTAATTTACTGTCTAATAACTCAACTCGCTCAGATTATATTCACCAATTTTCCTGATTCTGAGAGTGAAAACTACTTTACAACTTCAACACTTACATTTACTTTTTGATCTACTATTACGACCTCATTAATATCCAGGGAAGTGTCTAAAGTATTTTCTAAAGTTACTGGGGCTAAAACTTGATTTGATCTAAAATCCTTATCTAACTGCTCTTTTGCAAAATATACTCCAGAAACAAAAGCTGTTGAAATCAAAGTTACTACCGCAAGCGCCACCCCAGAAACGAGTAAACGACGATCTACCTCACCATTTTGTTTGTGTATTATAATTTTTTCCTTACTCATATCTTTTAATTACTATTTTTTGATTCAAGATTTGGTCTCGTAAATATTCTGGTGAAGCACCGGCAATTTTCTGTAACAGTTGCTTTGATTCTGCGTCTCCCATCGGCGTTGGCTGACCGCCTTTTGTGTAAACTGGCAACAAGTAGATTGTAATATTTTCGTCATCAATAATCACACCCGTGGTTAAGGCCTCATAGGTTTCCGGAATGCGCTGATCAAATACAAAGTTACCTAGTGAGTAAATTACTGGTACTGATGTTATGGCGCTAACTCCTTGCGGAACGTGGGGATGACCACCAACTATTAAATCCGCACCAGCGTCGACCATCTTTTGCGCCAACACTTTTTCCGATACCGATGGTTCGGTCTGGTACTCCGGCCCCCAGTGCGGAACCAGAATCACAAAACGTCCCGCTGTTTTTTGCGTTTGTATTTCTGCAATAAGTTCAGCCTCCTCCGGCTGAAACTGGTGATAACCAATAATAGCGACAGCGTGATCATAGATTTTAGTGGTAAAGGCAGGCGCTGGCGAAGCATAGCTGCCAAACCAATCAATACCCATACCATCTAATCGATCTTTTGTTTCAAGTTGACCCGCGGAACCGACGTCGGACGCGTGATTATTTGCTAAACTCACAACATCGACATACTTACCCATTTCAAACACAGACTCGGGCGAGAATACAAATCTAAACGGTGGGTTGTAAGTATATGAGCTTAATTGTTCATTAACAGTTCCCTCCAGATTTCCTACCACAAGGTGTGAGCCCATCAAAAATCGACTCATCTTTTGCCAAGGATAAGCAACCGTTCCTGCTTTATCCATAGCCACTCGAACACCCCGGTCGAGCATAATATCACCCACAAAATGCAGACTAATAAAAGTGTTCCCAGTTACTGGTCCGTCCTCAAAGTATCCTAAAATGTAGCTGGAG
The DNA here is from genome assembly GCA_002791275.1 of Candidatus Uhrbacteria bacterium CG_4_9_14_3_um_filter_41_35. Classification (GTDB taxonomy): domain Bacteria; phylum Patescibacteriota; class Patescibacteriia; order UBA9934; family UBA9934; genus UM-FILTER-41-35. The sequence goes on along the minus strand of PFWT01000010.1, from coordinate 18,104 downwards.
TTTTCGTGCGAGTTCGTGGATACCTCAATATGAAGCAACGACCCGTGGTAAGTTTCGTACCAAACTCCCAAACCTTTTGCCCGGTTGAAGCTAAGCAGTGTATTTAAAGTAGCATTTGAATCAATTTCAAGATCGATTTCACAACTCACTTCCGCACAGCCACCCGCTTCTAAATATCGGGCTGTAATCTCGTTATGATAATCCGTTGTTGCGCTTGGCTGGTCGCGCGACATATCGAGCGAAGCAATCACCACCGCATTTGGCAGCTGTTCAGCAATTGCTAAACCTAGCTCATCAGCCTCGGCTTTTGTCAGACGCTCATCCACAATTAACGGCACGATCTTGGCGTTTGGAAAAGATTTTTTTATAAAAGGAGTAGTGTTCAAAATCCCGTTATTCGTGCGCAATGCATCGCGCTCATCTTTCAATAAACTAACAGAATTAACTAATTTAGTTATTGCCGCCTGAGCTGGATCAATATTGCCGTAAGGTGTTTTAAATCCCACAGCTGAAGTTTGAGCCGGACTTACACCAACTGCGAAATTATTTGCCGAAATCAAAACTACAGTTTCTACCCTGTCCGAACCTATGGTTTCAAAAACCTCCGCAATTTTATCAGTTGCCACAAAGTCATTCGTAACAATTGCAGATCTTGGATTTACCTTCACAACACTCCCAACTTTACTGTAAGCGGTATCAAAAAAGTCCTGCTCTAAATAACCACTCGAAATATATTCACCCGTATAAACTTCTTGTGTTTCAGCGAGGGTTTCAAACCTTATTGGCGTAACTGACTGATTTTTCACAATTAGCATCGCGCCAACATAAAAAGCACCTCCAAGTAAGAACGGGAGCACAACTCCAATAGAAATTAATATAATCGGTAGCTTCTTCACCGACTAATTATAACACAGATAATTTCCCGTGCTTTACGCGATATAATCCACTGCGGCAAATATCAGTTCATACAAAAAGAACGCACTCCGAGTGCGTTCTTTTATCTTATTTTTTCACTGTTTTTCGCTTTTCAATGCTTTTTAGCCCAGTGTCTCCAGAAACTGCATCTTCGGCAATTTCGGTTCGAACAAAGGCTACGCTTGAAACACTGTCGCCCGCTTTTTTAAAGCGCATCACTCGTACACCTTGAGTTGCTCGGCCAAGGCTTGAAACTGAGTTCACGCCCATACGAATCACTTGACCAGCCTGTGAGATAACGAGTAAATCTCGACTGCTTCTTTGCTTCACGATACGCGCCGAAACTAGTTTACCAGTTTTTGCTGTAATCTTACCAGTTTTGATTCCAGTTCCGCCACGCTTTTGCGCTTTGTATTCTTTTACGTTAGTGCGTTTTCCGTAGCCGTTTTCGCTGATCACCATAAACTGTCTTCCGTCTGCGATCTGCTTTGGTGTTAGCAGAGCCATACCTATCAATTGATCATCACCCTTCATTTTAATTCCGCGTACACCTGCCGAAACGCGTCCCATTTGACGGATGTCGCCCTGATTAAAGCGTATTGCCATTCCGTTTGCTGTTGCCAGCATAACATCATCACCTTCAGATGATGCTCGAACCCATTCAAGAGCGTCGCCACTTTTTAGTTTTATGGCGATGAGTCCACTTCGACGAACATTTTCAAAATCTTTTATTTCGGTCTTCTTAATAGTTCCAGAACGTGTCGCCATGACAATATACTGTTTTGTATTTAGTTCATTCGAGCTGATTGTTGCAGTAATACTTTCACCAGGTGAAAGTTCCAAAAAGTTAACAATGGCCTGTCCTTTAGCTGTTCTCGAAGCCTCTGGAATTTCATAAACTTTAAGTTTAAACACCCTACCTCTTGAGGTGAAGAACATTAGGTCCTGATGAGTTGAGCTAGAAAAAATCGATTCAACAGAGTCCTCCTCCTTAGTTGTAAGTCCAGCCACACCTTTTCCGCCACGTGATTGAAGTTTAAATGTATCTGGATCAATACGTTTAATATAACCATCTTTAGTCATTAATACGATTGTTTGTGAATCTGGAATTACGTCCTCTACTCTAAATTCTTTTAAGCCCAGCTTCACAATTTTTGTTCGACGTTCCTCGCCAAACCGTGCTCGCATATCTTCAAGTTCTTCACGAATCACACCCATCATCTTCTTGTCGCTCTTCAAAATAGACTCAAGCTCTTTAATAAGCTTCATCTTCTCATTGTACTCAGTTTCAATCTTCAAGCGTTCAAGTCCAGCTAGACTTTGAAGTCGCATATCCAAAATTGCAACCGCCTGACGTTCGGTCATTTTAAACTGTTTGATCAAATTAGTTTTTGCATCCTCTCGATCTTTTGATTTTTTGATTGTAGAAATGATTTTGTCAATATCCTTCAGCGCTAGTAGTAAGCCCTCCAAAATATGTGCTCGATCCTGCGCTCTGGCTAAATCAAATTCTGTACGCCTGCGAACCACAACTCTGCGGTGCTCAATAAACTCTTCAAGCATCGCTTTTAGTCCCAAAATTCGGGGCTGTGTTCCGCCATCAACCAGCGCCACCATATTGAAGTGGAACGAAGTTTGAAGTGGAGTCAACTGATAAAGTCGGTTTAAAACCTTGCGCGGATATGCATCTTTTTTAAGTTCCACAACAACTCGAACACCTTCTTTGTTCGACTCGTCACGTAAATCACGAATACCCTCTAACTTTTTATCTCGCACCAAACCGGCAATCTTCTCTAGAAGCGTGGCTTTGTTAGTCATGTACGGCACGTTGTGGAAAATAATTTTGTGCGTTCCTTTAGCGTTTTCAATAATTTCAGCGTCAGCGCGCACCACAATTCCACCCCGACCAGTTGAGTAAGCAACCTTAATATCGTTTGCCCCATAAATAGTTGCTCCCGTTGGGAAGTCTGGACCTTTTACGTGTTCAAGCAGATCGTCAAGAGTAGCATCCTTGTTATCCATGAGCGCCAGCGTTGCCCCAATTACCTCACTAAGGTTATGCGGAGGAATGCTAGTTGCCATACCCACCGCAATTCCGAGCGTTCCGTTTATAAGTAGGTTCGGTACCTTGGCTGGCAAAACAGTTGGCTCACTCTGAGAACCATCGTAGTTTGCTTTAAAATTAACCGTATCCTTTTCAATATCTGAAAGCAGATCCTCGGTAAGTGGCATCAATTTAGCCTCGGTATACCTCATCGCCGCTGCTCCGTCACCATCCATTGAACCAAAGTTTCCCTGACCACGAACTAGCGGATGTCTGTAAGAGAAATCCTGCGCCATTCGCACCATTGCTTCGTAAATAGAAGAATCGCCATGAGGGTGATATTTAGCCATCACTTCTCCGACAACGTTAGCAGACTTCCTGAATTTAGCATTTGCCCGAAGACCAATAGACCACATCGCGTAAAGAATTCGCCGTTGTACAGGCTTGAGTCCATCTCGAACATCCGGCAGTGCTCTTGAAACGATCACTGACATCGCGTAGTCAAGGTAGCAGGTTCTCATTTCGTCAGTAATCGATTGGTCAATCATGAAGCCACCAACTGGTGCTTCACCTGGATATGTACTTACTTTATCTTCACTTTTTTTATAAGGATTTTTCTTTTTTGCCATATTCTTTTTTAACACCTAAGGCGCATTTTTTTCTATTATAGCCGGGGTTGAACTTGCCTCGGTTTGTTCTAAATTCTCTTCTGTCTGCAGAGTTTCAGGAATCTCTTGATTTAACTGATCAATCATCTGACCAGCTACCATACTTTTTGCTCGTTCCTTAATCATCTGTTCTTGCATGGTGAGCTTCGTATGTTCGATTATTTCTGAAAAGCTTTTTTTCTGACCCGGGATACTGTCTTCAAGCGATTTTGCCAAATCCATTCCCTGTTGAATCTGTGAGTAGTGATCTTTTTCAGCAAACTCTGCACTTTCGCGAAACATTTTTTGCAGTTGAAAGCCCCAAACTATCAGCACCATAATTACTAGAATGGTTACAAATACGTACACCAGTCTTTCTTTTGTTTTATTGGTTTCGCGAACCAACTTCATAGTTTAAGTTCGACCGATCACCGCCACTTCTACTTCATCCTGAGGCAACCCAGCCTTTGTGATTTTAAGTTTATTCGAATCTTCACGCACACAAGCCAACTCCTTACAAAATAGTTCCACGTCTTTTAAATTCAATTTAAGACCTGGCACATTGTAGTAAGAAGGAATTACAAGTCGCGGTTCAATCTGATTAACCGCTTCACTTGCTTCTTCTTCATCATAAACCACCCCACCACCGACTGGCAGAATTAATACATCAATATTACCAAGGGCTGCCACCTCTTTTTCAAGAAGCTTGCGATTCATTGCCCCAAGGTTTGCGATACTCACTCCTTCAAGATCGTATCTGTAAATTGTGTGCGGTGTTTTATCTTTAAGTGGCGCGTTAATTCCAGTTACAAAAATCCCCTGAACTTCAAATTCACCAGCGTGAGTTACCAAGAAAGGTTTTTTCTTTTCCTCTGTTCCATCGATAAAACCAAGGTTGTTTGCTACCTCTGAGTCCATAGAACTTGTAACAACTGACGCTGTTAGCGTTTTTGGCAAACGCAAACCAACCGAGTTGTCGAAAGGGTCAGTAATTAGTGTTACGTCTCCTGCTACAGGCTTCCCAGTAATTGAAAAGGCCCCTAATCCATGCCATGAAATCTGCATATTTTATCTATACTTCAAAATGAATATGTCGCCAGCTTATCACGTATCTTTTTCTGCGTACAGAACAAAAGTTCTAAAATAAACAGAAATTACAAATCACAAATTTTACTAATTAACAGAAATTATATTTCAAAGTGAAATATACTCAATTAAGTTTCAAATTTGTGATTTATTTTTAAGTCAATTTTATTCCTCATCCATGTCTCCGATATCACCAGTTTCACCTTCTTCGTGAAGCACAGTGTTCCAGTATTCAATCTCCTTCAAGATCTCTTCTTCAGACGGATCTTTTTCCGTAATTGCCCAACCTTCTTCCAAACGTGATGCTGTCCCCTCGATCTCCCCTGCCCATTTTGGATCCTCGATCGCCATTTCTCGGAGTCTGTCAATTAAACCTTGTAAACGATTTGCGTCATCTGTGTGCTTTTTTACTAAATCTTCGTAAGCTATTTTTCGTTTATGCGCTCTGTCATCGCACTGGTTATCGAGAACTTCGTCCGCAAGCATGATCGCCTGCTCAACCTGAAAACGCTCATCACCTTCGAGTTGTTCTTCAAAAAGTGGGCTAGCTACATAATCCTCCAGAATCACACCGTGTGATGTCATCTCCATCACCTTCTTTTTTACATCTTCGTCCAGTCGCTCAAAAACTGCTTCTTGTAACCGTTGCTCTTCATCGCCAGCACATAGCTCTTCAAAGGCTTTACGATATGGGTACTCTTTTCTGCCAATGATCGACATCGCCTGATGGATTTTCTTTTCAGATGCTTCTTCGTCGGCTAGCAATTCATCGTGAAGTTGATTGGCTTCTACAATAATCTCTGGTGGTGTAAGTGGCACCATATGACTGATGGCGATCTTAAACTCGTCTAAAAATGACTGGTGTGGGTGTGGCATAGGGTATTTTGTTTATCAGTTATTCAGCCCAAAATAACAATTATAGACTGTTTCTCCTTGAGTTTATCACGGTTACTTAATATAGGAAATTAGATATTGGGGAGAAAATCAGATATTTAAGTAGATTCAATTACTGAATAAATAATGGCCTAAGCGCCAGATTTTATCAAAAAGCTAATTTACATAGTTCATCTAGGTCTGTTTCTTGACAAAAGTCAGCGAAAAAGTTACACTTCGGGCACTAATTCTTAGCGCCTGCTGGCCGTATCTATTAATATAGATACCGCAAACAGGATTATTTTTATGTCAAAAGACATTATAGAAAAAACAGGTAAACTCGCGACTCTACTTAGTGAAGGCGAGTTTTTGAATATCCCAAATTTGGGAGATCTAATTACCGGAACCGTACTTTCAACAAAAGGACGTGAAATCCGACTAGACATTAATGGTCTAACCACTGGAGTTGTAAGAGGACGTGAGCTTTTCACAGAATCAAATATCTACAGCGACCTTAAAGACGGAGCTAAAGTTGAAGCTACTGTTATTGGTCTCGAAAATGAAAATGGTGAAATGGAACTTTCATTCCGCTACGCTGGTAACAAGAAATCCTGGGAAGACCTAAAGGCCTACCACATTTCTGGAGAGCCAATTAAAGTTAAAGTTCTAGACGCAAACAAGGGTGGACTTATTGTGCAGGTACAGCACCTTACAGGTTTCCTTCCAGTTTCTCAGCTAGCACCAGAGCACTATCCTCGCGTAACTGGCGGAGATAAGCAGAAAATTTTAGATAAACTAAACAGTTTCGTTGGTCAGCTTCTTAAAGTTAAGATCCTAGACATTAACGAGGCAGATGAAAAACTTATTCTTTCTGAAAAACAAATTTGGGAGAATGAACAAAAGACAGTTATTTCTCAGATCGCAGTCGGAGATATGATTGAAGGTGAAGTTACAGCACTAGCTGATTTCGGAGCTTTCATTAAATTCACCCCAGAAAAGGACAACAACGCTCTTGAAGGTTTGGTACATATTTCAGAAATTGCTTGGCAGAGAATTGATCATCCAAAAGATCTTCTAAAAGTCGGTGATGTAGTTAAAGCAACAGTTATTGGTATCGAGGGTAGCAAAATCTTCCTTTCAATGAAGAAGCTGGTTAACGATCCATGGCAAGGTGTTGAAACAAAGTACAAGATCGGAGATATCGTTGAAGGTACAATTCTAAAGATCAATCCTTTTGGATTCTTCGTTGAACTAGATAAGGATATTCACGGACTTGCTCATATTTCAGAGCTTTCAGCTACACCAGTTGAAGATCCGAAAACACTTGGAACTATTGGTCAGGTAAGATCATTCAAGATCGTTTCTATCGAGCCAAAAGAACACCGTCTTGGTCTTTCAATTAAAGATTTAGATGAGAAGGGCAATGAAATCAAGGAAGAAAAGAAAACAAAGACTACAAAAAAAACTAAAACTGAAGATAAAACTGTAGCTGTTTAATTCCTTGAAGAATGTCATGAATTATGAAACCACTTTCAAAAAACATAATATTCTTCATTCTCGCAATTTTAACAATTGGCGTAATTCTATCAACTTACAATCTTAAGTTAGATAAACCCGAAGTTATCGGAACTTCAACCCTCATTGAAAAAATCGAGAGTGGAGATGTTAAAAGTATAAAAGTTGTTGAACATACTCTGACTATCACCACCCAGGACGGCACAGAATTAACTGCAAAAAAAGAAATCGGAGAGTCACTTTCAGAGCTCCTCGCCAATAATCATGTTGACCAGGAGCTTCTCAAAGGTATTGAAGTTGAAATTAAAGAACCAAGCGCGTTTATAAACTTTACTCGTACTGTTCTTCCCACCCTCTTCTTTCTCGGAGCCTTCTTGGTAGTTTTCTGGTTCGTTATGCGCGGAATGCAGGGCGCAAATAACAAAGCAATGACTTTCGGACAGTCACGTGCAAAAGAAGCAAACAATGCAAAAAATAAAGTTACTTTCTCCAAGGTAGCTGGACAAAAAGAAGCTAAAGAAGAGTTGAGTGAAATTGTTGATTTCCTAAAGCATCCAAAAAAGTACATTGAAGTTGGAGCAAAAATTCCTCAAGGCGTACTTCTTATGGGTTCACCTGGAACCGGAAAAACTCTACTTGCAAGAGCTGTTGCCGGTGAGGCTAATGTGCCTTTCTTTCACATTTCTGGAAGTGAATTCGTAGAAATGTTTGTGGGAGTTGGAGCCTCACGCGTTCGCGACCTTTTCACGAAAGCCAAAAAAGCAGCACCATGTATTATCTTCATCGATGAAATTGATGCTGTCGGTCGACAGCGCGGCGCTGGTCTTGGTGGTGGTCACGATGAACGTGAACAAACTCTAAACCAAATCCTTGTTGAAATGGATGGGTTTGAACCAAACAGTGGTGTTATAGTAGTCGCAGCTACAAACCGACCAGATGTTCTTGATCCTGCACTACTTCGACCAGGACGATTTGACAGACGAATCACGCTTGATTTACCAGACCTAAAAGATCGAGAAGAAATTCTTAAAATTCACGCCAAAAACAAACCTCTAACCGAAAAAGTTGATCTAAAGCGAGTAGCTGAACGGACCATCGGTTTTTCGGGTGCTGACCTCATGAATATCATGAACGAAGCGGCGATCCTTGCAGCACGAGAGAATAAAAAGAAAACTTCTCAGGAAAATCTTCTTGAAGCTATTGAAAAAGTTATGCTTGGACCTGCGCGTCTTAGCAACAAACTTTCGCTTGATGAACGTACGGTAACCGCCTACCACGAAGCTGGTCACGCAATTGTTGGGCACGTATTGCCATATGCGGACGAGGTCCACAAAGTTTCGATCATCTCTCGAGGTATGGCTGCTGGTTACACCATGAGTTTGCCACAGGAAGATAAAAAGATGCATTCACGCAACGAGTTTATCGACGAAATGGCAATGATGCTCGGAGGCTACGCTGCTGAAAAAGAAATTTTCGGTGATGTTACCACTGGCCCATCAAACGATCTTCAACGGGTTACCAAGCTAGCAAAACGTCTTGTTACTAGCTATGGAATGAGTGCCGACCTTGGACCGCGAACCTATGGTGAGCGTGAGGAAATGGTTTTCCTTGGAAAAGACCTTCACGAAAAACGGGATTACTCTGAAGATACTGCTAAATTAATCGACAAAGAAATAACAGCGTTTGTTGCGGAAGCGCTTAAAACTGCTACTGCAATAGTTCACAAACATCGTGACCAGATCGACAAGGTTGTCAAAGTCTTGCTCGAAAAAGAGACGATTGAAAAAGAATTATTCGAAGAAATTGTTGGACCTGCTGAAAAAGCTCCAAAAATACAGTTGCTTCCAGCAAAAAAATAAAGTATCCACCTTTTGAAAAGGATAAAAATACTGCTTAACATGTTATAATGTTTTTAGCAGTATTTTTATTTGGAGGAATATGAAACTAGGAATCAAAAAAAGCACCGACCATTACGAAGACATTATTCTTCGCTCTTTTAAGACCGCCTGGCGCCATAAAGAGCTCTGGCTTTTTGCGACCATTGCTAGCTTTGCAAACACCGGAGTGATTTTCTCGAATGTAACCCTTGCGCTTTCGCAACTACAACCCGCAAGTAGTTTTCACTCGGAAATATTACAAACAAATTTAGAAAATATCCCTGTCGTCGCAACGTGGGTCTATAAAATTTTCAGTTTAAACATAAACCAATTTAGTCTTATTGTGATTTTGGTTGTTCTGATTTTAGTTGGTCTTGGAATCGTAGTCATAGCTTCGCAGCAGTTTCTTATTACCGGCCTTCACCACAGTATTAAAAATAAAAAAAATCTCGGTCTACCAGAGCTTTCAAAGGAAGTGAAGCATTTGCACGTTATACGCCTCTTTGCGATAAACGCCATTGTATATCTAGCTCTAACCATTATTATCACCGGTGCCGCTATTCCACTCTCAGCTTTACTTGTTGAAGATTCAGATTTCTATAACTATCTGGTTTACTCCGCATTTTACCTAGTACTATTCCCTATTTCATTTGTGCTAAATGTACTTGGTATTTTCAGTTTAATAAACGTCATCAGACGAAACCAGGGTCTAGTGGATTCCGTGAAACATAGTTTTAAACTACTAAAGCAAAATTGGTTAGTAATGTTTGAACTTTCTCTTTTGGTTTTTGCGATTAATATCGGAGTCGTGTTCATTGGTTTACTTGGAGTTGCAACCCTCGCGTCTATCTTGAGCTTCCTAGCTTTTCTTTCGCTAGCGACTGGAACTACACTAATTCTAAATATCATTGCGATTATTGGTGCTATTCTCTTTACGACTTTTTCCATTTTCTTTTTTGGTATGTTAGTTACTTTCAACTACACTATCTGGATGCAACTTTCAGAAAAAATTGAAGGATCTGGTATAATACCTATTATTGAGAACCTAGGAGGAGTTTTTATAAACCATCGTAAGAAATAACATGGCTGAAGATTTACCCTCAATTGAAGATTTGCTCACAAGAAAAACTGGAGCAGTTACCCCAACCAGTGACGAAAGTGTTTCCGGTAAAGCTCAAGCTGCCCTTTCTGCTAAGGTGGCTGCAGTTTCTGTTCAAGGTCGTGAAGATGAAGCTCGCAGTGCAGCTGCTGCTTCTGGGGTGCAGTATGTTGATTTGAAAGGCTTTCCCATTAGCCCTGATGCGCTCAGCCAAATTTCAGATGTTCAGGCACAGGAGCTTCAGGTTATCTGCTTTTTGTACACTGGTCCCCAACTTCGAATTGCTGCAGTTAATCCAATGGACCAAAAAGTAAAAGATCTACTTTTCCAGCTTGAAGAAAGAAATAAAGCCAAAGGTGCCATCTACCAAATTTCACCTGAAAGTTTTGCGGAGGGCTTTAAACTCTATTCTGCCCTACCTAAAATTCGAAAGGTTGTTAAAGGTGTGCAGATTAAGCAAGAAGAGTTAGCTCAGTATCAGTCGCAAATGAACAGTTTTGATGATATTGCAAAAATTTTAGCTGGTGCCAATATTACCGACATTCTTGCTATCGTTATAGCTGCTGCTCTTAAAATGCGTTCATCTGACATCCATATCGAAGCCGCGGAAACCAAAATTGAGGTGCGTCTACGTGTGGACGGTATCTTGCAGGAAGTAGCCGCAATCGAAGCAGATAAATGGAAAAAAATGATTAGCCGGATCAAACTTATTGCAGGTCTAAAAATGAACATTTCCGACAGACCACAAGACGGTCGTTTCACTATTTTTCAGGAAGGGAAAAAAATCGACGTCAGAACCAGCACGATGCCTAACGCCTGGGGTGAATCTGTTGTAATGCGAATTCTAAACCCTGATAGCGTTCAGCTTGGTTTTGAAAAACTTGGATTTAGACCAGCAATGCTTGGTAAACTTCTCAAAGAAATCGACAAACCACACGGTATGGTTATCACAACCGGACCTACGGGCTCTGGTAAAACCACTACTCTTTACGCAATCTTAGCGCGTCTAAATAAACCTGGAGTAAACATCATCACTTTAGAAGATCCAGTTGAGTTTAAACTAGACGGAATTAACCAGTCGCAGATCGATAGCAGTAAAGACTACACTTTTGCAAAAGGTCTGCGCTCAATTCTGCGCCAGGACCCAGATATTGTAATGGTTGGAGAAATTCGCGACCTCGAAACTGCTGAAACCGCAATCCAAGCAGCACTCACCGGTCACCTGCTTATCTCCACAATTCACACCAACGACGCTGCTGGTGCAATTCCACGCTTCGTTAGTATGGGCGTAAAACCGTTCCTGCTCGCGCCAGCTATAAACGCTATTATGGGTCAAAGGCTTGCTAGAAAACTTTGTGAGCAATGTAAGGTCCCACTAGCCCCAACTGAAGATCAACTCGTAAAAATCAATGAGCTACTCTCTTCTATTCCAGAAAGTTCAGGCGAGCCAAAAGTTGATCTTGCAAACCTCAGCTTCTTTGGTCCAGGAAAATGTGATGAATGTAACAATACAGGTTACAAAGGCCGACTTGGTCTCTACGAGATTCTACTTAAAGACCAGGCAATTGAGCAGTTTATCTTAAGTGGTGAAATCTCGGAGTTCGCAGTTCGAAAAGTTGCACAAGAACAAGGAATGATCACAATGGCACAAGATGGCTTGTTAAAAGCCCTCGAGGGTCAAACTTCACTTGAAGAAATTCAAAGAACAACAGGTGGGCTTTCATAATTAAATATTTAAAATATGTTCTCTCGAAATAATCGAAAATTTAATAATCCTGAGGCCGTAGATCCAAATGCAAAAACCCAGGAAATTTATCGGCTCGACCCAGAAGCTGAAACTGTTGATTTAAGTGAGCACCCAGTTCACAGTATAGAAAATCAAGGTAAAATTTCAGAAATCCCCCTACTCAGTCAGTATATTCAAGAACACCAACAACTCTCCACTCAGTTCTACGCTCGGGAATTCAAAAGTGGTGACAGTGAAGGCTTGAAAAGAAAGTATCGGGATTTAGAAAATGAATACTATGAATTCTACAATTTAGTGAAAAAAATCCTAAAAAAGAATCCTTTACCTACTTTTACAGATTTAAGTAAAGAAGAGTTAGATTTCAATAAAATTATTGGTAATCAAATTTCTGATCAGTTGGGTAGAGAACCCTCAGATTTCATACTCGTTCGACTTGATAGTTTTAAATATATGGCATCTGATATCAGAAGCCTCTTAAACGAAATGGACCGCCAAGAGCGAAAAGTTGCGTAGAATCAAAAAGAGCCACTTGGCTCTTTTTGGTTTATATATCTTAAAAAATTATTAATGAACTGGAATAATACCGCTAAAATAAGCTAATTTGCTGTAAATTATTCTTGACAAAAGCGCAAAAATATGGTATCGTAACTTGTTGCAATAATGTCCTAAAAAGGGCTACAAGCCCTTTGCATCCATTCACAATTCTGGAGAGACCCTTTACCTAGGGTAACAAGGTATCAAGTAATTTTACTTGAAAAGACTGGATTGTATATATCTCTCGATTTTTCGTTAAGTATATAGTCCAGTCTTTTTTAATTTAAAAACACAGTACGAGGTATCTCTGCGAGCTAGCCTTGGACGACGCGCCTCACACGAATCACGTCGCCCACCCACTCCTCTACATCAGCATTCACGCTGGTGTGTAGGATACGGAGGTGTATTGGAAGAATTGAAACAAATCCTGAAAAGGAACCATGCGTTGTTCGACGCTCGGTTTCCAAAACAAAACGAGGAGAGAATTCTCTCCTCAGAACCAGCTAACCAAGAACCGGAGTTTCCTGAAGAGGAACTCAAGGAAGCGGTTTAGCTAGCTGTCCGTGCAGATTACAACATCTGCACGGACGACCACCAGTGACGATAATTCACCTGTCATTACTGGTGGGAAAGACCTTTTTCAAAAGGGGAGGTCTCATATCGAATGGCCAGCATTTGATTGATCACCGCAGGTTGCCAGCGGACGATTCCGAACACTAATTTTGTTCAAAACCTTAGTCCTCTCCAAAAATTTTGCGCAATTACAGTTTAAAAAATCACCATTCGTACTGATCAGTACTGGTGATTTTTTTTATTTATGTACTATGTAAAGAATTAAACAAACTGAATTTCCCGTGTCGCTTCGTCGATATGCCTGAACATTACTTTCCGATCTGCCCTTAACACTGGTTCTTCAAAAATATCTGGCCACTCAATTACAATAATTGAGTCCGGTTTTATATAATCATTTATCGCCAAAGCTTCAAGTTGGCCTGCCTCTTTAAAGCGGTATAAATCCAGGTGAACAACTAATTTAATTTTCTCGCTTTGCGTCGGGTACTCATTCATCACCGTAAAAGTTGGACTCTTCACTCTCGCTGTTGAACCTAGTGCCTGCACTAAACCGCGAACAAAAGTTGTTTTGCCACTACCAAGATCACCGACTAATTCGATCACTTCCCCGCCTTTTAGTGTTGATAAAAACTCCTCTGCCACTTCGCGCGTTGCCTCTTCGGAATGTGTAATATGCGTTTCCATATTAAATTAAGTCCAAGTTAGGATCAGCTTTAAGTAAGATTGGGTTCAGATAATTTTTTTCGTCTTTCGCTCTATAAAAACCTGCCGCCGCAATCATAGCCGCGTTATCCATTGAGTACTCAAGTTTTGGCACAAACAGCGGAACACCTACTTGCCTCGCTGACTCCTGTAATCGCTCCCTCAAGGCTTCGTTTGCTGAAACACCACCAGCTAAAATAATAGATGCTGGATTCACCTGTTTCACGGCTTTCATTGTTTTTTTAACCAGCACGTCTATGATCGCCTCCTGAATCGAAGCCGAAATATCACGCTTAAACTGAATATCGTTTATTCGCGTCTCATTCTCGCGTAATTTATATAGCACTGCTGTTTTTAAGCCTGAAAAACTAAAATCGAAGTTAGGTCGGTTAATTAAGCCCCGCGGAAAATCGAAAGCATCAGGACTACCCTCCTTGGCATAACGCGCTATTTCTGGTCCACCTGGATACGGTAAACCAATCATTTTAGCTGTTTTATCAAAAGCCTCACCCGCAGCGTCGTCGAGAGTTTCACCAATGCGACTGTAAACTCCGTGATTTTGCATTAAAATTAACTCCGTGTGCCCACCAGACACGATCAGGCAAAGTGCCGGAAACACAGGCTGAGCCTCACCATTTAACCAACTGGCGTAAATGTGGCCTTCGATGTGTGAAACCGGAATTAACGGCTTTTTCCAAACCCAAGCCAAAGTTTTTGCCACTTCCACCCCAGTTCGAAGCGCAGAAGCAAGGCCAGGCCCAGCGGTTACGGCAATCACATCAATTTCTTTACCTTGCGGATCCAGTTCGTTTTGAATCATCGGAAAAATTGCCTCGAGGTGTTTCCGCGCCGCCACTTCAGGTACCACCCCCCCATATTTAGCGTGAATTTTAACTTGTGATAAAACAACCGATTTTTCAACAGCTAATATATCCTTATTGCCTGAAATAACCGCAATTGCAGTTTCGTCACAACTCGATTCTATCCCTAAAATACGCATAATTATTTAAATTCTATCAAAAATATCAGCTCTTGACTAGCTTGACAAAAGCATTATTTGTGATATATTGATTGTTCGTCTTTTTCCGGAGTGAATCATGGCACTTATTGCCTCAGAATATCAGATCCTACTTGCAGCCAGCGGTAATTCCGATACCGCTGTTGGTTTGCGAGGACGAATTTGGAGCCAGCTACGAGCTATGCTTGAAGCTGGTTCTATCTCATCAAAACTATATGATGAGCTCAAAGAACCACTTTGGTTCTGCGATGTTCATCTGCTAGTCGAGCAGATGTACTTCAAGGGGCTGTTAATGCCTCGTGAAGACGGGATCTTTTCGATCACGGAGCACGGCAGGCGCGTGCTTTATGAGATCGAACATAAGGAGACGAGCCTTCAGCTCGTCGCCAGCTAACCCTTTACCCCTTGGCCCGCGCACACTGCGGGCCTTTGATTTTATATTGACTTTTAGCCTATTTTTTGCTATAATTAAAGTATAAATAAATAATCAATCTATGGATTTTATACTATTTTTGCTAGCGATGATGCCTTTTATTGGGTTCATTTTCCTAGTAGTTATTCTTGCAAGCGTAAAGCAGATTAATGAATATGAACGTGGAGTGAAGTTTCAGCTTGGTAAGTTTTCAAGTACCATTAGTCCAGGTTGGCGGATAATTATTCCGGTCATCCAAAGCCTAGTTAAGGTCGATATTCGTGTTAAAGCTGTGGATGTGCCTGATCAGGAAGCGATTACTCGGGATAACATCTCAGCACGCATTAACGCTGTGATTTATTACAAGGTAAAGGATGCCGCTAAAGCCACAATCGAGGTTGAAAACTTCCGCTACGCTGTGAGTCAGCTGGCGCAAACCACTATGCGAAACGTGGTCGGAGAAATGGACCTCGATGAACTCCTTTCAAACCGTGAACGAGCTTCGAAGAAAATTAAAGAAATTGTTGATTTACTCACCGACCCTTGGGGAATTAGTGTTGATAACGTGGAATTAAAAGACATCACCTTGCCAGAGGATATGAAGCGAACAATCGCTAAACAGGCCGAGGCTGAACGTGAACGTCGCGCTGTGGTTATTAAAGCTGAGGGAGAAGTGCAAGCAGCTGAAAACCTTAAACTAGCTGCCGATATGCTCTCAAGTTCACCAGGTGCACTCCACCTGCGAACAATGGCAACGCTAAACGACCTTTCAAGCGACCAATCAAATACCGTTATCTTCGCCCTACCAGTTGAGGTGTTACGAGCATTTGAAGCAATTGGAAAAATGAGTGGTAAATAAAAATTCAATCAAAAGAGAAACCTGCACTAACCTGCAGGTTTTTTTGTAAAAAAATTGCGCGCCAGCAGGATGTTATCCGTGCCTGACGCGCTAGTGCTACTTACAAAAAGCCAAGATGGACAGTGAAATCTTTTTTGGCTCATCAATCTCTTCGATCTTGGCCACAAGCTCAGCTCGGTCGTGAATCGGAAGTCGCGTTACGTTTCGCGCGCTCCCAAGACGATCAATCTGCTCTTTGAGCCAACTCGGATCGTCCGAGCTGTCTTTCAGGCCTTTGATTTCCGGAAATTGCCTTACCAGGTCAACCCGGCACCGGTAAAAAACCAGGTCAAACCCGCTCGACGGAATCTCCTCCAGATCCGTCATGAATCGAAGAAGGTTAAGCAAACCACTGATCTGCTCTGGCTGCAGACAAGTTCGCGTGGTAACTGACAGAACATCTGTCAGCGGAAATTCTTTTTTATTAAGCACGATAACCTCCAATTTGTGTTTAGAACTGGCGAAAATATAACATAAATTCTATTTTTGTCAACCCCCGAATCAATACTTGCTTCTTATATAAATCAATGATCCAAACTTGACTTTATCCTTTTTTCTGCTAATATAGGACAATTATGAACCCAAAAACTCGCCAAGAAAAAATTAGCGTTTTGCTTAGCACTGAACCTAAATTCCGGATTAAACAAATCCAAGAGGCGCTTTTTAAGGATGGCGTGAAAAACTGGCTAGATGTTTCAAACCTCCCTCTTCCATTGCGAACTAAACTTCACGAGAAAATTCCATTTATTTCAGTGCGCGAGAATACGCTAAATATTAGCGCCGATCAATCAACTTTCAAAGCACTCCTCAGCTTAGAGGATGATCTTGAAATTGAAACTGTGCTTATGCGCAACAGTAAGGGTTCGTTTACTATTTGCGTCTCTTCTCAGGTTGGCTGTGCTATGCGCTGTTCTTTTTGCGCCACTGGAACACTTGGTCTAAAACGTAATTTAACAGTCGATGAAATTGTTGATCAATACCGATTCTGGAAGTTATATATTGAAAAAAATAACCTAGGCTCTCGAATTAGTAACATCGTTTACATGGGTATGGGCGAACCACTCGCTAACTACGAAGCGGTAAAGGAAAGTTTGAATACTATACTCAACAAGACAGATGTCGGAATTACGAAGATTACAGTTTCTACTGCCGGCGTTATTCCGAGAATGGAGCATATTTTAAACGACCCCGATTGGCCTCATGTCCGTTTCGCTGTTTCGCTACACAGTGCTAACCCATATGTTCGAAACAAATTAATGCCGTCTTCTTACGAAGACTTCCTCCCTCGCCTAGCCAGTTGGGGCAAGCAGTACCTAGAGGCGTTTGGTAACCGAAACCACCACCTGACTTTCGAATACATCATGTTAAATAGCATCAATGATTCCAAAAAGGACGCACTTGAACTTATTCAGTACGTAAAATCGATCGGTGACGTAAAGGTGAATCTAATTCCTTACAATTTTACAGACTTCCTCTTTATGCCAAGTACAGAGGAAGTAATGGACGCTTTTCAGCAAACCCTAAAAAATAACGGTGTAACCGTTACTAAACGCCGAAGTCGAGGCGACGATATTGCTGCTGCCTGTGGGCAGTTGGCAAAGAAAAAGTGTTAATTTGAAAGCAGAAACCGCGGGTTTTTATTAAACCAAGCACCATCTTGACAAAAACCCGCTTTTCTCGTATTCTACCCTCACAAATGAAGTGTACATACGGTCTCATCGTCTAACGGTTAGGACGCCAGGTTTTTCCGGCGGAGCCGGACCAGGCTACGCCTGGCATCATCTAGCAAATGTTCTATATCTATGTTTTAAAAAGTGATGCGTCTAATCGTATTTATATTGGCTCTACCGCAAATATAAATACGCGTGTAATGCAACACAATCAAGGTAAAACGCCTTCAACAAAACCATATAAACCATGGCGTTTGATCTATAGTGAATCATTTCAAACTAAACGCGAATCACTTATCCGCGAACGACAGATGAAGAAGTCTGGAGTAATTAGAAATGCACTGCGAGAAGAAAAATATAACGGTCTCATCGTCTAACGGTTAGGACGCCAGGTTTTCATCCTGGTAATCGGAGTTCGATTCTCCGTGAGATCACCAAAAAAGCATCGAGATTTGCCTCGGTGCTTTTTTATTTGATACACTAACCAACAGGTT
>PFWT01000018.1 GCA_002791275.1 Candidatus Uhrbacteria bacterium CG_4_9_14_3_um_filter_41_35 | reverse complement strand
ACAACCTGGACCTATATTTACGGTGTACTGCAACATTTAGATTCTTTGCCATGGCTTACATCAGGCTCAGAATGACGGTTTAGTTAGATTCTTCGCCGTTATTCACACAAAGCTCTGAACGATGGTTTGGTGACCTTATCTAACATGGGTAATCTTATCAAACACAAAACTAAGACTGAGTCGCATCTGCAACTCAGTCTTAGATAATAAATAATCTAACACACCAATCAAACCAAACCGTAACCGATATATTAATCGAAGATTCATTCTCAAACGAAACAGTTACACACCCTTTCAGACCTACCCAGTCTTTCTAACCATATATCCACGCTCCTCGTAATTTATAAATAGATCAAAACTACCCCAATTCCTTAACAAAAAAATGAGGCCAGGCCTCATTTTTTTCGAATTAAATCACAAAGTTTACAAGTCGCCCTGGAACATAGATCACTTTCTTCGGTTCACCCTCAATGTACTTTACTACATTTTCGAGCGCCCGCGCTGACGTGACTACTGTTTTTTGATCAGCGTCTGCAGGTACAGTTATGGTTCCACGTAGCTTACCGTTCACCTGGACTGCTACATTCACTTCTTTCTCCGCAGCGAGTTCAGCGTTAAAATCCGGCCAAGTATTTACCTCTAGAAGTGAGGCGTGACCAACATTTTCAGCAAGTTCGTTTGCGAGGTGTGGTGCAAACGGTGCTAGAAGCGTCAGGAATGTAATCAAACTTTCCTTTGTAATCTTGCCCGACTTCTGTACCAAATTCACAAAAATCATCATCTGCGAAATAGCTGTGTTGAACCTCATGTTCTCAATATCTACCGATACTTTACGAATTGTTTGGTGCAGTGCCCTAGCAACCGTCTCGAGCTCCTCGTCTGCAGTCAACTCTGAAATCTTCTGTACCTTTTCAAGGAACCTGCGCACACCAACCACACCGTTCGTGCTCCACGGCACTGGCTCTGAAAACGGCCCCATGAATAGCTCATAAACTCGCAAGGTATCCGCCCCAAATTCCTTTACGATATCATCTGGGTTCACTACATTGCCTTTTGACTTACTCATTTTTGAACCATCCTCTGCCAAAACCAACCCGTGACTTGTGCGTTTTTTGTATGGCTCTGAAAATGGCACCAGTCCTTGATCAAACAGGAATTTATTCCAGAACCTTGAGTACAACAGGTGTAGTGTAGTGTGCTCCATTCCCCCGTTGTACCAATCAACCGGCATCCAGTACTTCAACTTATCAGGATCTGCAAAAGCCTCGTCGTTATATGGATCCGCGTAGCGCATAAAGTACCAAGACGACCCTGCCCAGTTTGGCATAGTATCCGTTTCGCGTTTCCCCGGTCCAGCGCACTGAGGACATTTAGTGTTCACCCACTCTTCAATGACTGCTAGTGGTGATTCACCGTCATCCGTTGGTTCATATTTTTCAACAACAGGAAGAACAACCGGCAGATCCGCGTCAGGTACTGCAACCCAGCCACCTGTCTCTGGCGAGCACAATCCTTCGCAATGAATCAAAGGAATCGGCTCCCCCCAGTAACGCTGACGTGAAAAAACCCAATCACGAAGTTTATAATTAGTTTTAACTCGACCCTTACCACTTTCCTCAAGCCACTTAATCATTTTGATTGCGCACTCAGATGTGCAGAGTTCGTCAAACTCACCCGAATTCATCGCAAACCCATCACTAGATCGTGGTAATTCACCTTCGCCACGTACCACTTCAATGATCGGTAGCTCAAATTTTGATGCAAACGCAAAATCTCGAGCATCGTGCGCTGGCACGGCCATTATCGCTCCTGTTCCGTAGCTCATTAAAACATAATCTGCTACCCAAATTGGAATATGTTTATTATTCACCGGGTTAACTGCGTAAGCCCCAGTAAACACACCCGTCTTTTCCTTTTCTGCATCCCCGCGCTCAATTTCCGTCTTTGCTACTGCCTCTTTTACATATTCCTCTACAGCCTCGCGCCGATCTTCAGTAGTAATCTGATTGATTAATTCGTGTTCTGGCGCTAAAACCATATAGGTTGCGCCAAACAAGGTATCCGGTCGAGTTGTAAAAATAGTTAGTGATCCGTGGCCCTCTACTTCAAACTCCACCTCTGCTCCTTCCGAACGCCCAATCCAATCAACCTGTTGTTTTTTAATTTTATCTAAGTAATCGAGCCCCTTAAGATCATCAATAAGTCGATCCGCATATTTAGTGATTGCGATCATCCACTGCTCCTTATTTCGCTTTTCAACCGTTCCATGACAACGCTCACAAGCGTCGTTCACCACCTCCTCGTTCGCTAGTCCAATCTTACAATCCACGCACCAGTTAATCGCCTTCTCCGTTTTGTACGCCATTCCGGCTTTAAAAAACTGCAAAAATTGCCATTGCGTCCAACGATAATATTTAGGGTCCGAAGTGTTTATTTCACGCGACCAATCAAAACCAAGACCAAGTGACTTTAACTGAGTCTTAAAAGTTGCAATATTATCCGCCGTAACATCTGCCGGAGCTCGACCAGTTTTAATTGCATAGTTCTCCGTTGGCAAGCCAAAAGCGTCCCAACCCATTGGGTAAAGTACATTCATTCCCTCCATTCGCCGTTTACGAGTGATCACATCGAGCGCTGTATAACTTCGTGGATGCCCTACGTGAAGACCGGCTCCAGACGGAAACGGGAACTCCACAAGCGCAAAGAATTTTTCCTTGCTAGAATCGTCGTCAGCCTTAAAAACCTCCGCTTTTTCCCAACGATCCTGCCACTTTTTGTCTATATTTTTATGCTTGTACATACGAAAGTATACTATCGAATATTAAAGAAAAAGAAAAGCCTCGGTTAACCCGAAGCCCTTCTGTTAACTCTCCCTCCCTCCGTCCGTTGGGTAGCCGGCTTCTTTCCAGCCCATTAGCCCGCCAACTACTCGACCGACTTTCGTGTAACCAGCTGCTTCGAGCGTAGACGCAGATTCTGAACCTTTTCCTAGTTCATCGTACTCACCGTAAAGTACGATAGTCTGATCTTTATCCCTTAAAATATCCGTATACTCAACCTCAAATTTTTCAAACTCAATGTTCACTGCTCCTGGAATATGTGAGTGCTCGTACTCGTGAGCGTCTTGCAAATCAACAATCGACATCGAGGTACCCTTTTCGACTTCCTCTTTTAATCGCTGCGGAGTTACTTCCATCATATTACAGTCCAGCAAGTGCGTCCGCAACTGTAAGTACGCCTGTCTTGAGTTCATCCGCCGTTGCTGAATTTGCCACGATTAAAGTTAGCTGCTGATCAAGATCAGTTATACTTTGAGCAAGTTCCGGCAAACCATCCTCGTTTGCGATTGCTACCGCCTGAGGTAATGTCATCTGCGCAAACTCAACATAACCCTGGTATGGCGCAAGTTCTGGGCCAGTTGCGTCTTTCACCGCGTCGCGAAGTCCTATAGCCGCGGTTTCTAAATGAAACTTTAGTGCCTCACTTTTCTGCCCAACTGTTGTTTGATCTTGGTACATATTTTCATTATTATTTTGTGCCTCAAACGCCTCCTCTGAAGAGCATCCTGCCCCCATTAAAACTAGAGTTATGAATACCGCTCGAATAAATTTGTTCATATTAAATTATTTATTTTAAATATTAGCCAAAAAGCGCTCAACTTCAAGGGCAGCCATACAGCCACTACCCGCTGCCGTAATTGCCTGTCTGAAGTGCGGATCAGAAACATCGCCAGCCGTGAAAACACCATCGATATTTGTTCTCGTGGAGTCAGGTAGATGTTTAAGATAGCCTTTTTCATCCATCTCCAGTTGACCTTTGAATATATCCGTGTTCGGCTTATGACCGATCGCCACGAAAAATCCATCAGCTTCAACCTTCACAATTTCGTCAGTTTTATTATTCAAAATCATCACAGCTTTCACCTTATCTGTACCCACAATTTCCTGAGCTTCTGAATTCCACATAAATGAAATTTTCTCGTTGCTCATTGCCCGATGTTGCATCGCTTTTGAAGCTCTAAGCTCATCGCGCCTAACCAGTACCACCACTTCACTTGCAAATTTCGTGAGAAATATTGCTTCTTCGAGCGCACTATCTCCCCCACCAACTAGCACGATTTTCTTATCACGAAAGAAAAAACCATCGCACGTTGCGCAAGCCGACACACCTTTGCCTTTTAACTCGTATTCACCTTTTATACGTAACCACTGAGCTGAAGCACCTGTTGCAACAATGATTGACTCTGCCTTCAGTTCCTTTTCTCCCATTTTAACCATGAACGGTCGTGAAGAAAAATCGACTTCTGTTACAAAATCGGTGATTATTTCAGTCCCAAATTTTCTAGCCTGAGTTTCGAGTTTGGTCATAAGGTCCGGCCCCATCACCCCGTCTGGTTCTCCTGGCCAGTTCTCAACCTCAGTAGTCTGCATTAACTGACCACCTGCTTCTTGACCCGAAATGAGTAGCGGTTGAAGATCAGCCCTTGAAGCATAAATTCCAGCTGTGTAGCCAGCTGGGCCCGAACCAATAATTATAACTTTTCGTGTATCCATAAGCTTATTTTAGTATGAAAAGTTTAACACGATTATTCGTAATTGATAAGTAAAACTACACAACGTTGTAAAAAATACTAAGAATGGTAAACTGAGCCCTGAATCAATAAATATATAAATATGGGAAATTACGCAGAAGAATCATTGGAATATCACCGAGAATTACAAGGAAAAATCGAACTTAAAATCAAACGACCGATTGTTACAAAAGAAGATTTATCACTTGCCTACACCCCAGGAGTTGGTGCGGTTTCGCGAGAAATTGCTGAAAATCCAGAATCCGTTTGGGAGTTAACAGGTCGCCGAAACTGGGTAGCGGTGGTGAGCGACGGTTCCGCCGTGCTTGGCCTTGGAAACATTGGACCAGAAGCTGCTATTCCGGTAATGGAGGGTAAAGCTGCGCTTTTCAAAGAGTTTGGTGGCGTGGATGCGTTCCCAATTTGTATCAATACCCAAGACACTGAAGAAATCATTAAGGTTGTTAAGGCGCTTGAGCCAACTTTTGGCGGAATTAACCTTGAAGACATTTCGGCACCTCGATGTTTTGAAATTGAACGGCGGTTAAACGAAACCATGAACATCCCAGTTTTCCACGATGATCAGCACGGTACTGCGATCGTTGTTTTAGCTGGACTTTTAAACGCACTCAAAGTCGCGGGTAGAACCTTAGCAACTTCTAAAGTTCTAATTAGCGGTGCCGGGGCTGCTGGTTCAGCAATTGCGGAAATGTTAATGGCAGAAGGTGCGTTCGATATTGTTGTCACTGATTCAAAAGGTGCGTTAAGCAAAGACAGAACCGATCTCAACTCTGAAAAAATAGAACTTTTAGCAAAAACTAACCCAACTGATATTAGCGGAAGCTTAAAGGAAGTAATCGTTGGTCGGGACGTGTTTATCGGCGTTTCCGCTCCAGGTATTTTAACAGCTGAAATGATTAAAACTATGGCAACAGACCCAATCATCTTCGCTATGGCCAACCCAATTCCGGAAGTAATGCCGGAAATTGCCAAAGAAGCCGGTGCCTTCATTGTTGCCACCGGACGCAGTGACTACCCAAACCAGGTCAACAACGTCCTCGCCTTTCCAGGTATTTTCCGCGGGGCTCTCGACGCTAAAGTGCCTGAAATTACCAAAAAAATGAAACTTGCTGCTGCTAAAGCGCTAGCAGACTACGTAACAAATCCAAGCGTCGAAGAAATCCTACCAAACCCACTCGATAAAAACGCCGCAAACGCAGTGGCGAGTGCGGTCAGAAATGCATCTTAGCTCAAAAAGATCCAAAAAACTTTTCATCTAACAAAAAACTGCCGATTAAACGGCAGTTTTTTATTTTTTTCTTAGCCAATATGCTTTGCAAATTTTTCCTTAAAGGCCTCTTTTCCCATTGAACCAGAGAACTGTTCAACTACTTGCCCACCCTTGAAAACAAGAAAAGTTGGGATTGATAGAATGTTAAATTGACGCGCTAAGTCAGGGACTTCGTCTACATTTACCTTTCCAAAAACCACACCGTCTATTTCACCTGCAAGCTCGTCGATAATTGGTCCCATTACCTTACAAGGTCCGCACCACGGTGCCCAAAAATCGACTACAACAACATTTTCTGACTGTGAAATGACTGAATCAAAGTTTTCTGTATTTAGTTCCATACAATGAATATTAGAATTACTAGACAGATTGTACCACACTATCGGTTTGCTGAGTGAACGTCTAGGGTTCGTGCTTTTTCTTCTTCTTTATAGACTTCGAGAATATCTCCTTCTTCAATTTTGATCTTACCGGTAAACTCAATTCCAAATTCTAGCCCCTGTTCAACCTCTTTAACATCCGCCTTTCCAGTTTGCAGTGCAGTAATCTTTCCTTCACCAATAACCTCTTCGTCTCTAATAACTCGAGTGGTTGCGTTTAGTTCGATCTTTCCTTTGGTCACCTGACCACCAACGATCATACTCTTTTCGAGCTTCTTAAAGACCTTCAAGATCTTTGCAGCTCCAAGTTCAGTATAAACCTGTTCAGCTGGAATCAATAGTCGAAGTTTTTCAACAACATCTTCAAAAAGTTTATAGATCACAGTGTATTCACCGATCTTTACTTTTTTATCTCGCGCTAAGGCTGAAGCTGTTTTTGTAGGTTTAACGTTAAAGGCTGCAATAACAGCTTTTGAAGCTTCCGCCTGTAATACTTCAGAATCGGTTACACTACCAAGTCCCTTTGAAACGATCTTCACACCAACATATGGGTTTTCAATCTTTTCAATCATTCCAACAACCGCTTCAAGCGATCCCAAAACGTCTGCCTTAATAATCAAGTTGAAGTTTACCTTCTGCTGATCCGATCCTTCAGTGTTGTCACCCATTCGAGTCTTAGCCACAGTAATGTCGCTAATTCCACCCTTTCGACTTGGCTGAGCTTTTAGTTTTTCTAGTAATTTTGCGTCCTCCTGTACTTCTAAAATATCTCCAACCGATGGCGCATCCTTTAATCCAAGAATTTTAACTGGTGTTGAAGGTAGAGCTTTTTGAATATTCTTTCCATCCCAAGTTTTCATTGCTCTAACTCGACCGTAGTTCACGCCTCGAACCCCCATCACATCACCATTTTTAAGCGTTCCAGTCTGCACCAAAACAGTTGCGACCGGCCCCTGGCCTTTGTCGATGTGTGACTCAATAATCGTACCAATTGCCTGACGGTTTGGATTAGCGACAATTTTATCTTTCTCAATATCTGTTACCAAAATCAACGTATCTAATATCTTGTCGATATTAATGTTGTTCTTAGCACTAATTTCAATAACCAAAGTTTCCCCTCCCCACTCTTCTGGAATGAGGTTATGTTCACCGAGCTGTCCTTTAACACGTTCAACATTGGCGTTTTCTTTGTCAATTTTGTTAATCGCAATAATGAAAGGCATTTTCGCTGCTTTCACAATATTAATTGCCTCGATTGTTTGAGGTTGAATACCATCGTCCGCTGCAACCACAATGATTGCAATGTCAGACACCTTAGCACCTCGAGAACGCATCACTGTAAAGGCCTCATGCCCCGGAGTGTCGATGAATGTTAGCAATCGATCATGACGATTAACCTGATAAGCACCGATATGTTGAGTAATTCCACCAGATTCTCCACCCATCACGTTCGTATCTCTGATTGCGTCTAGAAGTCTTGTTTTTCCATGGTCAACGTGACCCATAACCACAATAACTGGTGGTCTAGTTTCAAGATCCTTACCTGCAGTTTCGCTCATTACCGTTTCAAGTCTGTCAGTTCCAGCGTCACCCTCTTCCTGTTCTGCTTCGAGTGGCTCGGCTAAAAATCCTAAGTCTTCAGCTACAATAGATGCCGTTGCAAAATCAATTCGTTCGTTTAGGGACGCTAAAATACCGGCGCGCATAAGCTCCTGCATCACTTTAGCGATTGGCATATTAAGCACCTCAGCAAAATCACGCACCGTAATAATTGGTGGCAAAGAAACCTTATCAGCAGTTCCGTCTTTTACAGCAAGCTTGCGCTCTTCTTTAGCTCGCTGTTCCTCGCGTTTTTTCACGAGATACTGACGTTTACGGTATTCACCCCAGGCTCTCGTGATGCGGTTAACATCACGATCTGGAACTTTTAAAGCTTTTGACCCAATATCAAAACCTAGATCCGGTAATTTATTTCGGAGCTCTTCCGCGGGAACGCGTAAACGACGAGCTAATTCAGTAATATTCATGCCAGAAGAATAGCGGATTTACTAAAATTAGTCAATTTATAGCAAATCTGATCGATGTTTACTTAAGTTGAAATTGTTTAGCTTTTTACTTAAGTGAAGCCTCAAGTTCAATTTTCTCCTGAGCCCTTGGGTTGCAAGCACCAACAATTAAAGTTTGATCTTTGAGTTCTAAGTAATAACCTGTTTGATTATTGGTATAAACCTGCGTTTTAGCATCAATCGGCAATGAAGCAATGTATTTAAGCGCCCCTGCTTTACTTAAATTTACGCAGTGATCCTGAATATCGGAGCCTGAGCACATAGAACCGAAATTTCCAGCACAAAGTGTACTTTCACCAATCATAGTTCGACCACCAGCTATTGTGCCGATAATTCCTGCAAAGGTTTCTGGCTCTGTATACTGCATTTCAAGCATAACCTCGAGTATATTTTGAACATCCTGAGCACGAATTTCATCCTGAGCCCGCCGATATTGAGTTATCGGACTAGCCATTGCCAAGATCAAAATCACCCCACAAAATACAAGCGCAACCGCAATTAATACTTCACTATACGTATAACCGTGTGGGATTCTGTTCATATACTTTTTATTATAGCAGATCAGAATTGTTTTCGGTTAATAAAGCTAAAATGTTTTGTACGACTATATTTGCTAGAAATCGACAATTTACAAAAAATAATGCTACTATCCGCAAGTATGAACGAACAACCAACCGGCTTTTTACTGATCGACAAACCTGCGGGAATTACGTCACACGATGTTGTTGATAAACTGAGGAGAATTACAAAAATCAAAAAAATTGGCCACGCTGGCACACTTGACCCCTTTGCAACTGGACTTTTAATTTTAGCCGTAAGCCGCTCTGCCACAAAGAAAATCAGTGAATTTGTTGGAATGGATAAAGATTACGAAGCAGAATTTGTGATCGGTGCAACAACTGAAACACTGGATTCCGAGGCTAAAATTATCCTTGATGAACATAAACCAAATGAAATATCAGATATAGATATTTTATCTGCAATTGAAAGTTTAACCGGAGAAATAGCTCAAATCCCGCCGATGTACTCCGCCATAAAAAAAGATGGCAAAAAACTATACGAGCTGGCACGAAAAGGTGAAACTATTAAACGCGAGCCAAGACACGTTACTATCTATGAATTTAATCAGCTCAGCAAATCTATAATTGAATCAGGCCTTGTAAAACTTAAAGTTCATATTAAGTGCTCAAGTGGTACCTATATCAGAGCTTTAGCGCGCGATCTGGCCACAAAACTAGGTACAACTGGCTATGTGAGTGAGCTTAGACGGACTTCAATTGGTAACTTCTTAATCAAAGACGCCAAAAAATTAGAAGATTTAAGTCCAGAAAATTGGCAGGATCACCTACTAAACCTCTAGCTGGTTCAGTATTCTAAATGAGTTCATTTTTACGGCTAGGTTGACCAACCTTAGCCTATATGTTAATGTATTCGTGTAACTATTAATTGATGTTTTGGAAGCGAACGCTGTACTTGTTGGACTATGAAAGTGAATATTTTTTACAATCTTTACCGTACGCACGGCGAAGAATCAAAGCCAACAGTCGTGGAGTAAAACTCCACAGTTTTTCGTTTCTGAGGCAACGGGGACAATATGACCATATCTACATTATTTATTGGTTTTGTTGCTCTCTTTGTTGGTGCAGGAATCGGTTACCTTTCACGAAGTAGTCTAGTAAAACAAAAGGTAAAGCTCGCTGAAGAGCGTGCAGAAAAGATCCTAAGAGAAGCAAAAACAAAAGAGCAGGAAGTTCTACTTGAAGCCAGAGAGAGAAGTATTCAGATTCTGGACGACGGTAAACGTGAGGCCAATCAAATCAGACAAGAGTCAACAGAAATGCAAAAACGTCTAGCTGAACGCGAAAGCAAATTCGATAAACAGCTAATGGACCTTGAAAATCGTAAATCTCAGCTTGAACAAAAAAATGCGGAACTCGATAAACTAAAGGATGTTGTTGAAGAAACAAAATTAATGGCCGACATCAAACTCGAGGAAATAGCTGGCCTAAGTAAGACCGAGGCCAAAAATGAGTTAATGACTATTGTTGAAGCTGACGAAAAGGATGCACTACTTGGTCGAATTCGAAAGCTTAATCAACATAGTGACGAGGAAGTTGAGCGTGAAGCAAATAAAATAATTTCACTCGCTGTCGCTAGATTCGCTAGTTCACACGTAACCGATGCTACTACTACCATGGTAGAGCTACCGTCCGATGATATGAAAGGCCGGATTATCGGTAAAGAAGGGCGAAACATTAAACGAATAGAGCACTTAACTGGCTGTGAAATTATTATCGATGACACCCCGGGCATGGTTATGATCTCTGGCTTCTCACCTGTTCGAAGACAAGTTGCTAAACGCGCAATGGAGTCCCTAATGAAAGATGGTCGAATTCAACCAGCTCGAATTGAGGAAGCAGTTAACGATGCAAAAAAAGATCTAGCAAAAGAAATGAAGAAAGCTGGCGAGGATGCACTTTACGAAATTGGAATTCCAGTTTCAAGCGTGGATCCAAAACTTGTTTCAATTCTTGGTAGGCTTAAATTCAGAACCAGTTACGGACAAAACGTCTTGCAACACTCAATCGAAGTTTCAAGAATTTCCGGAATGCTCGCTGAGGAACTCGGAGCTGATGTTACACTTTGTAAAAAAGGTGGTCTGTTCCACGACATCGGAAAAGCCGTTGACCATGATATGCAAGGTGCGCACCCTGAGATTGGCTACAATATAATGAAGAAATTTGGCTGGAGTGAAGAGCTCGCCTATCAGTCAATCGCTCACCACGAAGACAAACCAAAAACAATTGAGGGTGTAATTGTAAAGGCAGCTGATGCAATTAGCGGAGCTCGACCAGGTGCGAGACGCAACAGTATTGAGCAATACTTACAGCGCCTACAGGATCTTGAAGATACCGCCTCAAAATTTCCTGGCGTTGACAAGGCTTACGCAATTCAAGCTGGTCGTGAAATCCGTGTCTTCATTAACCCAACCGAAGTTGACGATTACGCAGCCTATAAATTAGCTGGCGAAATTGCCAAGAAGATTGAAAGTGATCTAACCTATCCAGGTGAAGTAAAGGTGACAATTATCCGAGAAACACGAGTAACTGAATACGCTCGATAAGGGCTTGCCTTCGCAAAGAAATTGATATATAATGTTCCAAAATAAATGTAATTATGAATAAAGCACTCTTAGCTCTCAAACTTGCTGAAAAACTAGATCTTCAAAAAAAGACTGCTGAAGATTTTGTAGCTGCCTTTCAAGAAATTGTAATCGACGCACTAAAACGCGATGAAGAAGTTACCATTGCTGGTTTCGGAACATTTTCAAGCCGAATCCGCGCTGCTCGTAAAGGTGTAAACCCTCGACAACCAAACGAGGTTATCGACGTACCAGCCGTAAAAGTGCCTAAATTCAAGGCTGGAAAGAAATTAAAAGATGAACTAAAAGCAAGCACTGTTGCTACTGCTGAAATTACATCAGCTACAGAATAAAAAATATATTTTAAATCACCGCTCAAACGAGCGGTGATTTTATTTGGTTTAGAATCACACTTCAGTACTGCAAAAAAACCGTTAAGAAAAACCCGCTCACACATACAAAGCTTATTATTCAAAAAACTTTATGCAAAACAAAAGAGGTCTTTCGACCTCTTAATGTTATTCTGCCAACCAAGCAATTACCTGGTCTTTAATATCTTCAAGCTTCACTAGACTCATCTCTCCCCCTGCACGTTCCTTCCACTCAACTGAATCTTCATTCAAAGTTTTTTCAGAAACCACTAACCGCAGTGGTAGCCCAATTAAATCTGCATCCGCAAACTTTGGACCAGGGTTCACACCGACTCGATCGTCCCAGAGCACCTCAACTCCGGCAGTAATAAGGTCATCGTGTAGTTCAGACGCGACACTATTTATTCGGTTCAGAATCTGCTCGTCTTTACTATGCAGAGAAACTAAGTGAACGTGATACGGTGCAACATTCTTTGGCCAAATCATCCCCTTGTCGTCGTGCATCGCTTCTACCATTG
The DNA here is from genome assembly GCA_002791275.1 of Candidatus Uhrbacteria bacterium CG_4_9_14_3_um_filter_41_35. GTDB lineage: Bacteria > Patescibacteriota > Patescibacteriia > UBA9934 > UBA9934 > UM-FILTER-41-35. The sequence goes on along the minus strand of PFWT01000018.1, from coordinate 9,603 downwards.
CTCCCATTACACGTGACGGTCCGATTCCATACGAACCCATAATTACAGTTTGCTCTACACCATTTTCGTCTGTGACTTTGAAGTCGAGTGGAGCTGAAAACTTTGTACCAAGTGGAAAAATGTTGCCCACTTCGATAGCCTTCATTTCAGTCACTGTTCCCGATCCGTCCGGCGCCTGATCACCATTTTTTATACCCTCAACAATTTCTCGGTTCCAGGCGTAATCTTTGGCATCATTTACATAAATTAGATCCTCTCCACTTTCAGTTGGCATCTGGAACTCGTGACTAGCGTCGCCAAAGCTTCCACCATCAGCTTCAGTATAGATTGCCGGCACTCCACAGCGCTTAAAAACTTTATGGTAAGCCTCTGCCACTTTATCGTAAAAAAGTGCACGGTCAGCTTCACTTAAGTGAAAGCTATACAGGTCCTTCATTGAAAACTCACGACCACGAAGAATTCCTGATTTCGCCCGTGGTTCATTTCTAAATTTATCGGTAATCTGGTAAACAAGAACCGGAAAATCTTTGTATGAGTTTGCGAACTTTTTTACGATTGGAGTTACTAATTCCTCTGCAGTAAACGCTAAACCAAACTCTTTTCCAGAACGACCTTCGAGCTGAAACATCACTTCTTTCCCAGGCTCGGTCCAACGCCCAGCAGCGGTCCATGGTTCTTTTGGAGTTAGCGCCGGAAGCGTTACCTCCTGACCACCAATTACATCCATTTCTTCTCGTACGATTGTTTTAATCTTTTCTAAAGTTCGGTGCCCTAGTGGCAAAAAACTATAAATTCCGGCAGCTAGTTGATCCACAAAGCCAGCCTGAATTAACAAACGGGCGTTAGCGCTGTCTGCATCTGCTGGCATTTCTTTTGAAGTTTTTGTAAATAATCGAGATTGTTTCATAGTGAAGGTAGCTTAGCGTTTTTTTATAAAGGTTGCAAACCAACTAGAGATCGGGACAGTTAAGACAAGCGCCATTGTTCCTGCCAAAGTTCGGACAATCTCTTCAGCAACCTGTTCTTGGTTAATGAAACGTAAGCCAGCAATTTCAGAGTGTCCTACAAACAGTAGTAAAAGTGGCAAGGCTACTCCAGTATACGCAAGGACAAGTGTATTAACTGTTGAAGCAATGTGGTGGCGACCAACGCGCATTGACCGAACAAAGAGCTCTTTTCTGTCCAAATTTTCATTAGCTTCAATAAGTTCGACCACTGTTTCACCCTGCGTAATCGCGATGTCATCGAGGACACCAACAGCACCTAAAATAATAGCCGAAAGTAGCACACCCTTTGGCACTATAACATTTCCAGCTTGCAAATAAAGGAGAACGGCATCTTCACTCGCAAGACCTGAAAGGTTAGCAACACCAACAAAAAGTTTGGCAAAAATTACCACCAGCACCAACCCGACCACAGTCGAGGCAAAAGCCAACATTGTCCCCTTGTTAAAACCATGAGACAAATGCATGTTAACTGCCAGAATTAAAATCGAGCCAACAATGGTAACAAAAACTGCATCCGAGCCATGTAAGATCATTGGCACAATAAACCCAAATAAAATAGCTAGGGTTATTGCAAGACCTAGCAAACTAGAAAGACCCCGCCAAAGTCCAATTATAACTATCATTACAGCAAAAAATATAGTCAACCAAAAAAGCGCTGTTGTTCTAACAACATCAACCAAGAAAACTTGATCCGCTTCTCCGTTTACAGTGATGATCTGCAGGTAGACTTTGTTTCCTGGTTTTAAGTTGTAACGCATTCCTTCAACTAGTGACTTTGAAGTATCAATCGTAAAGTCCCCCATCGAGGTACCTACCTCAAAAACCATCTGACGATTTTGGTCCACTTCTTTGTCGCTAACAATCTTAGTAACGATCCCTTTGATTTCAACAGTATCTGTGGTTGTTTGAGGCTCTTGATTTTCGTTAATTGCTTCCGTTTGGGCTGAAAACTCTGCGCCAACTGATTGATCGAACGTTGAGTTAACCTCAGTCTGTGCCTCTATCCTGCTAAAACTAAAACTAAAACTAAAAAAGACACAGGTGAGTAATCCTATTTGAACAATTTTCTTAATCATACAAGAGTATAGTATCAGCGAATTTAATACGTGAAAAGACTTTACAGTTCGGTCTTTCATTAAATTAAGATAACTACCAAGATACCTTGCCACGATAGTTTAGGTGTGCTAATCTAAGACTCAGTCGCATCTGCGACTGAGTCTTAGTTGCGACAGAGTTGCAGATGCGACTGAGTCTTAGATTGCAAAATTGAATTTTATATATGATAGATAAAACTAACCTGTATTGTCCCAAAAATGAAGATGCACACAATAAACACGAGTGTGAAATTGAATTGTTACTCAGTTCTCTTGGTTTAAAACGCTCAAAAGATCGTCACAGTCTAGTGTCTTTCCTACACGAAGATCGCACGTGGTCAATTCCTGAACTCTTAACAGCTTCTCATCACACTGACAGATCTACTGTTTATCGAAATCTCCAAATATTAGAAAAAAACGGACTGGCCACAAAAATTCAAACTAATGGATTCGAAGCTAGATATGAATGGGCCTTCAAAAAACACCACGATCACAATACCTGTTCAAAGTGCGGAGCTGTTGAATGCATCTCATGTCCAATTCCTAAAATAAAAAATCACTCGCTACAACTGGTAAACCTTTGTGTTGCTTGTAAATAATATGAAAAAATATCCCATTTTTATTGCCGTAATTCTCACAGTCTCAATTTTTAGTTTTATTCTCCTCTTTCCAAATAAAAAAGTTGCTCAAACACAGTATGATGTCGGTGCAACCATCTTCCCTATTTACGATATTACTAAAAATATTGCCGGCGATGCCCTGAACGTTGGTTTGGTTTTGCCACTGGGGGCCAGTCCGCATACTTTTGAACCCTCACCATCGCTTGTAAAAAACTTTACAAATACCAAAGTTATTTACGCAGTCGGTGCAGGTTTTGATGACTGGATTGACCCAATCATTAATTCGTCTAAAGCTGAAAAGCAATATGTTTCGTCTGGAATTGGTCTGCGAACAATGGAAGAAGATGGAGAGACAGTGATCGATCCGCACTACTGGTTAACAGTTGCTAATGCCAAAATAATCGCTACGTCCATAACCAACAACCTCTCACGTCGCTACCCAGCCTACAAATTAACTTTTGAAAACAATCTAGATAAGTACCTTTCAGAACTAGACACTGCGGATAATCTAGTAAGAGAAAAACTGCTCAATCTACAAAATAAAAATTTGATCACACTTCACGATGCTTATTACTATTTTGCAGACGAGTATAGCTTAAATATTGTTGGTACTTTTGAACCCACAGCGGGTCGTGAACCAACTGCCCAATATCTGATAGAATTAACTCAGGGTATTCAGCGAGCTGGAGTTAACACCATTTATTCAGAACCACAGCTCAGCGTAACGCAAATTACCGCTTTTACAAAAGACAATAATCTAGCAATTTTAGAACTCGACCCTATCGGTGGAACAGAGGGTCGTAATTCTTTCATTGATTTAATCTTATATAATGCCAGCCAAATCAAAAAAAATAAATGAAGTCGCAATTTCCGTTGAGCACCTCTCGGTTAAATACGAAAACGAACCTGTTTTTACAGACATTACTTTTGACATTCCCGCTGGAAACATAGCTGCAATATTAGGTCCGAATGGTTCTGGAAAAACCACAATGATCAAAACAATTCTCGACCTTGTTAAAAAAGATAGCGGTAATATTTTGATTTTTGGCAAACATTTGCACGAGAATCGTCATCGCGTCGCTTACGTTCCACAAAATTTTGAATTTGATAAGCAGTTTCCGATGACTGTTCTAGAATTCATGAATCTTACTAAACACAAAGGTGCCGACGAAAATATCGTTCAAGGAAAAATAGCCGAGGTTGGTTTAGATAGTGAGGTTTTGAGCAAACGCTTAGGCACGCTTTCTGGTGGCCAGATGCAACGTGTTCTAATTGCACAGGCGATCTTAAACGATCCTGACCTTTTGATTTTAGACGAACCTTCAACCGGCATTGATGTAGTTGGTGAAGCTGCGTTTGTCCAAATTCTTAAACACCTAAAAGAAAAACACAACACCACCATTTTGTTAGTTTCACACGATGTTTCGCTTGTGTTAACCATAGTCGACACAGTCATCTGCCTTAATAAAAAACTTCTTTGTGTAGGTTCGCCAAAATCAACGCTTACCGCCAAAAAATTAGCTGATCTCTACGGTAACGATTCTCACATTCACGAACATCACAAAGGTCATAATCATAAAATTGACCTTTAAACCAGTAGCTTCAAGATAATTACTAAACATCAAGCAGCTTATTCTATGAATCTACTTACTGAAATCATTACCTTTCCTTTTCTCCAAAGAGCCCTCGTTGCTGGTTTTTTGCTGGGTTTACTGCTCGCATCACTTGGCGTTATTGCAACACTGCGAAAAATGGCCTTTTTCGGTGAAGGTGTTGCCCATGCCTCACTCGCCGGAATTGCAATCGCTATCTTTGCGGGTATTGCCCCAGTTCCTTTTGCTGTGCTCTGGGCAGTTATTATTGCCGTACTCATCTATTGGCTTGAACGAAAAACCAAACTTCCTTCAGACACAGTTATCGGCATCCTTTTTACTGCCTCAATGGCGCTCGGGGTAATCATTATGAGTTTCACTCAAGGTTACCAGCCAGAACTCCTTTCATTTTTATTTGGTAGTATCTTAACGATTCAAAATATTGACTTGGTTGTAATCAGCGTTTCTTCAATCATGATCCTAAGTTGGCTCGGAGCTTCACTCTCATCTTTAACATTTCTCTCACTCTCAGAAGAAGCTGCTCAAGTTGCAGGTATTAACACCAAACTTCAGACTCTGTTATTTTATATCGCCCTTGCAGTTGCCACTGTCCTTGGCGTAAAAATTCTCGGGATTGTTCTTGTTTCCGCACTAATAGTTTTGCCACCAGCTACCAGCAAAATGCTCACAACTTCTTTTAAAAACTATTTTATAGTTTCGATAGTTATTTCTGAAATTACGATTTTGCTCGGATTATTATTTTCCTTTGTGTATGATCTTCCAAGTGGAGCTGTGATTGTTCTAGTTGGATCTTTCATCTTTGTTCTGTCGGCAATAATGAATAGTTTCTCAAAACAAAACTAATAAAAAAATGAGCCGTTACTAGGAATTTTCAATCCCAGCACGGCTCATTTTTATTTAAAGGCAGAAGTTGCAAAATGAGCTAGTACAAATACAATTCCAAGCCCAATCGACATTAACGCAAAATTGAGTAGTGCTTTCGCATCACCATCGTCTCTTGCAAAATTTATTGTGATAATCAAAGAAATCGCAATAATTACAAAAACCGGCACGCCAATGAATATCAATCCTGTGATTAGTAAATATGACATAAGAGATTAGATAATCATACTACAAATTTTTTGTCAACAGTCTTAGTGGCTGTGCAAAAATATTGACAATAAATCATTTATACAGTATGATCACCCCACGAATATGCGGCGTTAGCTCAGTGGATTAGAGCATTTGTCTTCGGAACAAAGGGTCGGGGGTTCGAATCCCTCACGCCGCACCACGCATCGATAGCTCAGTCGGTAGAGCAGTTGACTCTTAATCAATTGGTCGCAGGTTCAAGTCCTGCTCGGTGCACCATAAAACATCTCAGTTTACCTGGGATTTTTTATTTGAACCAAATTAAAAACCTCCGTTTTACCGGAGGTTTTATTATTACCAACCCTGATTCGTAAGCGCGTTTGCAGCTGCATCAACCTGAGCTTCTTGCTTACTACTTCCCTCTCCTTCAGCCACCAGTTTTTTTCCAAGATACACACCAATTTTAAAAATCTTGTTGTGATCCGGTCCTGACTCTTCGAGCACTTTGTAACTTGGTGTTGTTGAAGTTCTAGACTGAGCCTCTTCTTGAAAACGACTCTTTGGATCTATATATGTTTTCTTTTCTAATATCTCCTTTAAGGTACCTATCACCACTCTTGTAACATATTCCTTCGCAACCTCCCAACCAGAATCTAGATAAACAGATCCAATAACTGCCTCCATTGCGTTTGCCATAATGTAGCGACGAGCTTTTGAATTCTTATCTTTTGCCTCCCCTTTCGAAAGATAAAGGAAATCTTCAATTCCTAGTGTGAGTCCAATATCTGCTAAGTTTTGACCGTTCACAAGTGCCGCACGCCAGTTGGTTAATTCGCCTTCTGGATTGTCAAAGTTATTGAAGAGATATTCGGTCACAATAAGTTCGAGCACTGCGTCACCTAGAAACTCAAGTCGTTCGTTGTGTGCCATTGGAAATTCTGGATGCTCATTTAGATACGACCGGTGCACAACAGCCTGTTCCAAATGACCACCCTCAACAAATGGAATGTTGAGTATTTCCGCCAATTTTGAAATGTCCTTTCTTATCATATTTTTCTATTCAGCTTTAATTTTTGTCTCTTCTTTCTCCTCTCGTTCTTCTGTGTCGACTTTTTTAAGTAAGCCCTTTTCCTCCATATATTTATAAATAGCTCCAAGTACGCCATTTACAAATTTTCCTGAAGCCTCGCCACCGAACGCTTTTCCAAGTTCGATAGCTTCGTTAATTGCTACTTTAGATGGAATCTTTTCGTCGAACCTGAGTTCGTAAGTTCCTAAACGCAAAATATTTCGATCTGTGTTAGTCATTTCTGACATTTTCCATTCTGGTGCGAAGTGCTCTAGGAGTTCGTCTATTTCACCAACTCTTTCAACTACTTGAGTTACCTGTTTTTCAACATAACCAGCGTCGTCAAAATCAGGAGCAAATTCTCCTTTAACGTGTTTTATGATTGCAGGTAGCATTTCTGCATCTCGACCACGAAAGTCCCATTCAAAGAGGCTTTGCATAGCCATTGTTCTTGCTAAGTGACGGTTAGACATAGGCGATAAAATCTTTTCAAGTATACATCAAAAGCTGAGTAAAGAAAATACCGGGGTCAGCCCCCGATATTTTTTACTTTTTTGTTTCTTTTTTCACTGCCTTAGGTTTAGCTTCTTTAGCAACCTTTGGTGTAGCTGTCTTCTTAACAGCTGGTTTCTTAACCTTTGTAGCTTTGTCTAAAGTTTTTTCAACCTGCTTCTCACCACCTGTGAGGTTGCGTCCCTTGTAGAAACCGCAAGCCTTACAAGCATGATGTGGCAAAATTGTAGCTTTACACTTTTCACAGGCAGAAAGCGCAATAGGTTTAAGCGCCTGGTGTGAACGTCGGCGTCTTACTTTAGATTTAGAGTTTCGAAATGCTGGTACTGACATAATATATTTAATCTCGGCAGGAATGGGTCAATAATAACCGCTACTCATTGCCTTTTTCTAATTTCAAAAGAATTGTAGTAAAATTAGCATTTTTTGTCAATAGATGACAGATTGTGTGGTTTAAATAAAAGTGATCAGCCCCGAACGAACGGAACTGACCAGAAAACCAACCTAGGGCAAGTAGCAGGTGGCTTCGAACATAGTGTCAGCCCACCCGACCTTTTTCGGCAAAGCGCTATTCACCGAGCTGTATAGCGCGGCATGAACAGCCGTATCACGCGCTGACCCCACAATAATCTTGCCGTTAACTGGCAAATGTTGCAGGATCTGCACCTTAACGGAGTTGCTCGGCTTGACCACGACCGAGAGTAGGTGCTTGTTGGCCGTAACAGCCATAGCCACTTCATTCCCCACAACCTTGGGGTTTTGAAGGGCTTTGAGAACGCTTTTATGAACAGCGTCCGTGCTAACGCCCTTCATCTGGTCGTTGTCCGCCGGATTTCCCGGCCACATAATCAATATTTGAAACGTCTTCAATCGAATCTCCTAAGGTACAGTTTGCCAAATGGCCAAAAAAGACTAACAAGTTTGCCATAAATTGTCAAACATTTAGCTAGTTTCGGCTAAAAAATATGTTAAATAAAAGTAAAGCCCCTTGACAATCCACCCTTTTTCTGCTAGTATATGCAGTTCTTTGAAAGATTTTTTCTGATCTAGCTTTGGACATTTTGGAGTTTGACCTTTGTCAGACTCCTCTTCTACAACGTGCTAGCCAAGGAGGCAAAATGCACAAAATTTTTGTAACCGCCGTAAGCGGCGGTTTGCTGGCGCTTGCCACGACGGCAAGCGCCTTCGACTGCCAGTACCGAAATGGTTCTGGCGAATGTATCGGCTGGCGGCAGCCGGAGGTTCAGTTTCTACTGAACCCCGGCGCGCTGGCCGGAATGGACGGTGCCCAGGTGGTCGAGGCCGTGAAGAACGGCTTCGGCACCTGGGAGGGTGTGGAGGGCGCTACGCCTCCACACTTCTTGTACGGTGGCACGACCACCGACAACGCCATTCTGAACGACGGGACGAACATCGTAATTTTCGTCCCGTGCGCCAGCTGGGCGTACGATCCGGCGTGGTCTTCCAAGACCACGCTATACCCAAACACCTGGAATACCGGGTATTCGGGGCTAGACGTTGAGGTGAACGGATGTCGCCCGTTCGCCCTCAACCCCACCGGCGCGGGCGGCGCCGATCAAAACGCCTTCGACCTGGAGAGCACTGTTCTCCAGGCCGCAGGCATGGCCTACGGTCTCGACGTCGAGCCGTTCATCACCAGCGCGGTGATGAACGGCTCGCTCGGGCCAGGTGAGGTCGCTCGCGACCTCACCCCTGACGACGTAGAGGGCATTCGTGCCCTCTACGGCGTCAGCCGTGGCTGTTCCACCGGCGGGGACACCAAGGCTCCTTTGAGCCTGGGTGTCCTCCTGGTCCTCCTTTTTGGCGGCAACCGCCGTCAAAAGGAGTAAACTTTCTGAGCTTTTGCTCAGTAATCGCCATCTCCTCTGAGATGGCGATTTTCTTTTTGTACCGTTTACCAAATTGTCTTTTAAATATTGAAAGGACCAATATTTACGATGTGATCCAATAATGAGATTCTTCGCCGTGGTTCACGCCAAGCTCAGAATGACGAGGCGATGAGATTCTTCGCCGTGATTCACGTTAGGCTCTGAATGACGGCTTTGTTTGTCGTATTTTCTAATAAACCGCCCCGCACCCATACCGTCATCCTGAAGCGAGCGACGATTCACGCTGAAGGATCTCCTTCGCTCTGTGCTGAACCGATATTTACTTAGTAATCCAGCACTGAGATTCTTCGGTGTGATTCACGTTTACCTCAGAATGACGGTTTGGTTAGATTTTTCGCCGTGAGTCGTCGCCAAGCTCAGAATGACGAGGCGATGAGATTCTTCGCCGTGAGTTGTCGCCAAGCTCAAAATGACGAGACAATGAGATTCTTCGCCGTGGTTCACGCCAGGCTCAGAATGACGGTTTGGCTTTAATGGTGCGATGTAATTTTTTGTGTCGTTGTTTTGATTATTTGCCCGCACCCATACCGTCATCCTGAAGCGAGCGACGATTCACGCTGAAGGATCTCCTTCGAACCCAACATCTAAACCAAACAAAAAACCAGGCTATTGATCCGTACCCCAAAAAGTGGACACGAATAAAAAACCTAGACAGCAGTTAAAAGATGATTCCTGTAATTTACAGGGGTCATCTTTTTTAGGTTCC
>PFWT01000001.1 GCA_002791275.1 Candidatus Uhrbacteria bacterium CG_4_9_14_3_um_filter_41_35 | reverse complement strand
AAAAAGCTCATCCTCGCTGCTTGGTATTTGGCTACACGACAGGGGCAAAAACCAACTTTAAATGTCGATTAGCTCATAAAAATTAAAATATCTTAACCTCACCAAACACACCATCATAACCTGGGCGGATATTCATTTCATTTGCTCGCATCCGTCGAATTGCTTCACTGATCATTATTGTTGAACCTTTAGTAATATCTGAAATTTCGGCGTCTAGAAGTATCTCGAATTCATTACCGATACTTGCGATCATCAATTCATACATCGCCTGAACTTTTTTTCCGTTTGTTAGTTTTAAACCAAAAGATTCAGCAATAACTTCTTGAAGTGGCACGATCGATCTGTACGGTACGTGATTTTTAGGCATCTTAGTTATCTTGCGGTCAGCTAATTCTGATACTCGTGAAAGGACACCGACTGTTAACGGCCGATTACATTTTGGACAAATACCTTGAAGTCTTTTCGTTTCCGCCGGCTCACACCAAAACTCACATGCTTCATGACCATCTGCGTGATATTTTCCCTCTTCCGGGTGAAATTCAATTGTGTATTTAAATTTTGATCGATCTTTGTCTTTTAGAATTCTGACGAACTCATCAAAATTTATATCCGATTCTTTAAGCTCGAACACATTTGCTTCCCGACCAAAGTTTCGAGGCGAATGCGCATCGGAATTTGAGATAAGCATTACGTCATCGAGCGCTGAAAGTGATCGATTCATAAGCGGATCGGAGGATAAACCAGTTTCGATCGCGTAGACATACGGTGTCATCTCACCAAAACACTCCTCTATTGAGTCAAACCCCGACTTTGAGCCAAAGATAGCGTACCAGGGCGTCCAGGCGTGTGCTGGAATTACAATAAACTTTTCATCAATATCTTTCAGTCGTTTATAAAGTTCCTCAGAATCGAGCCCCAAAATTGGTCGACCGTCTGCTTTTATATTAAAACCATTGTCTGTTAGCCAAGTATTAAATTTTTGAACAGCGATAATCGACGGTGCTAATATAATGTTATGCACACGCCGTGTCTTCCCACCTTTAGTGTAGATCTGACTAACCTCGGTTGTTAACATATAGCGCATCGCGTCAAACTCACCAGATTTTAGCTTAAACATACCTTGTTCAGCCTCAATCAGCTTATTTTTTATCTCAGTAAACCAGGCCGGGTGTGTAAAATCCGCTGTACCCAAAACATTCACCCCCTTTTTAGCGCACCAGAGTGCATTATTTTCAAGCGAGAGTTCTTTTGAACATGCCCTCGAATATCTTGAATGCAAATGCCAGTCGGTAATAATGCGCATAATTAAGGGTTACAGTACAGTTTATTCCTGTCTTAAATAAGGTCTTAAGGCAATAGAACCAGTAAATATAAGAAGCGCTGAACCAAAATATAGAGCCCCACCCACCGAAATACCATTATAAACGGAGATTTGGATAATATCGAAAAACTTTTTTGCAGTTATACCAACAATTAGAGCAGAAAAGAACCAGTGCACTGAACGTTTATTTAAATATTCAACCAAATAAGCCACGAAAAGCGATGAGACTAAAAACAACGGAGCCACAGGTAGCGCAACAATAAATAAACTGGCTGTTAGAAAAAACCTTCGCACTGTTGTCCCCACCTTTTTAGCTACGCCTGTGAATTGATTGTGGATAATTAGGGATGGTACCAGAGTAACAAACAAGGCTATCTGATAGTTTAAAGCATCCGAAATATCACTAGTAACAATTTTCAAGGCTCTGCCACCAATTAGAGCATCTATTAGGTGAATAGTGACATTAATTTCTAGTATCACGACTAATCCTAAGAATACCTCAACGATAAAAAGTAAAAATGCAGTACTTTTTGAGGCTTTGAATAATCTTAAATAGTCAGAAAAAAAACTATTAAGTCTAAGTTTTAGATCAGGCCAAATATTTTTTATACTTTTGTCCATAAAATCTGGAATATTGTTCAGCTTAGCAATTACAAAGACATACTAACACAAAAATGGGATCTTGCGATCCCATTTTTTTAGCCAAGTAAGTTTTCTGCTCTTTCAAGCTCTTCTGGAGTATTAATTCCGATAACCTCGAGTGGTTCAGCGGTTGTAGTTACAACATTTTCACCCTCTTCGATTGCAATACCGATCAGATCTGTCAGGTAATATTCACCTCCAGCATTTTTATTTTCAAGTTCTGGTAGGTGTTCCCAGAGCCACTCAGCCTCGAACATATAAATAGCTGGATTCAGCTCCTTAATCTCCAATTCAACTTCTGAAGCATCCTTCGCCTCCACAATTTTTTCGATTCGTCCAGATGAATCTCGGACAATCCGCCCCCAACTTTTAAACCCTTCAAATTGTTTTTTGAAGTTAGGCACTTTTGTGGTCAGCATCGAAATGACAGAGTCACTTTCTTCGTGCAGCTTTGCTAGTGTCGCAAGAACTTCACTCGAAATAAATGGATGATCCCCATACAAAACTATAACTGACTCTGCACCATGACATGCATTCTGGGCACTCATAGTTGCGTGGCCAGTACCAAGCTGTTTCTCTTGAATAGCAAATTCACAACGTGAATCGCGACACACTTCACCAAACGCCTCGAGCATATGCGGAGCTACTACAATCACAGGTTGATGATCAATTTCAGCTTCACTTATATTTCCAAGCAGGTGTTCAATCATTGGCTGACCAGCAATTTCAACAAGTGCCTTAGGTACGTCCGCCCCCATTCTTGTACCCATTCCAGCTGCAAGAATAACGATTTTTGTGTTCATAGACTATCCTTAATGTAGTGAGAATACCCGAAATCACGACTATCGTCAATCAAGGTATGATAATAAACCTCATTTGCGTTATTTTGTTACAAATCACACCAAATATCAAAACTTTATTAATGAATCTTACCCCACATTTCATAATAAATTCAAACAAAAAAACCGCCTTTCGGCGATTCTTTTGCTTCTAAAATCTCCAGTGTTCCGGCGACCACCTACTCTCGCCAATCTTGACTACCATCGGCCCCAGAGGCTTAACTGCTGTGTTCGGGATGGGTACAGGTGTGACCCTCTAGGAAGTGCCACCAGAACACTGGAGATTTTAAAAGTTTTTATCGAACTTTCACAAATCAATATTTTCAACTCGCATACTTTAAACAATTCACGAAACACAGAATAAACGTGTTAAGTGAGTGGAGAGTGGACTTATTAGTACACCTCGGCTGAACGTGTTGCCACGCTTACACCTAGTGCCTATCAACCTGATCGTCTCTCAGGTGTCTCATAACGAAGATTAATCTCAGGATCGACTTCGCGCTTAGATGCTTTCAGCGCTTATCCGAACCGAACGTGGCTACCCAGCAATGCCCTTGGCAGGACAACTGGTACACTAGAGGTTCGTCCATCCCGGTCCTCTCGTACTAGGGATAGATTCCTTCAATCTTCAACGCGCGTAGTGGATAGGAGACCGAACTGTCTCACGACGTTCTGAACCCAGCTCGCGTACCGCTTTAATAGGCGAACAGCCTAACCCTTGGGAGCTTCTTCACCCCCAGGATGCGATGAGCCGACATCGAGGTGCCGAACCTTGCCGTCGCTGTGGACGCTTGGGCAAGACTAGCCTGTTATCCCCGGAGTAGCTTTTATCCGTTGAGCTTCCGCCGTCCTATATCGAACGGTCGGATCACTAACCTCTGCTTTCGCAACTGCGCGGACTGTCATCCTTGCAGTAAAGCCAGCTTATGCGTTTGCACTATCAACCCGATTTCCATCCGGGCCTAGCTGACCTTTGTAGACGCCTCCGTTACTTTTTAGGAGGCCACCGCCCCAGTCAAACTACCCAGCAGCCACTGTTCCAAACACCAGATTCATGGTGCTTGGTTAGGATTCACACAATACAAGGGTGGTATCTCACTGGCGACCCGAAGGTCTCCCACCTATTACTGAACATATAGAACATGAACCCAATGACAACCTGTAGTAAAGCTTCACGGGGTCTTTTCGTCCGACTACGCGTAAAGAGCATCTTCACTCTTACCGCAATTTCGCCGAGTACATTGTTGGGACAGTTTGCAAATCGTTATGCCATTCGTGCAGGTCGGAACTCACCCGACAAGGAATTTCGCTACCTTAGGACCGTTATAGTTACGGCCGGCGTTCATCCGCGCTTCAGTCAAAAGCTTCTCTACCGAAGTAGATAACCCCCTTCCTTAACGTTCGGACACTGGCCAGGCATCACCCCCTATACATCACTTTGCAGTTTAGCAGGGAGCTGTGTTTTTGGTAAACAGTCGCTTGCAATCATTTGTTGAAGGTCCTTTTCTCCCGAAAAGAACCAGGCCTTATCCCGAAGTTACGGCCGCTGTTTTGCCGAGTTCCCTAACAATGTTTCTCTCGTACACCTTAGTGCTTTCACACCCATCTACCTGTGTCGGTTTTGGTACTGGCAGATATTACTTAGCCCTAGAGGATTTTCTTGACCCATTCTCTTTTCCTCTTCCCCAACATAGTTGGAGTCGCGATGATTCAGAGTGTATATGTCGTACGGATTTACCTATACGACCACCCCAAACCCCCAATGCCATAGCCATAGGGCACAGGAAATTCGAACAAGCGTCCCCCCATCGGAAATAATATCTGGTGCAGGAATATTAACCTACTGTCCATCGACTACGCCTTTCGGCCTCGCCTTAGGTCCAGACTAACCCACAGTCGATTCTCGTTGCTGTGGAAACCTTAGATTTTCGGTGGACATGATTCTCACATGTCTTTTTGCTACTCATGCCAACATTCTCCCTTCCTAACGCTCCACCATACCTCACAGTACAGCTTCAATGCAGTTAGAAATGCTCTCCTACCGCGTGATAAATAAATTTATCACACCCTCAGCTTCGGTATATTACTTAGCCCCGGTATATTTTCGGCGCAAGAAAACTTGACCAGTGAGCTATTACGCTATCTTTAAAGGATGGCTGCTTCTAAGCCAACCTCCTGGTTGTATGAGTCTTCTCACTACCTTTTACACTTAGTAATAATTTAGGGACCTTAGCTTGAGATCTGGGCTCTTTCCCTCTCGACCAATGGAGCTTCGCCCCCATGGTCTGACTGCCGGGAACACGTAATGGTATTCGGAGTTTGGCTAGGTTGACTATCATTGCTGACGTCGAACCCAATCAGTGCTCTACCCCCATCACGCTATTAACCGACGCTATGCCAAAACATATCTCGGAGAGAACCAGCTATTACCGAGTTCGATTGGAATTTCTCCGCTAACCACAGCTCATCCCAGCATTTTGCACGGTGCTTGGGTTCGGGCCTCCACTTGTTTTCACACAAGCTTCACCCTGGCCATGGTTAGGTCACTCGGTTTCGGGTCCTATCCTTGCGACTAACGCCCGTTAAGGCTCGCTTTCACTCTGGCTTCGTCCCGAAGGACTTAACCTGCCACAAAGACAGACTCGTTGGCTCATTCTTCAATAGGCACGCCGTCACCAAATAAATTGGCTCCGACTCCTTGTAAGTATACGGTTTCAGATTCTATTTCACTCCCCTTCCGGGGTTCTTTTCAGCTTTCCCTCACGGTACTTGTTCACTATCGATCAAAATACGTATTTAGCCTTTCCGCATAGTCGCGGATGATTCCGACAGAATTTCACGTGTTCCGCCGTACTCAAGTTCACTTATCAAATGTACATAGTTCCTTTCGCATACAGGACTATCACCTTCTTTGGTTTTGCTTTCCAGCAAATTTTACTAGAAGCTATGTATCATATCTCCAGCTATCAGACTGGAACATAAGGACTTACTACACCTATACCACAACGGCTGATACCTTTCGCCTCGCCGTAGCTTCTCCGAAGAGAAACGTTGGCGGACTTCATGATATAGGTTTGGGCTGTTCCCCGTTCGTTCGCCACTACTAGGGGAATAAGAACACTATAACATCATCTCGTTTCTCGAAAATTCAAGATCCGAGATGATGATAGTATTCCTTATTTTCTTTTCCTCCGGCTACTGAGATGTTTCACTTCGCCGAGTTCACCTCCTGCAGTTATGTATTCACTGCAGAATAATCAGGCATTCCCCTGATTGGGTTTCCCCATTGGGATATTTCCGGGTCATAGGTTGCTTGCCACCTCACCGAAACTTTTCGCAGGCTGCCACGTCCTTCATCGTCATATTTTGTCGAGCCATCCTCCGTATACTCTTATAATCTCTCCACTCACTCAATACGTTTATCAAGACACAAGATTCGATAAATTTTCTGATGTATTTTCGTAAATGACTTCCTAGTTTTATAAGTAACTAGAAAGGTTTGTTTTAAGATGTTTGTTGAAAATATTCAATTGTGAAAGTTCAAAGAGAAGTTCATGAAGTTTTTCATGTGCTCTGTCTTTGAAGTCGATTTAAAAAATCGACAAACAAAAATCTCGCCCGAGCGAGAGATCAAATGATGCTACTCACTACTGCGCTGGAGAAAGGTTTTCCCGAACCATCTTCGACGAATCGAAGCGTACCCCATTTTACCTGACTTCCTGAAGTTCCTTGCAATTAAGCCCTGAGGAACAAGCGAAGCGGTGATTTGTTTGGAACTCTTTGGAAGCTCCTGTTTCAATGTGCTCCGCAATGGTAAATCATTATCAAAATCCTGTCAAGCTTTTTGTGGAGATCTTCAAAAATGATTTTTTTTTAGCTTTTTTATGTTTATTTTTAGCCAAATTTTTTTGCTGTTTTTTCAGCCTCGAAAAAACATTAAATTTTAGTTTTTTTGATTTTAATTTGAAAAAAAGATTGTTATTAAAAATTCATTGCCAAAGCAATGAATTAATTATCTGGAGTGTTCATCGTAAGTAAGACCATTTAAATTATTCCCGTATCGTAAACCAAACTCCTTTAACTCAATTTTAGAATTATCATCAACCTCATAAACCATTAAGGTAATGATGAATATCGTAGCAATTGTTGACATCGAGACAAAGTAACTAATTAGTCCCGGGGCTTGCGTTAATAAAATCGATATAATTACCAGGGTTTCGATTACAAACAAGATCGACCAGCCATAACTTGAAATACGTCTATCGAGCAAGGCAATCATTTGTTGCCTTGTTAAGGCCAATTCTCTGGTTGTTGTGAATAACTCTTTCACAAACTCCCTTCCCCTAGTTGTACTTGGCTCGTAAGCATACACAGAAAATGTAATACCTCTAAACGCCCCGCGTGCCTCTTTATACTTAGCAAGTGAATTCTTTTTAAGATACTCAAGATACGACTCAATACCTTTTTCTATGTTTACACGAAATTCTGTGTCCACTTTTGAATCTCCGATTTTTTCAGCCAAGTGATGAAGTCTGCGTAAGCGTGACAATTCTATGTTTATATTCTGCCGAAGTTCATGTGACTTTTGAATTGCGTTGTTCATTAGGAAAGCCAGAACGAAGACAAAGAAAATTGTGAGTGTTGACGACGGCGCATCAGAACCCTGAAGCTGAAGCAACATTGGAAAGAATGCTAAAATAGCAGCCAATATTAGCGCCAGCATCATCCCAAAAAAATGGTGAAATCTAAACTTCTCAAACATACCCCTTTAGTACAACGAAGATCCTGTAAATAAACAATTAAATACGTAACTATCGTCAATAACATTAATTATATTTTAACAAACAAAACTGTTAACTACAATGCAAAGAAATTGGATTCTTATTGTCATAGTTTTAATAATCAACTATCGTATTGAAATTAAGGAATTAATTATTTTATGTTGCATCTTACTTTTATTACAGTTGGTGATTTGCCAAAGGGGCCATTTCGGGAAATTGGCGATAAGTTTAAAAAACAACTTCTGGCTTACGTAAAAATGGATCACAAGGTTTTGAAAGATGAATCAAAAATAATCGACGCAATCCCAGCCGGTGATTATGTTGTTGTGCTTGATGAGCGCGGTCAGCTAGCAACCTCACATCAAGCAGCGAACATTCTGAAAATGATTGAAGATCGCGGTGAACACGTTACGGTTATTTTAGGTGGTGCTAAAGGTCTGTCGGCAGAAACAAAAAACACAGCTAAACTTCGACTTTCACTTTCACCTATGACCACCACCCACGACCTAGCTCATATTTTCTTCCTCGAGCAACTCTATCGAGTTTTTACGATTATTAAGGGTAAGGAATACCACTATTAAGGTTCTAAGTTCAAAACAAACAAAAAAATGACTCATTTTCGAGTCATTTTTTGTTTGTTTAAAACATTTTAGCTACCGCTTCAACTGCTGCTCGAGCATATGGACGAACACGTGGCGGCATTTGGTCATTTTCAATATCTGGGCCAAGTACGCCAAGGCCAATTGGTTTCATGAAATCGAGCTGTAACTGCATCACAAAATGCATCAAACTCTGGCCCATTGTGAAACCGTGTTTAGTTCCACCTTTTTCAATAATTCCAAGCACCACCACGCCATCAACCTCATCTTTAATAAGCAATCTTTTAATAGCTAGTGGCTTTTCAACTGAACCGGGCACCCAAACCTCCTCAACTATATTAAGTCCGAGCTCCTTTGCGGTCTCTCTCGCCTCTTCAAGTTGTTCACTAATTAGTGCCTTGTGAAATGAACCCATGACAAGTGCAATATTCTTCATATTATTTAATATCTTTTAAATAAGCCTCAACAGTGTCGACAATTACCTGTGTTCGATTATCTAGCTCAACATTCACCTTATCCCCCACCTGTTTCCAGCCAAAGCTGGTTTGACGAAGCGTTTCTGGAATTAAGTGCACCGAAAAAGTTCCATTGGTTTTATTCGGGTCGGTCACCGTCAAACTACAACCATCAAGCGCCACAAAACCTTTTTGCAAAATGTACTTCATCCACTCAAGCGGAACCTTAAAAGTGATTACGTGATTATTTTCCGGTCTATCGATTCTTACAATCTCTGCCATCCCAGTTACGTGTCCAGCCATAATATGACCGCCGATTTCGTCGCCCATCGAAGCTGAGCGTTCAATATTAACTCTTGATCCTTCTTTGAGTCCGCCAAGGGTTGTCTTGTTCAAAGTCTCTTCCATAGCGTCAAAGCTTAAAGTTTGACCATTGATTTTTGAAACTGTTAAACATACTCCATCAGAGGCTACACTGGCTCCAATTTTGATATCTGTAAGCATTTCCTGTGGCAATTCGATTTCAAAAGTCAGTAACCCTGGCTTATTTACTACATTCTTAACTGGATAATTTCCTTGAACAATTCCTGTGTACATAAATAAGTTATAAATTATTTACCGATCAACCGTCTTGTACTCATCTTCAAGACCCTGACCTGGTTCGTAAACTACTGGTGTATCGATAACTCTTTTGACAAGGTCCAGAATCTCGGGATACTTGTCTCCCTTATAGTGCCCTGCTCCAACTGACCCTTCGATGAGTTCGCCGTGCAAAACCTGTGCATATTTTTTTGCGTGGTCAAATGGGATAACTTTGTCGTCTTTAGCGTGTAAAATTTTGAAAAACTTTGCTCTCCAGGCTAGAACATCAAAATCGAGCTCGCTTAAAAAGAAGTGCCTAAACTCTTCACTACCGATCATCCAGGGCGCTGAAATTAACACCATACCTTTTGGCGTTGAGTAAGCTTCTGCAGCCTCGAGGAGTCTTAAAGCTAAAACCGCCCCGATACTGTGACTAACAATAATCGTATTCTCATCGAGCGCACCAACTTCATCTACTAAAAATTTAGTCCATTCGTCCCGATCTGGAGTCGATGCATTAATATAATTTGGCAAAACCACTTGATGGCCGAGTTTTACAAGTTCGGCTCGAAGCCAAGGAAAAAAATCTTGATCCGGGCTAGATTTATAACCGTGCACTAGTACAATTTTCATAGATCATAAGTATAACATGAGCCTATAAGGGATCGCGAAGTTTTGCAAGAACCCAACACTATTGACAGAACTAAAAAAAAATATATTGTTAACGTAGCTAAAATTACTTAGCTTAAAGGAGAAACCATGTCAACGTACGTAACTCCAGAGCAGGTAAAGGTGGCGCTCAGCAACCTTTATCCAGAAGGTGCAGAAGAAGATAACTTCTGCATCATTCTCACCGGTCAGTCGACCGCAGAGGTTGCGGCTCAGCCGGACAGCGTCTGGCTGTTCGACCTCGACGCCCTGCGCGTCAACCGTGGCGACGGCAAGTTCGTCTCGATGGGTGTCAGCACTGCCCTCGGCTACTGCGGACCCATTGGCGAGGAGGAGCCGGCGCAGCAGGAGCTGAATGTAGACGGCAAACGTGTCGTCGGTCGTGTTGTCTCCTTCGCGGATGCGAAGGGCAACATGATCGTTCGAAAGAGCGGTGGGTACGGCGGAGCTCAGTACGAGATGCGACGGACTTCGCTCAGCAGGGGTGAACCCCTGCTGGAAGGAACTCAGTTGGTGGGGTACATCCTCACCAACATGAAGCGCCTCGACGGTTGGGTGGAGTGCCTCGTGGCGGTGGTCGACGATCTGGCGAGCCATCTTAAGGATGATGAGCAGGTGATGAGTCTCGCGGAGTTTGCGGAGGCATCACCCGACGCCCTGTCGCTTGCGGCCGCGGTGAAGATCGCAGCCAAACTCGGCTGGATTAAGTAACAGAAGACTCTTGCTGTGTGAACACGCTCGCACAGCAAGAGTCTATTTTTTTATAGAAACTCAATATTCAGCTTTGACCCCAATAAAAAACCTAGCTATTTCTAGCCAGGTTATATTAGATTGACCCAAACGTGTACGTACGTTCAAAGGCCAACGCTTGGTTTTTACCGAAAGGAATAAGTGCGATGAAGACATCACCGCCTAACTGTATTCCTTCTAGTGAACTGAGCGTGATTGCACACGCCCGATGCGTACCCTCGAGTACAGAGATACATTCACCGTCGGTAAAACCGATCAGCATGGTTTTTTTCGGTGGGTTTTTCCGGATTGCCACAATCTTCGGGTTCTGCCGAACAGCATCGTTAAATACGAGTCCACAGAACTGCTGCGACATTTTTCCTGGCGGTAGGTATTGCCTCCAGCCAGGAAACGAGCCAACCCACATAGTTGGCACGAGCTCCATGGGATTTATTATCCTATGGATATCAATAGTCCGATGGATCATACGCCCACCGGTAAACCTCCGAACATAATCCATACGCCAAGCGGTCCAGGTATCAAAGCCACGACCTTTGTAAAAGTCATCCCAAATTCCTTGTTCCGACTTTTCCCAACTTTTAAGGACGGTCTCCCAATTAGCCGTCCCAATATATTCAAGCCTAAACCTCGCCATAACACTGAGTCTGTCTGGTAGCGTTTTTACCTCATAGTAGAGACCGTGTTCCCAAAAGCCATGAAGATCAAGCTTCTCGAGCTCATTTATCCCTAATAAATGTACATTATAGCGAGCCATAACTCACCTCCACGATTAGGTTAACAAACATATTTCGATTTTTCAACAAAATATGGCATAAGTCTACTTATTTATCCGAATTTTAAAACAAAAATTCCCAGCTGAACTGAGAATTTTTGTGGTGGGCGAAGAGGGACGCAAACGTCGCTTTGCTCCCCGAGGGGTTTCCACCCCTACGGCGCAGCCACTGTCAGATTTAGGTTGCTGTTACCCCCAGCATGTAAGGGGGAATCCCCCATACCATTCCCCCGGTTCGAGTCCATTTAAACAAAATAAAAATTTCCAAGCGAAACTTGAAAATTTTTATGGTGGGCGAAGAGGGACTCGAACCCTCAAGGATTTTACTCCACTGGTTCCTAAGACCAGCGTGTCTACCAGTTTCACCATCCGCCCATTACTTGTGAAACAGTGAACAAAAGATATCATTTTTGAAAATATCAGTCAATAGCCACTTTGGTTGTAACCATCGTCAGCTTCTATTGTATTTAAATAATATAACTATATGATTAATATATGACAGCTTTTTTATTAAGCGAAAACAAAGATATGCAATATTTACCTTGGAAATTATTCAGTGGCTCACTGTTAATTGGGCTAGCATTTGATGTTTTGATTTTTCACGCACCTGAATTCGGCCTCAATGTTTTATTATTCGAGCTCGTTTTCTTTGGAGTTTCAGCCGGGCTTAGCTATCACCTGAAGCATAAATTTGAAATCCGTACTTGGGTAGCTATAATTTTCAGTCTTCTCTATGCTGGAACCTTTGCTTTTTGGACGAGTGCAATCGGCCTTGCTTTGAGTGGTTTTGGACTCGTGATAGCAAATTCTTTTTTCATTCTCTTTTTACTCGGGCATCACAATGATTTTAAACATCCATTCGAAGTTTTAGTAGCTCACTTTAAACATACATTTTTAGGTGCAATCAACCGTATAGATATTATTCAGCATCTAAAACTTCCTGGCTTTTCGAGCCGAAGCGAAGCTGTTGGTCGGGGGATATTAATCACAATTCCAATTCTAATAATTTTTGCCTTACTTTTTGTTCAAGCGGACATCGTACTACAGCAACAAACAGCAAGTTTATTAAATTCCATTAGGAAATTTTTCGAAAAAGAAAATATTGTTGGTCACATGATCGGCACAATTTTTGTGAGCACGATTATGTTAGCAATTTTTGGCTCAGCTTTTTGGCGTAAACTTGATTTAAAACCAGTGAGAGAACTTGCGCCTAAATTTAAAATAGAGGCTACCATAATTTTTTCCACAGTTTCAGCACTCTTCCTAACCTTCTTAATTATCCAAAGTTTTTATTTGTTTGGTGGTAAAAACGCTTGGGACAATATTGAAGGTATTACGTATTCAGAATACGCCGTAAATGGTTTTGGTGAATTAGCCGTTATTTCTATCTTGGTGATCAGCTTAATATTAAGCCTGAGGTATTTACACACAGAAGTAACAAAAAAAATCATTAACATTTTAGAGGCTGTGTTAGTAGTTGAAACAGTATTAGTTGTTGCTTCTGCCTGGACGCGACTAAATCTGTACGTAAGTGAGTATGGTTTTACGCCAGCGCGACTCTTTGGCTTTTGGTTCTTTATCACAGTCAGTATCACTCTCCTACTTCTCCTTGTAAATATTCTAAGACAAGCAAATCAAGCAGATTTTATGCGTCAGGCTACCGTGTTTATTGGCGTTTCGATGCTTATCTTTACAGTGAGTGCCCCAGACGCGTTTAGTGTACGATTAAACATTAACCGAGCAACAACTGAAAAACCAATGGATATATTTCCATTATTCGATAGTCTGACTGCTGAAGCTTATCCGCTCATGAATCTGGTGATTAACACTAAAACAGTTCCAATTAAAGGACTGATCGAACCTCAACCAGCAATCGAAGATTATTGTGGATATTTCCATGACAGAAGATCGAGGGATGATGCATATGTTATCGATGCAGAAACTAGAATTGATATCGAGCGATGGAATGTTCGTTGGAATAACTATAATTATGAGAGACTTCGAGGCGAAAAAGGAACTGCTGAACTAAAAACAAGAAACTTCAAAACTTGGAACCTTTCACGAGCTACAATCCCTTATGCTAAATACTCATTCATCGACGTGCTTGCAACCACACCATATTCATATACAGAACTAAAGGCCGTTTGTGACGGTGCAAAATAGACTTTTCCACACCGGAATCTTGACCACAAAATAAAAAAGTGGTGCAATATAATTAGAACAAAAATCATTAAAACTCCCCAATAGCTAGAATTAATCGTCTAGTTACTGGGGAGTTTTTTGTTCGCTATAAACGCAAGGCCTTGCGTGATTCAAAGATCTTTGAAGCTTAAAAATAAATTCAATATGTCAAAATTACTATATGTCCTCCCGATCTTGTTCCTCGGAGTATTGCCTTCTTTACGACCTCTACCCGCCAGCGCGGCTTCGAGTGTGTCCACACCGCACGTCCTCCTCTCGGAAATTAACTGGGCGGGAAGCGGGCTCTCAAACTCAGACGAATGGCTTGAACTTTACAATCAGGGCAGTACCGCAGTTGACCTCAGTGGCTGGGTTATTACCGGAGTAGCCACAAAAGGTGAGGCAATTTCCTTTGCCGAAAATACGCACATTGACGCTGGCGGAACCCTATTAATTAGCAACTTCGATCTTGAAAGCACTCGTACAACTTTAAATGTTGTGCCAAGTATGGCAACTAGCGCACTCTCTCTTGCAAACACAAACGCGACCATTATGCTGGCAATGCCTGACGGGACAGTTGTGGATGAGGTTTCGTACAGTAGTCCTGAGTTTGGTTCCAGTTCGCCAAAGGCATCAATGGAAAGAAATCTACTGGATCTTTCCTGGCGAACATCGTCCATTTCTCTTGGTTTAAATGATCAGAGTCAACTTGGAACTCCTGGGTACATTACTCTGACTGCTGATTCGGATACTTCAAACTGCGTACCAACTACCGTTACACCAAAATTTGAATTTGTAATGACCAATTTATATGAACACACCAAAACCGCGGCTCAAGGTGATAATCTCACAGAAAACCCTATCGTCGATCAACCGGAAAATGTTTCAAATGCTAGCGAAGGGACAAACGGAAATGGTGCTGACCTTTCCGAAACAGGAACGGCTGTGCATCAAGTTATTACCGTAGTTGGGGCCGATAACGAAAGTCAAAGTAACGATCTGCAATCTGATGTAATTCCGAAAGCAAATTCTGGGGTAGATTCAGTTTCCGGGGTACTAACAGCGTTGCCAGGTACGTTTGGTGATCAAATAGCTTTCGTTCAGGGTATAGAACTCTATTTCAATCACGCTGATTGGCCAGATCTTAGCCTGGGAGATGAACTAAGTGTGCAAGGAGTTTTCTCTGAGTCTCGCGGTGAACAGCGAATCAAGATCGCTGAAGCAAGCGCTATTTCAGTCACCGGACATTCAGATTTACAGCCAACTGTGGTAACAATTGCTGAGGCGCAAAATGTTGTACCTGGTACTTTAGTTCAGATTGAAGGGGATATTTTGGAAAAAGATGGAGACAAGCTTAGAGTGAGTGACGCAACTGGTGAATTAACAGTTGTCGCTCAAAGTAAAACTAATATCAGCTGGTCAGCGCTCACTGAAAGCCAGGTCCGAATTGTTGGCGTTATGCGTCATCTTGATGGAGAAATCAAGCTTTACCCTCGTTCGATGCAAGATATTTCAAGCGTAAGTATTGTTACGCCAGACGAAACTGCGACAGAACTTCACACTGGCTGCCCACCGATTAGCCCAGGGATTATAAAAAGCGCAAGTGCGGGACCATGGCTTGGTTCAGGGCTCGTTGCTTCGTCACTAGGAGCACTTGCCTACTGGTATGCTAAAAAACGAAAAGAAGAAGGATTTTCACTTAACCCACTAACTGCTTAATTTATGACAACAAAATTTAAAACTGGCGTACAAGCAAATTGGTACGTTGCGATGATGGAAAAATTTGACTTAATAGTCGGTAAACACGCTATTCCACAAGAGATTTCGAGTGATCTGCAGTCCCTCTTTGTTGAGACTGCTCGCGAGCAATATAAGTCTGGCAATAAATCCGGCATTACCTGGCTTTTAAAAGAACAGGCAAAAAAAGCCGCGATGAGCGCATCTTAATGAACATTAGCGACGACTTTAAAACAGTCGTCGCTTTTTTTCACAAAAAATTCCCGACTAAAGTCGAGAATCTTTTGGAGCGGCAGACCAGGTTCGAACTGGCGGCCTCTTCCTTGGCAAGGAAGCGTTCTACCACTGAACTACTACCGCAATCTGCGGAAATATTACCACCAGTTTCAGAGGTCGTCAATACCTACATTCGCGTCATTGATTTAGTTGCGTTTACTAGCGCAAAAAGAAAACTGCTAATCGTAACTAGCTCTAGTAGGTCCTCAAGACCTTCAATTGTAAATACATTCAAACCGCTAAACAGCCCGTAAACCTCGAGCACTGAAAAAACAAACACCCCAACTGCAATCCAATTCACGGTTCTAGACAAAGTTCCACCCTTCATTAAAATTGAAAGTTTTATAGCTATCACCAAAACCGTTAAAGAGATGATTGAGTTCAATATCTCGATAACAAGTTCACCGTTTTGTCCTAAAATTATTAAATCCATATTTATTGTTTTTTATATTATAACAAAGGTTTACTTATTTTGCATTTTATTTACTTGATAATCCCAAAACCTCTGAGTGCTTCCTCGATACCTGGACGCTTTTTGCTCCAGGATAAACGAAGTAACTGTTCTGGTGTGTCGAACCAGACTTTTCTAAATTCGCGATAATGAAAATTTAAATCAAATTTTACATCATCAGCTACCTCTGCTAAGAAAAAGTATTGTTCCTGACCAATATAACCTGTGTGCCTCAGTTTATACTGAAGATCTGTTGTCCAGTCATAGCGTTTTGAATTCAATAGCGTTGCTTTTATTTCGTAATTTTCTGGCCAAATGCCAAGCTCCTCAATTAATTCACGGCGCGCTGCCTGTTCTGGGGTTTCGCCAGGATCGATTCCGCCCTGAACTGTTTGAATTGTGCCCGGTCGATCGTTTCTTTCACAGAGTAAAACCTGACCGCTTTTATTTATAACAATCGTAGCGGAGTTCGGTCTGTAACCTTTGGTTGCATAAAGACGCCTGCCACTTTGATAATATTTTGTGTACGCAAGCATTCCGATGATCAAAATCCAAGCTATAAACCGCCAGACTATTTCCACAAGATGTGAGTACCCAACGAATAAAGGTAAAGCAAGCGACGACAGACAAAAAACAGACATTACACCGGCTGATAAAAATATTCCAGCAAAAAAAGGGTGGAACTTAAAAGCTCTAACCCGCTCGGTTTGCACTGCTTCAAACAGCATTGCCAGCATATAACCAGAGTACAAGTTTACTCCAGCTACAAAAAATAGCTTTCTAAACGTTAAATCGCCAATAAAGCCTATTAATAAAATAAATACTATCGGTGTAATTATTGTGAACAACGCACGGTCTAAAACCCGTGGAAAACGTCTCTGATTTACCCGAATGATTGAATACGTATAAACAAAGTATGAAATTAAAGATGAAAAAATAGTTAGAACAAAAAACAATTTGGAATCTAAAATTGGCTCCTGCACTTGAAACAAAAATCGTAGCCCAGACAAAAAAGCAACAAGCGGTATTACTAGTTCAAGCAATGTTCCGATCACGATTAACGGTTTTTGAAAATTTCTCATAACTTAATTATACATCATTTCACAAAAAAGCTCTGAAACAAATTCAGAGCTTGGTTTTTATAAAATTTTTGTAAATGGACTTTGTGATTCTGAAATATTTCTGCTGACTAGATCGAGAACCGAAATCTCTGCTGGCACTATCTTATAAAGCACATAAGACGAGCCCTTAATGCGAAATACCGGTGGCCAAAAATTATCGTCTTTTGCCCCAGCCTTTGCAAGAGCGGTGAGAATTTTGTTTTGTTTTTTCTCGTCTACGACTGTTTCGACTATTCCTTTGACCTGCACCATGAACTGGTTATGTGCCCAAACAGCTATACTAACATTTTTATTCTCCGCCATGTTTTGAGCCTTGATACTGTCACTGTGAGTGGCACAGTAGAAATTCAAATCCCGGTCGATCACATAGAGCATAATGGAGACTTGTGGCATATTCTTTTTTGAAGACGAGGCAAGTTGCATTATAAACTGACTCTTCAAAAAATCCCTTGTGCGCTTTTTTGTGATTTTTTTCATAAACAAATATTCATAAATTTATTATATCACAAAATAACTATCGTTAATTATTTTGCAAACAAAAAACCCCGGCGTAAATCCAGAGTCTTTTTGGTACTGCGGGCGGGAATTGAACCCGCACGGCATTTCTGCCTGGGGATTTTAAGTCCCCTATGTCTACCATTCCATCACCGCAGCGTTTGAAAAGAATATACAAGTATTTTGGGCAATCGTCAACATTAGTAGTATAATAGACCCGATATGATTGAATCAAATGCCGACGAGGTAGAAAATATTGTAACGGAAAAAATGGCGAGCGAGGCTGAACAGGTGTTTGAAGTTGGTCTTCGGCCCCAGTCGCTCGTGGATTTTATTGGTCAAGAGGACCTTAAGAAAGGCCTTGGTATTTTTATTGAAGCTGCAAAAAAACGTGGTGAACCCATTGATCATATATTGTTGTACGGTAACCCCGGACTTGGAAAAACGACGCTTGCTCATATTATCGGCAACGAAATGGCGGGCAAAGTCCGCATCACTAGCGGGCCTGCCCTCGAACGAGTTGGTGATCTTGCGGCGATTCTTTCAAACCTAAAAAAAGGCGATATTTTATTTATTGACGAGATCCACGGACTAAGTAAAGCCATTGAAGAGGTGCTCTACCCAGCTATGGAAGACTTTGCTCTGGACCTTGTGGTCGGTAAAGGACCGAGCGCTCGCACGCTTCGACTTGCCCTTGAAAAGTTTACTGTAATTGGGGCCACCACTCGCCTGCCATTACTTTCAAGCCCTTTGCGGGATCGTTTTGGTGTTACCTATCACTTAGAGTTTTATAACGACCGCGAGATGGGACAGATTTTAAAACGCAGTGCTGGTCTTTTAAATATCAAAATCGATGACCCCACTTGTGAGTCTATCGCTAGTCGCTGTAGACACACTCCTCGTATTGCCAACCGTCTACTGAAACGGGTCCGGGACTACTCAGAAGTCAAACACGACGGGTTGCTTGATTCCGCGATTGCCGAATCTGCTCTAGAAATGCTCGCAATCGACCACCTCGGTCTCAACCACGTTGATCGGCGGCTGCTGGAAACGATGATCGACAAATTCGCCGGTGGGCCGGTTGGGATCACAACTTTAGCTGCGGCAACCCAGGAAGAAATTTCTACCATCGAAGACATTCACGAACCATTTTTACTGCAACTTGGGTTCTTGCAACGCACACCTCGCGGTCGAGTTGTTACCGAGCGTGCATATCAACACCTTGGTCTCATCTACCCCGACAAACGCTAGACACACTCGTGGCCGGACAACTGAAAGCTTATTTCAGTCTTCGACAAGAAAATAATTTTGATTCCGTGTTATAATCTTTTTATGAATCTTCCGCTTGTCTACTTACTAATTCCCTACCTCATTATTGCCTTCTTTGGTCTTTTAATGTTTGCTTTTAACTTTTACCACATTGCAAAATTTGGTTTACAATCACCAAAAACCACATATGTACTTGG
The DNA here is from genome assembly GCA_002791275.1 of Candidatus Uhrbacteria bacterium CG_4_9_14_3_um_filter_41_35. Lineage (GTDB taxonomy): Bacteria > Patescibacteriota > Patescibacteriia > UBA9934 > UBA9934 > UM-FILTER-41-35. The sequence continues at coordinate 6,810 of PFWT01000001.1, read as the reverse complement.
CCTATATATTCTTGCGTTTGTTGGGGTAATAATTATTTCCCTATCCATAATCTCGCAGTATAACTGGCTGGACAATATTTCAATCAACGGCATTTTCAATATTCAAACCGCAAATAAACAACTTTTCCTATGATCGACTTAAAGAATCTACCAAATCAGGAAAGAGACGAAGTTGTGCAAATATTTTTGCGGAGCCACTGGATTAAGCTGGTTGATATTTTTGGACTGTCATTTTTTCTAATCGCTCTACCCTTTGTTCTACTTTCGGTTGGTAAAATGCAAGGAGTTGAGGTTACAAGTATGCCGTTAGTTGGGCCGTTGCTCGCAATTTTTCTGGGCATTTATCTGATTATGATTACCATGATTGGTATGACCAGATTTACGGATTACTACCTAGACACCTGGATTGTAACCACCGAAAGGATTATCAATATTGAACAACACGGGCTGTTTTCAAGAGTGGTGTCTGAACTCCATCTAAACCAAATTCAAGACGTAACCAGTGAAACACGCGGCGTTGCTGCCACGTTCCTGAGCTACGGCGATGTTTACATTCAGACCGCCGGAACCAGAGAACGTTTCAATTTTAAAGGCATTAACAATCCAGACGAGGTTAAGGAAAAAATTACTAACCTTATAAAAAGCGACAAGCGTCGACACGGCGATGCTTCACGAAGAAATGAATTGTCAAATTAAAAAATACCGAGCTAGGCTCGGTATTTTTATTAGTTCCATTTTTTGTAAATCTCTACGCCAGTGAAAAAGTATTTAACAATCTGATCAAAGGTCATTCCATCTTTCGCTAAACAGTTCGCACCCGACTGAGGCATACCAACCCCGTGGCCCCATTCTGTTTTTCCAACATCACAGGCTACGACCACTGATTTTGCGTACGGCTGATCGCCCCACCAAACCGCCGACCAATCCTTGGTAGCTCCATTACTTCGCGCATAGTATGGCGTAATAACCACCTCCTTATTATACGTTACAATCTGACCAGCTGTATCCATTACCGCACGCGTAATAAGTGGCGCCCTTGCTTCACGTCCGTAACCTTGGTAAAGCTGATCAGACGGTGTTGAGTTTAAGTCCATAAACTCACTAGCACGCTTTCCCTCACGGATCATGTAGTAATAAGCGTAAGTTCTAGCAACCAACACCTGCGCTCTATTCATCTCAACCGGGTGGTCGTCGCTAGTTTCAGCTAACCCGCGCAAGTAAAATTCAATTGGTAATTCATTAATCACCCACTCCCTATTTTTAGCCTCGTTGTACCGATACTCTAAAACACCTCTAAAGGTATTATCCGCATAAACAGCACCGCGCGTTAAACGGCGGTCAAAGTTTTCGATACTCATTACCGCGCCCGGAATAACCGGTTCAAATCGCAGACCATACGACGACTGCTCCACACCCCGGCCAGCGTCGAAGTAATAACGCAGATTGTCGAAGTATGCAGTAACCAGCTGATCTTTTTTAAGCTGAGCTAGCAAGTTTCCGTTTGTATCTTTAATAACAAAGTCCGTTTCGTGTGAAGTGATGTTAATTTTATTCTGCACCTCGTCGTCCACAATTAGCACTCCAACTCGGATATTTGGTTGATTAATCATCTGAATTGCAGGTGGCAAATTTTCCTTTACTGGTGCGCTCGCGATTTCTGGTGAGCCACCCGTTACCTCAACTGGAATTTCAAGAACTCCTCCTGGCACATCTACCCCATTTGCTTCCAACTGAAAACGCGCAGTGTGAAGCCCGTTCGTCACAGGAGCTGTCATCGAAAAATTAATCACGGCTGTTTCGCCCGGCTGAATAAACTGACCGTCTAGATAAGCTAGGTGCGCGCCGTTCCAAGACGGGTGCTCAAAATCGGAACCTGCTGAAGCTAGCTGCACGTCCGGCGTAACTAAACCAAAGTTTGCCCAGGTTTGTGAACCAGTGTTTTTAAAAACGGCGGTAAACAAAATTGATTTACCAGCCAAAATCTTAATCTTGCTTGCGCTTGTAACGGTAAGTTCAGCTTCGTAACCAGCCGTTGTATCCCCCGCCACTTCAGTTTGTGTCGGCGTTTCTGAAGCTACCTCCACAGTTTTTTCTGCCACGTTCACGTGTAGCGTAAACTCTCCGCCGTCTACCCAAGACCTATCTTCGGACGCAAGTTTAAAAGTTTCGTCATAAACCCCAACCTCTGTCGGTGCCTGAATTTCAAAAGACACTGTTGCAACGGCGCCTGGTGCGATGTCTTTTTGAACTGGTGGCAATAGCTGAGAGGCACTCATCCATTTTCCAGAATCAAGAACACTTCTTCGATATTTAGGTCCGTATGTATAAATAGAAATGTAGCCAGGTCCATAATTATGCCAGGTAAGATCACCTGTATTTTTAAATTCGGTAGTAATTACCCGACGCTCGCCCGGTTCCATTGTAAGTTGACCACCACCTGAAATTGAAACCGGCAAAGTTGCGTAGGTTCCACCAGAGTAAGCGTTTACAGTAACGGGCAATAAGTTCACCAAGAACAGACCTAAAAGCAGGTTGAATAAAGATCGACTAAATGTTTTCCGTACCTCAAGCAACTTATGCATAATTCCACTAAATTTAAATCAAATCGTTGATGTTTTATCTTAAGTATTATAGCATAAAATAATCTATGACACAGCTGAACAAAAAGATTGCTCAAAATACAGTCATGCAAATGATCGGAAAAGTCCTTGCGACTGTTTTTGGTCTGCTCGCGGTTGCCTTTCTAACCAGGCATCTTGGGGCGGGTGGCTATGGACAATTAACTATCGCCATCTCATTCCTCACCCTTTTTGCGGTTGTTGTCGATTTTGGACTCACCATTACTACTGTCCAAATGATCAGCGAAAAAGATGCGGACGAAGAAACTATTGTTGGCAATCTACTTTCACTCCGCATAATTTCAGCTGTTCTTTTTTTAGCTCTAGCACCAGTTATTGCCATCTTTTTTCCATACGACCAGATCGTGAAAATAGGAATAGCAGTTGGTACCTTCTCCTATCTCTTCGGCACCACTTCGCAGATGCTTGTTGGTGTTTTTCAAAAACGTTTAATAATGAGCCGAGTAGTTATTGCCGAACTGTTGAACCGATCACTGGTTTTGTTTGGAGCAATTTTCGCACCTGCGCTCAGTCTCAACCTTGTCGGCGTCATGGGTCTATTCATCGTCGGCAATGCTCTTCAACTATTTACTATTATATTTTTTACGCGCAAACGGATTCAGTATAAATTGAATATTGATTTTAAAGCGTGGACATTGATTTTAAAGCGTAGCTGGCCAATCGGTGTTTCGCTTGTTTTCAACCTAATATATTTACGTGGCGATATTCTCTTTCTTTCACTCTGGGCTAGTAATGAGCAGATCGGTATTTATGGTTTTGCCTACAAAATTGTAGACGTGATGACCGCCTTTCCAGTTATGTACATGGGGCTGATGCTACCACTACTTGTGACTACCTGGAGCGCCAAGGACGCCAAATTTAACAAATACATGCAAGACGCCTTCGACTTCTTCGCCGTGGTTGCCATACCGTTAACACTTGGTTCAATCGCGGTTGGTGTTCCACTCATGGTTTTGGTGGGTGGCGAAGATTTTGCGGAGTCTGGAAAAGTTCTTGCCATATTCGGCCTGGTTATGACCACGATTTTCTTTGGCACACTTTATGCACATGCCGTTGTAGCTGTGCAAAAACAAAAGGTGATGACCTGGGGATATCTGGCCGTCGCAATCGTAACTATTCTGGGCTACATTATATTCATTCCAAAATATGGCATCTGGGCCGCTGCCTGGTTCACGGTACTGGCCGAAGCTGCAATAACTTTCGCAACCGCCTACGTTGTTTACAAAACTTCTGGTTACGCCCCGAAAATGATACTCGCCAGCAAAGCCATTTTTTCCTCAATCGTGATGTACCTCGCCCTGCTCATGATCCCGAGTGTTCACGTATTAATCCAAATCATCATCGCTATGGTTGTCTACTACATCACCCTAGCGATTCTCGGCGGACCACGCTTCTCATCCGCTGTAAAATTATTTTTACCTGAAAAATCTCCTATTTCTCTACCATGATATCACTGCTAATCATTGCACTCTTACACCTGTTTGCGCTATTGACCTGGCGTAATTTTCAGACTGGCGTAATTCTATTAACTGGACTGCTCCCGACCTATCTTTTGCGATTCAACATTGGGCTAATTCCTGTCACTGTGCTTGAAGTCATGATTTTGATCGTGTGTGTTATTTGGTTTTTAAAAGAAAAAAATAAAGATTTAGAGTGGCGTTCAGTACTCCAAAACAATTGGCTGAAGGCTATTATACTACTTCTTATTTCGGCCACCGTTGCCGTTATTATTGCCCCCGATAAACTCGGTGCGCTCGGAATTTGGAAAGCTTATTTTGTTCAGCCTATCCTCATCTTCTTACTTTTGCAAAATACGTTAAGAGTGAAAGATTGGCGTAATGTTTTTAAAGCGCTCGCTAGCTCATCGCTTGCCGTGAGTACCTTTGCAATAGGTCAGTATTTGTTTAATTTTGGTATTCCAGCGCCGTGGGATATTGAGCGAAGGGTGACTAGTATTTTTGATTACCCGAACGCCGTCGGACTTTTTCTGGCGCCGATCGTGGGCATGAGTCTCGTCCTATTATTTAACGCTGTTCGAGCCTCAAGAAAATTTGAGTTTACAAAAGACAACATTCTTTGGTTGCTTTCGATTATCCTCGGTTTCAGCACTATAATTTTGGCAAAAACTGAAGCTGCTTTAGTGGCAATTCCGACCGGTTTAATACTTACTTTCTTATTCTCACCTGCTAGTCAAAAGTTAAAACTGCAAATCTTCAGCGCCTCAATCTTAGCTGTCACTTTCCTTAGCTTCACGGTTCCAGCTGTGCGTGAAAAACTGTTTCTGCAAGATTATTCGGGGCAAGTTAGACTTTCACAGTGGCAGGAAACTGCGGAACTACTAAAACATTCACCTGCGCTCGGTGTAGGACTTAACAGTTACCCAACTGCCCTTCAAGCTTTCCACGACGCCACTTTCTACGAAATTTTTCAGTACCCCCACAATATAATTTTGAATATTTGGGTTGAACTCGGACTACTCGGGCTAGTGAGCTTTTTCTGGCTCACCAGTCTGTCCATAAAATCAATCCTTTTGAGTACTGAAACTGACGATGTTGCGATCGCCACCATTAAATCCACTGCCTTCGGCGCGCTTGCTATAATGTGCGTCCACGGGCTAGTTGATGTGCCATTTTTCAAAAATGATCTTGCAGTTATGACTCTCATTTTTCTCGCCGCACTTTCCTTGACCAAACCGGAAAAATTGAGTTAACCTCACAACTAGTGGAACAATGCTCAGTTTCATTAGACAGCTACGCGCATCGTTCGGTGATAACATCACAACATACACCGTGGCGACTGTCTCGATCCCAATCGATATGTTTGCGGCAGTTCTCTACCACCACATCAGTTTTAAGTATAACCTTCAGGCGATCCTTACCATTTTCAGCAGTTCTTTCGAGGCTGGCCTGTTCGTTGGGACTTTGCTAGACAAGATTGTGATCATAAAATATATATCCACCCCAGGGTGGATATTTACTTAAAAAAAAACGTAACAACCTACGATTGTCACGTTAGACTACTCAGCCTCGATCAGGGCACAGATCATAAGCTTAACATCACTCGGCAGTGGAGTTCCGCACAAATGAACAATACCAAGATTCGTCAGCCAGGCTGTTACCTCCACCAAAGAAGCAGGACCAAAGTTGCGGATTCGTTTTAAGTCCTGATCGGTCTTCTCGACCAACTGGTACGCATAGTCAATCCCAACGGTTGAAACGACATTCTGCGTCCGCACGCTCATGTCCGAGTTCTTCACAGCGCAAGCCAACGCCACAAAATACGCCTCAATTCCTTCACCTGTCTGAGCCCGCTGAAACGAACAGATCAATTTTTCTATTTCAATCTCGAGCTGCTCTTTCAAAAGTTGCAAGTGATAGTTTTGAAGCCGAAGCTTTTCAATATCGGCAATCAGCTCCTCGCGAGAAAGCTGACTAAAATCAAACAGTTCCACATTACCTCCAGTTCTTCTAACATTTAGAAGCGCAAAGACTACCAGAATAATCCGTGTCTGTCAAAAAAATAGTCTACTAGTTAGTAGACTATTTGTATTAAAGTTGATTAGGCAGCATTCCTGTGAGGATTTAATTCATAAAGTTCCTCCCTTAGGTGCTGTAATGTTAGCGATGCCCTGTTGAGTTCATCAATTGCCAATTGTCTATCCTCTGCACTTGCTTCCGCTACTTCTTTCGCAATTTTCCCTATAGATTTCAGTTGATCATCAATTCTTCGCTTAAATTCCTCAATACTCTTGTTAACCGTTTCATGCTCAGGATTATTTTTTAGTGTTTCCATATATAAATAATTTATGAATATATAATATTCTAGCAGACCTACAAAAATTTGGTAAATCCCTAAATATTGATCTAACGTCAAGCTCGTGATAATCTCTGTTCTACGGAGAGGTGGCTGAGCTGGCTGAAGGCGCTGCTCTCGAAAAGCAGTGTATGGGAAACCGTACCGGGGGTTCGAATCCCCCCTTCTCCGCCACGGAAAAACACAGTGAAAAACTGTGGTTTTTAATTATAAAGCTATGGTTGCATAAACAAGGCTTTTTAATAAATACCTTGTTTTTTGATAGCTTTACAAATTAAAAGGATACCACCCTCGTCAAGACCGCATATCTTTCCTAATCGGCTATTTATGTGATATGTTTTCGTATAGAAACGAGTTG
>PFWT01000019.1:18421-41480 GCA_002791275.1 Candidatus Uhrbacteria bacterium CG_4_9_14_3_um_filter_41_35 | reverse complement strand
TCGGCTACAAGACACCGAACGAAGTCTTCTTCAACTTATCTTCAAAAGTGGTGCATTGAAAGGTTGACTTTGCCCAACTTCGGACCAAGCGAAGGAGCTATAGTAAAATAAAAAACCCTGGATTTCTCCGGGGTTGTGAATTTAAGACTTGAATGAGTAGACGAAGTAGGTATTATCCAACTCCCCGTACAGCACGCTAGCCTTTAACACAATTCGGTGACCATTTGGCCCGATCACCTTGATTGTTTTGCTGTCGAACTTGCGTACTTTAACCGCAACGTAGTCGAGCCGACGGCTCCCAAGATACGCAACTCTTTCGTTGAACAAAGTTTCGTCTTGAAAGGCTTCCGCATTCCACTCCTCAAGCAGCTGAAGATCACCGCGCATAATGTCGAGCAGTGAACAAATCCAGTCTGGAACCTTAATCTCACCTCGACGCATTGCCAAAAACTTCGAATCAATAAACTGATCGGTTTCGGCCATAATGTCGTTTGAGGTAATAATCTTTCGATCAAGCGCGTACTTGAAAACTGTGGTAGCGGCCGCGTCGCAGATTCTACCCCTTAGGCTACTGTAGAAAATCTGATGAAACTTTGCCCGAAGGCAAAGTACCTCGTTAAACTGGGTCAGATCGTTCACGCTAATCCAACCGTTTGAAACACCTTCAACAGAGGCGATGATATTCCACAAAAAGTTCGTAGGGATTGGCTCGCTAAGGAGCAGGCCGTCGTGTTCCACGTAGGACGCAGTGTCGGCAATAGATTGCAGAACAAACTTGCTTCGCTCGAGCATTGCCAGGCGAACGTTATTCACAGACAAGCCATTCTTGAAGTAGTACGCTTGCAGGTGACGGTCGTTTAGCATAATCGAGATCCCACGCTCCTCGTGCGTCTCAAGGCCGAACAATTCAACCATCAACTCCTCAACCGTGTGCGAATACGCGAGGTGCGCGCGATCGTGGCTAAGACCCGCTTCCCAAGCCTCGAGCGCCTCATTACTACTGAGGCCAATCTTAAGAGCAAGAAGCAGTGCCATTGCCGAGACAACTCGCGAGTGCTGAAAGCGATCAATCGGCATAATTTCAGCAAAACCACCAATACCCTTCAGACCGTGTTGCCTTCTGGTATTAAGAATAGTCTTTGAAATCTCCACTTCTCGTTCTTTCATAAACTTAGCGTGCTTTTTGAGCAAGTGCCTCGCCTTTGAAGTAACGTCGTCACCCCGAGGTGCGCTTTTCAAAATCCGCTTAATGTGCGAAATGGAACTCAAGCTGAGCAGTTTCAGAAACCGAGGCGCAAAACTGGCTTCATTCACCAAAACCCAGTCAGCTGTCTTAGAAAAAGTACGATTACACATGAAAACCTCCCAAAAAGGAGGTTAACACTTCCAAAAAACTAAATCAAGCCAAATACTGGCTATTTCTCAAAAAATATACTAAATTCTGTCGTCAATCCACTTTAAAATTTGATCAAAAAGCCAGCTACTTCGCAACATTACTGTGCCATGGCCCAGCCCCTTAACCTCAATTTTTTCAGTATTTGCCGGACTTAATTGATGAAGTTGGTCAATGGACTTAGCTGAATATTCGTCCTCATCGCTTGCCACCAGCAACACTCTTTGGTCTTCCGCTAGGTGAACGATATTAATATCGGCCTGAATACCATGATAGTTTAGACCTGGCGATAAGGCCACGCACGCCTTTATTGTTTCGTGCTCTGCTAAGTGCTCAATCGCAAGATTCGCGCCAATTGAAGCACCAACTACCACAGTTCTATCCGCTAACGCCCCTTTGCTAGCAAGATAAAACCAGGCACTTCGAACATCAAACACCGTGCTCTGATGCTGAGTGTCCGTAAACTCAAGATACCCCGAAGGTCCACCACTGCTTTCGCCATGACCACGCAGATCGATTGCCAAGGCATTTATACCAAGCGCATTCAAACCATCAATAAACGAAAGCCAGCTCTCTTTTGTAGCTGGCATCATGTGTAATAAAAGCGCATAACGCTCACCAGAGGCCGGGTAAAAAACACCCGAAATTTTTGCACCATCCTCGGTTGTGAGCGTTAGCGTTTCCATATTAATCCTCAAAATTAATTATCTCGTCTGGTTGAATTTTATTGTCTTTATTTTTGGCGCTCATTACTGGAAAACTGTCAGTTGTGCTGGTCGCAGGTTTCGAAGCTTGACCTTGGCTCGATCCCGTAGTTTCGTCTGCACCAGTATTACGATTTTTTCTTAAATCACCCCCGACGCTTCGGTTTCGTTTTCGACGCTTTCGTTTTTTTTCTCCTGTGGTTGAAGCAGAACTCGCTCCTGATTCAGCCTGAAGCTTTTTAACGTCGGGAACTGATATATGTTTTTTCGCCTGAACAACATCGCCAATTTTTGGCGCATCCTCCCCCATAGCAACAATTCTTGTTGCTAAATCTTTTCGAGAAGGAACAACACGAGGTGCGTCAGAAATTTCACCCGTAGGCTTCTCTGGTGTTTGTATCTCTACCACTTCAGGTGTTCTGTCAAAAAAATTATCTTTTTTTTCTTCAGCCGGTGCGTTAAGTACAGTCAGTGAGACAGTTTCTGTACCGATGTTTTTTTGAACTATTGCTCCATCTGATGGTTTAAGTACCACTAACTGTTGATTTTCTTTTTCTGATTTATTTTTTCTCAAATCACCATTGTTATCCGATTTTTTCTTTCGCTGATCTCCACCTGATTTTTTAGTGTTTCCGCCACTGCTATTTTTTTTGTTATTCCGCTCAGCTTCGATAATTGGTTTACAGTCCTCGCAGTAAATTGGTCTATTTCTGTCTAATTCTACCGGTAACTTAAATTGATTCTTGCACCTTGTGCAGTCGTAGTCGTGAGCGTACTTTTCTTTTTTCGCCTGTTTTTTGGCCTGCGAAACCTCTTTCATCTTTTCTTCAATATTCACGTCATCACCAAAACCACTCCATCTTGCCACATTAGCCTCAATTTCGGCTCTGTTTCCAGAAAAGCGCTGACGCGACTGTTCAATTACCTTATCTTTGCTACCAGTATTTTGAGCTATCGGTGCCAGTGTTGAGGCTGAAAATGGCATTGAAGTAACGCCGTCAATCATTAACTTTAAGTAAATACCGTACTTTGGTAGGTTTATAAGATCTTCCGGTGTAAAGCGGGGCATAAATTCGCTTTCCATAAACACCGCGTCAGGCGAACCAACTCTAAAGGCGATCATTGTTCCAACGTTTCCAAATACCGCATCCCGAACCTCCTCAGTGAGCTGAGCGATATATTGGTGCGCCATAATCAGGTTCAAACGGTACTTTCGCGCCTCAGACAAAATTGACGCAAAAGACTCCACAGCGAAGTTCTGGAACTCATCCACGTACATATAAAAATCCTGTCTGTCGGCCTCTGGCATATCAACTCGCTCCATAGCCGTCATCTGAATTTTGGTGATTAGCATTCCGCCGAGCAAACGAGAAGCATCCTCTCCAATTCGTCCTTTTGAAAGGTTTACAATAAAAATTCGCTGATCATCCATCACTTCTCTAAAATTCACCGTCGACTTTGACTGCGCCACAATATTTCGAATAATTGAGGCACTCAAGAACTGCCCTACTTTGTTTTGAATAGGCGCCACGGCTTCAGAGGCAAATTTGTCTTGATAATTACCAAACTCCTGAATCCAGAACTGCTTTACAATCGGGTCCTGAACGTTCGCAATGATGGTGTTTCGGTAGTCTTTATCCGAGAGCATTCGGTTAATCCCAAGTAGTGTTGTCCCTGGTGTGTCGAGTAGAGCCAAAATTGTGTTGTTCATGATGTACTCCATTCGCGCACTCCAAACACCTTCCCAGATTTTTTTAAACACTCCCATTAGTCCCGCTGCTACCAAATGTTTCATGTTGTCGTCGACTGATTCTAAAATATTGAAACCAACCGGATAGTCCATATCTGAGGGATTGAAATAAACAACGTCGTTTATACGCCAAGAAGGAATGTATTCCAAAAGTTTTTCCGCTGTATCGCCATGCGGATCAATATAAGCGCAGCCATGACCCGCGTAAATGTCGGAGAGAATCATATTCTCAAGAAGCGTGGTCTTTCCCATTCCGGTTTTTCCAATAACGTAAGTGTGCCGACGTCGATCATCGGTTTTTATTCCAAATTTTCTATTTAGATTTCGGAAGTTAACCGAACCAAAATAGATAGTATCATTTTCGTGATCATGCTCGTAACGCATTACCATATTTATAGTGGGAGGTTATTTGGCACTTCCGTGTCGTTTATAAAGGTGTCACTAATGTCGAGTCCTGGTGGTAGTGGTGCCGGCATACCAACCTTTGGCAGGTGCACGTCGAGTAAAACCTGTTCGTCTGGTGAAGTTTGTGGCGCTAAAATAGTCTCGGCTCGATCAATAGCGCCAGTTGGTGAAGTTAAGTGCGGTACCGACATTGGTTGTGGCGTAGTGTCGACAACTGGTTGCACGGTGTGCGATTTACGCTCCATATTAAGCATATCCGGCACACCCACACCCTGCAAACCAAGTTCAACCGGCGCCTCAGCTCGGCGTGCGCCCATAGTTGTAAGAACTGGGGTTCGCGCATCTGCTGCAGGAAAGTGAAACAGTGTTGCTAGCTCCTCTGAGTTTAGGTGAATCGGTGAGGAACCTGTGCTGAGCGATCTGTCGGCATATCTACTTACAATTAATCTTTGCTTTCTTGGCATATCCCAAGCCTGCCAGGGGTAGTCGTCCTTAGTTGTGTTTGGCCCACTAAATCCGAGCGTATTCCAACCTAAATAACCGTATTGATGGAAAATTCCTTTAGTCATTGACGCTATTGTTCCCTTTCTAAAAACCTCTTTTTTTGCGATATAAACAAAGCGGATTTTCACCATCCAGCCAAGTTTTGAGATTTTTTTATTTACCGCATCAATCAAATCTTTTTCAACAGGTGTAATTTTAAACATTAAGAAATCATCTTTTGATCTTGCGTCGTTTCCACCTTCAAAACCCGTAACCTGATTATATATTTCTCCAGGAATCCAACCAACAGCTTCGTCTACAATTCCAGGTTTTTTAGCCTCATCTTTACCGTACATTTTTTTTATGTAATCCTCCCCACCCTTACGCCAGTCTTGTTCGTCTGGTGACATTATTACAAACTGCACCATATATTTTTCTCCTGGGCGCATTTTTCCCATAGATTCGAGCATTGGCAGAAGCGGGTCCTTAAAGCGCATATCCTTTTCACCCTGATGCTCAAACATTTCGTAGGTTCGCAAAGGAAAGTGTGAAGGTTTTCTGAGGGTTAATTCACTACCAAATAAATCGTATTCCTCGTTTGGAAAATCTCTTGGTAGATCACTAGTATAATCATCAACTTCTAAAATTTGCGCTTCTGGATACTGCGCGTAAAGTGCCGCCTCTACTAAATCACGATATTTATCCGTGCACCGCATATAAAAAGTCACTCGTCCGCCGTCTGAAAAAATTTCAAACGAAAAGAACGCTTGGAATTTTCCCTGAAGCCACTTCTCTTTCCAGGTAATTGCCGACTTACTACCCGCCAAATTATTAAAAAAGTTTTCCATTCCCATCGGCGTGTTAATAGCGTCCTGAGGTACAGAAATTGAAAGCAGACACCACTTAAGTTTGTCAAAATACTCACCTTGTTTATAGTCTTTCCAGATTTCCGTGAAACCTGTAAAAAGCACACCAATAACTATAAAAGGCCCGATAATATAAAGCATTGTCGGAGCAATTTCGTAAAAAGGTTGATTAATGAAAATTATAATCGCTTGTACGATATTCATGTGATGTTTTAGTCACTCTAAATTATAACACAAAACGCTCACAATAATGTGAGCGCCTTGTGAATCATTTTTGATTGTTTATTTAGTCATTTTGTTCCAAATAACTAAGAGCGGACTAGCAACGAAAATTGATGAATACGCACCTGAGACTATTCCAACAATTAAGGCTAGTACAAATGGTTTTGTGGTTTCTCCGCCGAAGAAGAAAATCGCCAGCAAAACCAAGAGTGTAGTAAGGGAGGTGTTAATCGATCTTGCAAAACTCTGCTGAACGCTTTTGTTCACAATATCACCAAAGGAAGCATCGCTATGTCTATTTGAAATTAGGTTTTCACGTGTTCGGTCAAACACCACAATCGTGTCGTTAATCGAGTATCCAAGAATTGTGAGTAATGCAGCCACGAAAGCTGTGTCTACCTGATAGCCATAGAGCTTTCCAAGCACCGCAAAAATACCAATTGGCAAAATAATATCGTGCAGAGCTGCGATGATAGTTAAGAGACCATATTTCCAACTTGCAATTGGCTTTGACACCTTTCTAAAGGTCCAGGCAACATAGAGAACAATTAGTGCAAGAAGTAGCACAATCGCTCCAGCTGATTTTTTCTTAAGTTCTTCACCAATCACTGGCCCCACGAACTCAAACTGAAGTTCTTCCATTTGACCGTAATTCTCGTTTAAAATACCAAGAATCTGTTCGTGCTCGTCAGTGTTTATCTGACCTAATCTAATGATAAGCTTATCATCATCACTTTCTTGAACTAAAGTACTGAAACCGAATTCTGAAAGCTTAGAAGTTACCTCAAGTGAAGCCGGACGATTATCGGACTGAACTTCAATCAGACTTCCGCCGGTAAAATCAATTCCAAGATTGAGCCCGAAAACGGCCACACTCACAATTGAAACCAGCATCAAAATTGCTGAAAAACCGAGCCAGACTTTTGAAAGTCCGATAACATTTAATTTTGTATGATTCATATTCTATCTTTAACAGACCACCACAAAGGGCTACTGCTACATCAATTAATTTGATCGAGGTCCGTTATAGAGCCACTTTTTCTTAAAGATTCCGTACGCGCTAATCCATTTTAGGAAAACGCGAGTTACCAAAATCGCAGTAATCATTGAAACAATAACTCCCATTGCCAAGGTTAGTGCAAACCCTTTAATGAAACTTGTACTCATTGAGAACAAAACTCCAGCTGCGATTAAAGTTGTAATGTTTCCGTCACGAATAGATGTCCAAGCTCGTCTGAAACCTTCATCAATAGCAGTTGGCAGGTCGCGTCCAGCGTGAAGTTCTTCTTTCAAACGTTCGAAAATTAGAACGTTTGCGTCAACCGCCATACCAAGCGACAGTATAAATCCCGCAATACCAGCAAGAGTAATCGTAACACCAAACCATTTGTAGAGTGCAAGGTTAACTGCAAGGTAAACAAAGAGCGCGAGTACAGATACAAATCCGCTTAGTCTGTAGTAGAGAATCATAAAGAGTGCAACTACAGCAAACCCAACAATCGCGGCGTTAATACTGTTATGCAGTGAAATCGCACCAAGAGTTGGTCCAATAGATTGTTGATTGATTAGCTCGATTGGTACTGGCAAGGCTCCGGCGTTTAGTCGCTGTGAAAGCGCTTTGGCTTCTTCAATACTAAACCCTCCAGTAATTGAAGCCTGACCGCCGTAAATTGCTTGTTGAACGACCGGCGTAGAAATTGGCTGACCATCTAGGAAAATTCCGATAACCTGATCAACATTTTCTTCAGTCAATTTTGCGAATAGATCCGCTCCTTCTGAGTTGAAATCCAAAACAACGTATGGAGCTCCTGTTTGCTGATCAAAAGCCACTGAAGAACCAGCTACTTCTTTTCCAGAAAGCGCCGTGTTTTCCCATGGATCAATCACGAGTAGGTCGGATATTGTTGTCCAAGGCATTTCAATTTGCGCAATTTCGTACTGATTTACCCGTTCACTGCTTGACCTATAAATTAGGTGATAACCAAAATCTGTTTCAACAACATCTGAAATTTTACCATTTTTTAGGGCAAAAACCGCTTCTTCAAAAGGTGCCACCATTGTTCCCCTCTTAACCACGCCAAGATCACCGCCATCTTTTGTAGATTGATCCTCAGACTTTTCCTTCGCGAGAGTAGCAAAGTTTTTCGGTGTAACTTCCTTTGCAATTTCATCAATTAAGGCCTTTGCCTCATCTTTTGTTCGATCGCTTTCACAACCTGTTGACTCATCATGACAAATCAAAATGTGTGAAACGTGAGGGTTATCTACCCGTTCTGTGCTGATGTACTTTACAATGTGCATTGAGCTCGTAGCTTCATACAGCCCATTAATTATGGTCCCAGTTTTATAACGTTTAGCTGAAATTTCTTTTGCTAGTCCGTCATATTTAGGATCAGTTTCGTCGATAAACCCAACGTAACCACCCGCTTCTTTTGTTGTTTTGTCAACCGAGTATTCTGAAACAAGATTACCAAAATCCTCGCCAGCCAAAGCCCTATCCAAAACCTCAAGTGCATTTTTACGCTCAGTTTCCTGCGCGATATCAATTTCAGTCTGTTGTTCTTCTGTCGGCTCTAAATTAATGTCCTTGATCGGAAGCTTGAACTCGAGTATTGGAGTTTCTCCAATAAGCTTAATTGCCGCAGTTTTATCAAAAACACCAGCAAGCTCGATAATTACTCGGTAATTTCCGCCTGAAATATTTGTTTGCACAATCGGCTCTGAAATTCCGAAAGCGTTTACTCGTCTTTCAATAACATCGCGAACACCGCTAAGTGCAGCTACTCTATCTGCCTCAGGAATTGCATCCATATTAGCTTCATAAACCAAGTGCACACCTCCTTGTAGATCTAGCCCTAGATTAAAGCCATTGTTTGGCATCGCAGGGATAAATGACGCATCCGCCACCTTATTCCAGGTTGCTGGAAAAGCAGCTGAAGCTGTAAGAATAAATATGAGAATTATCGCCGAAACTGTTCCGTGTAAGCCTCTTCGTGAGTTTCTTTTCTTCTGTTTCATAAGTATTTTTCAAATTGGCCTTATTTTAGATTAATTAGAAAAAAAAGGCAAGGAAAGAAAAAACCCGCCCTTTTGGCGGGATTACGCACTAAACAGGTCGAACTGCCTAACTAGGTTATCGACCGGCCAGTTGACCGGGTGTGCTCGAAAAAGAACGAGATGTTCTTCGGTAAGCAACACTCAGCTTAAGTGCTAACGAGGCAGCGAATGAACGATGTTCAAAGTTCAGAACAGCGTTGTTCAAATGAATGTTCCATGCATCCACTAACGGTTGGTAGCTCACATAGCTCGTGCCCGCGTAAGGGTCAACTTGCGGACATGCGATTTGCGCGAGCACTTTAATGTGCTCTATGGTGGGCGCAACATTCTTGAGAAGTCGACCTTCCCACTCATAGCGGAGTGCCAGTTCAAAGAACTGCGAGGTACTATCCTCACCGTTTTGTACATTCTCGATCAGCTTGATGAACAGGTAAATGCGTTCCTGCAAATCATTCGGCGCTACAAGGACATTACTCCTAAAGCACTCCATTAAGTCTCGCACAAAATACACATCCTTCTCCGCCACAATTTGAAAGGTGTATGGCTGGAGTGAATTCTGATCCGTTGGGTCAGGAAGTTCGCGATAGAACATCGCCCTAATGAGGAGATCAAGAGCGTACATCCTTAATGCTTCACTCTCCTGAGGATGAGTGAGCTTCATCATGAAGCGTACAGCTTCAGGATCCTTCTTCCGCTCACCAGTAAGTAACAAGTCGAGCATCTCCTCAAGGACACCCTCCTCAAACACCTCCGGTTGCATGGCATATTCGAAACGCATGCGCCACTTCTTAAATGATGTCGTCATGACTTCTCCTATCTGATATAAAGGACTGAGGCTATTCTACATTTCAATTTCAAACTGTCAAACCTAAATCTTCACTAAAACAAAAATCGTGGCCAAAAACCACGATTTTTTAATTATTCTTTTTTGAAAGCCACTTTGAACTGTGGATACCAAGCAACATCGTGCTCATCGATAATCTCTACAACCTGTTCCTTAACATACATACTAAGCGCAATATCTCCAAGAAGCTCCTGATCAGTATCGATTTCAATCTTGAGACCATCTAGCTTGTCCATCTCGTCTCCGTAGTCGGCCTTTACTTCTGTTTCAATAGCCTTCTTTTCGTCGCGAAGAACTTTCATTTCTTCCAAAATCTCTTTATAACGTTCGCTATTACTCAGATCGTTTTTAAACATCTTAGTAATCTCTTGACGTTCTTTTTTATTTTTTTGTAGTCTGCTATATACCTCTTCTAATTTTCCCATAGAATAATTGTAAATAATGGACGCAGTATATCATAAATTTTTTTTTGAGAAAAATTTGCATAAGAAAAATAATGTTAGCTTTAAAAGTTAGCCAAATAATTCAACACTGAGATTCTTCGGTGTGATCCACCGTTCACCTCAGAATGACGTGGTTTGTTTATTGTATTTTAATAAGTTGCCCCACACTCAAACCGTCATCCTGAAGCGAGCGCCAGATTACGCTGAAGGATCTCCTTCGCCCTTAGTTAAACCGACGTTTGCTTAGTAATCCAGCACTGAGATTCTTCGGTGTGATCCACGTTCACCTCAGAATGACGGTTTGGTTAAATTCTTTGCCGTAGTTCACGCCAGGCTCAGAATGACGATTTGGTGAAGTTATCTAACATGAGCAGTCTCATCAAACACAGAACACAAACTAAGACTGAGTTGCAGATGCGACTGAGTCGCATCTGCAACTCAGTCTTAGATAAAAAATAATTAAACACACCAATCAAACCAAACCAAACCAAACCAAACCAAACCGCAACCCAGGCCTTGGCCGAAGTACGATCACTAAATCAGAATAGCTCCGCGCACTTCGCACTCATAGCCCCAAAGCCAAATTTATATAGCTCCCATAAACCACTCTCCTTTTTAGCTAACCCTTGACAAAATCTATGTAAATTGCTAAGTTTTACCGTTCTTGAATCTCGAGAACTAACAATGGAGGTAATATGAACCAAATCGTGAAAACCAGCCTGTTTGGGCTGGTTATCCTTGCCCTCACCACTGGGTGTGGGCACAAGCGACAGGCCATTCGGTCGCTTGCGAGCGACAACGCTGACCTCGCACTTCGCCTGAAGAACGAGGAGATGATCACCCATGACCTGCGGGCAGAGGTCGAAAAGCAACGCGAAGCGTTGGTACTTTCGGCCGAGAACCTCAGCGATCTCGCGGAGGAACTGAAGAGCGCCAAGCTCGAGGCTGAAGCTCAGAAGCAAAGCTTCGAGCTCTCCGCCGACCAAACCCGCAGCGTGATCGCCTGCGGCGACTGGTCGAAGCTCGCGAAGCGAGCACTTCCCATCTCTGCCTCAATCAGAGACGGGAAGGTGACCTGCAACTTGCCACCTGGCCCCTGAGCCAAAGGCCGGAGATCTAGAACCGCCAAGATTAATTTCTCGGCGGTACTTTTTTTAAAAAAAATCATCTATATTGACTAAGTCAACTAATATCGCTAAAGTATTCAACTCTTTACTTAAAGAGCTGTCACTATATCGGAGGCTAGATGCACTACCTGTCAAAATTGGCTTTGTTCTGTTTACTGACAGTCACCCTTGTTCAAGAAGGGGGCTGTGCTAATAAGTACAGCAAACAAGTCGTGAGCAATCTCAGTCGGGATAACATTGATCTTCAGGATCAATTATTTTCAGCTGAAAACACAATTAAACGGCTGGAAGCAGAGCTTGAAGCTGTGCGTGAAGTAGCTGGTTCTAATACCTGTAAAACCACAGATCTTCACTAGTTGCCAGTCATCAACATTAGCATGAGCTAAAATTTTGGAATAGTCCTTACGGTGGTTACATTTTGAATAGTTCGACCTTCGGGTTTGAGCGCTACTCGGTCGCTAAAGATTTTATTGTATGCCAGAGTCTTACATACAAAACAACGATCTTGCAGTTTGGACCCCGGTTGCGGTAAATATTTTTTCTGCAACGACCAATTGCCCCACTAGGAAACTTTGGGGCAATATTTTTTTTAGAATAAACTTACGATATATTTTATGTTTTAATTTTAGGCAAATTATTTTACAACATCGTAACCAGCCTTTTGCCAGTCCTTGAAACCACCATCAAGTAGCCAAACCGCAGTCCAGCAACCTCGAGACCTGGTTTCTTTGATCGCATTTTGCACTTCATTGTACTCCTCGCCATGATCTGAATAGAAGAAGTATTCCTGTTTTTCTGTACATGCTTTATGCGAACAGGTTTCAACGCCATATTCTAAGCACCTATTTTTTTCACCCCAAACAGCTTGTGGTAAGTGTGAGGCTTCAAATTCGTATTTCTGTCTAATGTCTACCACAACCGGATCACTCGAAATATCTAAGTGAGCTTTAAATTCATTCAAATCAACAACATTAATTTCAACACCCGAGCCTCCAATCGGAATCCTTCTATACAAAAAAAATGAAAAAACTATAAATAGCACTACCGCTACAAAAGAAAGTATCCCCGCAATTTTTGTGTAATAAATCCGCTGTTTTTTTTCACGTTTTAAAGCGCGATCACCAGCGGTTTCAATTTTCTCATCTACTTCGTATTTCATATTTATTGTTACCCACAATTAAACCAACAACTATTGATCAGTTTAGAAAATTATAACACAAACAGATTTTAAAAAAACAGCCCGGTCTTTAATTGGGCCAGACTGAAGCTCAAAGCAAATGTTTTACACTATTATAGTGCTGAGCAAACTTCGAGTGTAGATGTTCAGGAAAAGCTTGAGATAAGAACCAGTCGAGCGCGTCCATCTTGTCTGGCTCGCCAATTCGAACTTTTGTCGGATCCACCAAAACAGCGAAGACGATCGCTACCCAATGTGATCTAACTCCCTCGTGTTTACGCAATACATTGGCCGTACTTGCGTAATCTATTCGTAAAGCTTGACAGCAATATTTCTCTTTCACCCCTCTGCGAACAGCTGCTTCGAAGCCCTCATGAAGTTCAAGCTGGCCAGCGCCCGAATCCCAAAGATGATGCTCATCGCGACACATTGCTGAACGCCGGTGAAGCAAAACACGGCCCATACCATCATGACAAATAAAGACCACACAGACACCCGGGTAATGCGTACCAGCCCTCAGATTTTTCACAATACACCTCTTAGAATTGAGTTTAAGTAAAGACTAGCAATAAAAATATAATTTTACAATTCTATATACACAATAACCACCCGAAGGTGGTTATTTGTATTTACACAGCACCGTGACATTTCTTAAACTTTTTTCCGCTTCCGCACGGACAGTCATCATTACGCCCGGTTTTAGCGAGCTCACCTTGCTGTAAAGTTTTCGCAATCGCAGCTACTGATTTTTTCTCCATAGTTTTCTGCGCTCCTGAGAATTTGACGCCGGCATTTTCCAAAATACTTGGTGCCATTTTCAGTAGTTTTTGCGCAGTCAAGCTTTGTGTTAGAACCTTGAAGATATTGTAAACCACTTCCCGCTCCACAGAATCCTGCATTGCGTTATAAATCCCAAAAGCTTCACGCTTGTACTCAACTAATGGATCGCGTTGACCATAACCCTGCAAACCAATTGACCGTCTCAGATAAGTCATCGTTTCAAGATGCGAAACCCACGAGTTGTCGATTGTTCGAAGTAGCACTGTTCTACCAACCTGGCTAAACTGCTCTGGTGTCTCAAATTGCTCTTTAATCTCCGCAATTTTTGCCTTCACTAGATTCATTACACCTTCGATAACCACCGTTCTTTGCTCAGCTAACACCTCTTTGTCTTTTGAAATTTCCTTTAACTCATTTTTAATCGTTGACGCGAGTACAGTATTGAGTGGCACAATCGTATTGAAAACTTCCACAATTTCGTTTGGATCCCAATCACCTTTTTTTGCTACCCCTTCTTCGTTGAATTCAACTGGTACATCAACCGCTTCTGACTCACCAGTGTGGAAGAGCACAACCCGTTCCACCTCTGACTCGACCATTTCGGTTAAGTCCTTAGAAACATCGAACTCTTTATCCGTCAAAACTTCTCGTCGACGGTTGTAGATTGCTGTTCGATGCTTGTTCAAAACATCATCGTACTCAAGCACGCGTTTTCGGGCATCAAAATGATGTCCTTCCACCCGTTCCTGTGCTTTTTCAAGACTCTTTGTAATCATCTTACTTTCGATTGGTGTTTCTTCATCGATCTTCAATGCATCCATCACCGAACGTACGCGATCTGAAGAAAACACACGCATTAGATCGTCGTCGGTAGAAACATAAAATCGAGTTTCTCCAGGATCTCCTTGTCGCCCAGCTCGACCTCGAAGCTGATTATCGATTCGTCTTGATTCATGCCGTTCAGTTCCAATCACATAAAGTCCACCAAGCTCTTTAATTCGATTCTGCTCGTCCTTATTAACTGGGTTTCCGCCAAGCACAATGTCAACTCCACGACCAGCCATATTGGTTGCCACCGTAACAGCTCCGGCTTTACCTGCCTGAGCCACAATCTGCGCCTCACGTTCGTGATTTTTCGCGTTTAGCATCTCGTGAGGAATGCCTGCCTGAGTAAGTAAAGTGTCGAAAAGTTCATTCTTTTCAATACTTGAAGTTCCGATCAAGACTGGTTGCCCTTTTTCCACTCGCTCTTTTACATCCCTAATCACTGCCAAGAATTTACCCTTCTCAGTTTTGTAAATCAAATCAGATTTATCAACTCGAGCGATTGGTTTATTAGTTGGTACAACTACAACATCGAGCCCGTAAATAGTACTAAACTCTTCCTCCTCAGTTGCAGCTGTTCCTGTCATTCCAGACAGTTTTTTGTACATTCTAAAAAAGTTTTGAAAAGTAATAGTGGCCAAAGTTTTGCTTTCGCGTTTTATTTCCACCCCTTCCTTTGCCTCGATCGCCTGGTGCAGACCATCAGAATATCGACGCCCCTCCATAATTCGACCAGTGAATTCGTCAACAATCTTAACCTCGCCATTAACCACCACATAGTCCTTGTCGATACTGAAAATTGCGTGTGCCTTAAGCGCCTGTTCTGCGTGATGAATAAGTTCAAAACCAGAACCAGAGTAAAGGTTATCAACACCTAAACGTTTTTCGACTTTTGTGAGTCCAGCGTCGGTAAAAGTTGCCACCCGCATTTTTTCATCAATGTTAAAATCGTCGTTCTCCTTTAAATCTTTAATAATCCCATCGAACTTAAAATAAAGATCTGCCGACTCCTCTGCTGGTGCTGAAATAATGAGCGGAGTTCTGGCTTCGTCAATCAATATTGAGTCAATTTCGTCGATAATTGCAAAGTTAAGTTCGCGCTGTACAATACCTTCTTCTGAAGTTGCCATATTGTCGCGCAAATAATCAAAACCGAATTGATTATTTGTTCCGTAAGTCACGTCGGCGTTATAAGCATCCTTACGACTTGCCGGTCGTAAAAAATCCATCTGAATCTGAAAAGATCCGGTTTCATCTCGTTTTTCGTCGGCTTCAGTTTCAGCGGTAAAGTGTTCGTCGTAAAGATAACCACTTTCGTGTTGAATAACCCCAACCGTTAAGCCGTGATACGCAAAAATCTGCCCCATCCAAACCGCGTCACGCTTTGCAAGGTAATCGTTAACGGTAATTACGTGTACACCCTTACCTGCAAGTGCGTTTAGATAAACCGGTAAAGTCGAGGTTAGAGTTTTACCCTCTCCAGTGCGCATTTCTGCAATCTTTCCCTGGTGCATTGCAATACCCCCCTGCATCTGAACATCATAATGTCTTTGGCCAAGCGTGCGCTTAGCGGTTTCCCGCACAACAGCAAAAGCCTCGTGCAAAATATCGTCGAGCGTCGCTCCACCTGCCAGTTTTCCTTTGAACTCACTGGTCTTATTTTTAAGTTCTTCGTCGGACAGTTTTTCAATCGCAGATTCAAAAGTATTCATTTTCTCCGCATTAATCGCCAGGTCAGCTAGAATCTTCTTATTTGGATCACCAAAAATGGTTGTTAAAAACTTATTAGCCACACTCAAATATTTAGATATTTTATGCGCGCATTGTGCCTTAGATAAGTTTAAAAATCAAGCAATGTGAATAATATTACCCTGACACAGGCCTTTTTCCTGTGTATAGTTGGTCACTGTTCCTTGGAGGCTGATTAAAAATGTTGCTTGATATAACCATCTATCTAGGCGTTTACCGTCTAGTTGAAAAAGGGCCCAAAAGCCGTACTGTCAGTTCGGGGGTTGTTGTAGCTTCAACCGCTGAACTGAACTTCTACGGCGTTCAGGATCTTGAGGTTGGCGAAAGTACCGCTCGCTTTGCAGGCAACACCGTTGTCTACTTATTTCACGCCAAAAAAGAGGACACTGCCTGGGCGTGGCTTCAACAGGTGTGTGAAGAACACGAAAGCGGGAGTGAGTTCACCTTCAAGCACGTTCCAGAACGACGTAACCTGGAAGTCGCTGACCTCACCAATTTCAGTCGTCAGGTTTGCGCAAACCTGGTACCGCAAGAACAACTCGCGGCTAAGTAGTCGCTACAAACCAAACTTCTAAGGTGCCAGGTTGGACACCTCTTCTCCCCGCGAACATCGCGGGCTTTTTTTAATAAAATAGACAGGAACTGATCCGTACCCCAAAAAGTGGACACGAAAGTGTTCACTTTTTGGGGTACGGATCAGAACAATCCTGTCTATTTTATTAGTCTTCGTTAACCAAATCTTCGTCTTCGTAATCATCTAAAACTTCTTCGTGTTCAAGTATAGTTGTTTCCATACTCACCCGATCAGCGTCTTGAAGTTTTTCTTTATAATCCTTTACCTGCCTGCGCAGTTCATCTGTACCTTTATCGATCGCAGCGTAAAGGTCATCCATAATAGCTTCAGCCCGTAACTTAGTCCCGGGAATAGAAAGATTGAATTCTGCCCGATAAATATCACCCTTAGCCTGATTTGGCTTAGTCTTACCAACCTCAACCTGAACATCGCAAGGTTCAAACTTTTCACAAATCTTCGCCACCGGCCCCAATTTCTCCTCCACGTATTTTTTAATAGGATCCGTTAACTCAATATGAGTCCCTGTTATTTCTATAAGTTCCATATGAGATGAGAGCGAGCGAGCATCGAAAATATATTGGATACCTCCGCTCCTCGATTAATAATTATACTTAAATTATATCACTAACTCTAAACATCTTGCCAATTTTTGTCTCGAACTCTAACCTAAAGTTCCTGCCCTGCTAACTTCCGCGCCAGGTTATCAATCGGCCCAGCACCCATAACGACAACTACATCATTTGGCTGCACAATATCTCGAAGATGCGACTCAGCCTCGGTTCGATCTTTAGCGTACAGAACTGCCTCGAACTTATTTCGTTCACTAACTTTTTGTACCATATCTACTGAAGACTCAAACTTTTCCTCTGTTCTACCTTCAACTTCGTAAATTTCGGAAATAATAACCAAATCTGCTTCGTCAAAACTCTCCACAAACTCGCTAAATAATTCGTGAGTTCTTGAATGTTGGTGCGGTTCAAACACCACTACCAAACGTCGATCCGGAAAAAACTCTCGAAAAGCGCGGAGTGAACCGTCAACTGCCGACGGGTGGTGCGCGTAGTCAGAGTAAATATCAGCTTCATGCCAAACGCCAACATGCTCAAATCGACGCCAAGTTCCCTTAAACTCCGCAAGTGCCTTTTGTGCAATCTCGTCCCTCACACCTACTAAATGACTAGCCGTAAAAGCAGCAGCAGCATTTTCAGCGTTAAATTTTCCTGGAATTTGTAGTTCAACCTCAACCCCAGCGACATCAAAAATTTGCTTATCTGCCCCTACCCTACGATCATCAACACCAAATTTAGATTCATATTTTATATTTAATTTCTGAGACTCGGGATCATCGCGGTTAATCACCATCTGAGAACAAGTCTCCTTACAGTCAACCCAAGTTTGAAAAGTTTCTCGAATATGGTTGATGTCTCGATAATAATCCAAATGATCTTCCTCAATATTTGTAATGACCGCGGTGTCTGGTTTTATATTGAGCATATTAGCCATGTGCTCACAAGCCTCGACCACAAACCAATCACCTTTTCCGATTCGTAAATTTTCTTCTGGCCAACCTGGCACTTTAGTGCCTAAAATTACCGTGGGGTCGTAACCAGCTTCAATCAAAATCGTAGCAATCATAGCAGTGGTTGTACTCTTACCGTTTGTACCCGAAACCGCAATTGTCTTTTTTGTTTTCGCGAGTTGCCCTAAAAATTCAGAGTAACTCAGTTCTAAAACACCCAGTTCTGCCACCATCTGACGCTCAACATTTGTAGTAGGAACTGCACCGCTATAAATAGCTAGATCACAATCACGTGGAACGTTATCCACAAAATGCCCGATTTTAACCTCGATCCCCCGTTTATCTAAATCATCAATAATTTTCGATGTGTGCATATCAGAGCCTGAAACTTTCGCCCCCTGATCCTGCCACCATTTTGCAACAGCCGAGGTACCGATACCGCCAATCCCAATAATATGAACATTTTTTGCATTTATCATAGTGGGTGTATTTTAACAGACTTTGCTATTTTTGGGATAGAGGATAAAATGCTGTTATTAATAATACAGTGCAGTGATAAACTAAACCTAGTTTATTAGCAAACACAAATTATAATGAAAATATTATGACCCTTCACGAATACGACGAAACTGTAGCAATAGCTCTTGAAAAAGAACTGAATAGACAACGTGAGGGGCTTGAAATGATTCCAAGTGAAAACTTTGTCTCAAGCGCAGTACTTGAAGCACTCGGTTCTGTAGCAACTAACAAATATGCTGAGGGCTACCCGGGTAAGCGCTATTACGGTGGTTGTGAACATATAGATACTATTGAGGCGCTGGCAATTGCGCGAGCAAAGGATATTTTTGGTGCTGAGCACGTCAATGTTCAACCACTTTCGGGAGCACCAGCCAATATTGCTGCTTACGAGGCACTGCTCAATCCTGGGGACACAGTTTTAGGTATGGATTTGTCGCACGGTGGGCATTTAACTCACGGACATCCCGTAACCCAATCTTCAAAAATTTACAATTTCATTCGCTACAAAACAAACGCTGAAGGTTTGCTTGATCTTGAAAATTTACGGGAAATGGCGCTTCAACATAAACCAAAATTGATTTTGGTTGGCTACTCCGCCTACTCACGTGAAATTGATTTTGCGCGCGTGCAGGAAATCGCGGATGAAGTTGGTGCGATGACTATGGCTGATATCGCCCACATTGCCGGACTTATTGCAGCTGGTGAAATGAATAACCCAGTGCAAATTTTCGATATTGTCACTACCACCACACACAAAACACTTCGTGGACCGCGTGGTGGTATGATCATGTGTAAACTCAAACACGCAAAGGCCGTGGATAAAGCCGTTTTTCCAGGTTTACAAGGTGGGCCCCACGAAAACGTAATCGCTGCAAAGGCGGTAGCGTTTAAAGAAGCGCTTCAACCGGAATTCAAAGTGTACGCCAAACAAATCAAAGCAAACGCTAAAGTATTGGAACGAATTTTACGTGAACGTGGATTTAAATTAATGTTTAACGGCACTGATAATCATCTTTTACTTATCGACGTGACGCCAAAAGGCGTTAGTGGTCACGAAGCCGAAGTTGCGCTCGATAAAGCCGGCATTACCGTGAATAAAAATATGATTCCAGACGACACGCGAAAACCGCTTGATCCATCTGGAATCAGACTCGGTACCCCTGCCCTTACCACTCGTGGAATGAAGGAGGCAGAAATGGAACAGATCGCAGACTGGATTGATCAGGCAATTATAAACCACGCAGATGATGCTAAACTCGAAGAAATTCGCGGTGAGGTTAAAAAATTAACTAAGAATTTTCCGCTCTATCCAGGGTTGTCGTACTCAAAATAAAAACTAAGACTGAGTCAAGTTTGCAACTCAGTCGCAGATTTTGTTGAACTAATCACAACTAAATTTGCTGGCTTCAATAACAAAAATCAAAAACACGAGACAACTGATTCATTTTCACTTTCAAGTTTATGAGCATAATTACTTCAAGAAAAAACTTTTTCGAAAGTGATGAAGATAACTCACAATTAAGGCAACTCGAACAGATTATTGATATTCGAAATGGTATGTCGATTTTAGAAATCGGCTGCGGTTCCGGACACGAACTCAAAAGACTGTGCGAAAATAAGGCAGTAACTGCGCTTGGCATTGATTCTTCAAGTCAGCACATCACACAAGAAGACTCGCCAGATACTGAAAATATTAAGTTCATAGTTGATAACGCGGAAACTTTTAATTTGACTGAAAAGTTCGACCGAATTCTAATTAAATTAACTCTGCACTTACTTACAAATAAACGGATTGCTTTGCAAAATGCCTTTGAACATCTAAAACCTAACGGGCGTTTGGTCATTGTTTTACACAGCGACAAATCCGAACCTAAATTACAGACCTGGATTGCTTGGTTTATGGATTTGTACAATTGCCACCTTTATTACAGGCCAGAATTAACCTTTGAACGTGATAATAAACTTTTTGATGATTTCGAAATTGTTTCAAGGCAATTAATTACGGTTTCTAAAAAAATTACGAATCCAGATTTATATCTACAACATCTAGATGACCTTAAAAATAAATTCCGGCCAAAACTTGTTGACTATCAGTGGCAGTCGTTCATAGACTACGCTGAGCGGAATATGAAGAATGAAATTAGAAAACGTGGGCAATTTGAAGAAATCTCTGTACTCGGCGCTATCATTATCACCAAATAACACACCGATTACTCGGTGTGTTATTTTGACTTTTATAGTATTTCACCGTCCCCTCGGCCGTAGCCTGAAGGAGAATACGATAGCTTCTGATCTAAGCAGCGGTCGGGCTCCTGGTCACCGACTACTACGACAAACCCGCCTAAGCTAATCTGGTGGTAAGCAAAAAGAGCGCCGAGCGCTCTATTTTTTATCCTGCAATTGTACCTCTTGCTCGTTCTTCGGCCTGAAGCATCTCTGCCCTGATCACGTTCATAAGCAAGAACGCCACAGTTAACGGCCCTACCCCTCCTGGAACTGGGCTAATAAAACCAGCTGAGCCGAAAACATTAGCGTGAACGTCACCAATAGTTTTACCTTCAATTTTGTTTGTTCCTACGTCAATGATAATCGAGCCTTCCTTGACCATATCTTTTGTAAGAAAACCCGCTTCTCCGATTGCAATCACCACAATATCAACCACACGAAGCTTTGCCTCAATCGCCGAAGAAATACGCGGTAAGAAACTTCCCGCAATCCCTGCATCTTTCATGAGCTCCACCAGTGGTTCAGAAAAGACTGGGTTATTACCAACCACCACCGCTATCTTTCCTCGAAGTGGTTGGTGGGTAGACTCAATAAGTTTCATAATCGCAAGCGAAACCGGTGGTACCAAACCTGGCTCCCCCTGTTTCAGTTTCATACGATTAATTGGGTGAAAACCGTCAATATCTTTCAGTGGATCAATCGCTGCAATTACCGCATCTTCATCCTGCCCCGGGAGTGGCAACTGCACCAAAATTCCGTGAATGTCCTCACGTTTATTTAGTTCGTGAATTCGGCGAATTAACTCCTTGGTCTGTACATCTTCTTCGTACAAATACTTTTCAAAATAGATCCCCACCGCTTTCGCTGCCTTTTCTTTCAGGCTCACATAAAGCTGACTAGCTGGATCACTGCCCACCAAAATAACCGCTAGTCCTGGCGGTTGTTTCATTTTGCTAATTTTTTGCGATGCTTTCTCTTTAACCTTCTGAGCAAGCAAACGACCTCGAATAATTTCAGACATAAACTGCGCTTAAAATAGCGCAAATCTTAAGTTGTGGCAAATATTGTTAAGCCCACACCCAGGGTAAATATCAAAATTGTCAATAATATTAGCCAATTTGGTATAGCTAGAGTTCTTTTTGGAATCTGAGGATCGTTCTTGGCCTTTAAATACGTGTAAAGAACTGTAACGGCAATAATACCGCTTAAGATGCCTCCGGTAAAACCAATAACCCCAATAAAACTTCGAGCGCCCAGCAAAAAAACTATAAACGGCACAAAAATTGCCAGTCCCCAGGCGCGTAAATAACGCCACTTGAAGTCGTAGATCATTGTATCCATTATAGATAAACCAAGGATTAGAAAACTTGTAAAAACGCTAAAAAGACCAATTAAGACACCAAGCACCGTTACCCAATTACCCACCACTGCTCCTAAACCAAGCACCGCTTCTTCACTGGTAGCAGAGCCGGTTACCGAGACTACGACTGCGCTGAAAAAAATATAAACAATCGCGGTTAGTCCTAAGCCTGTACCGATTACTTTTTTTAATTGGTGTTTTTCTTTGCCTAAAAGTTGGGTAATTTCCGGAATTGCTGCTAGTCCACTAAACGCAAAGAGGACCACCCCAAACGGCAGAAACCAATGTTCAGAATGAATTTGCGTTAAGTTTGAAAAATCTGCGTACGGCAACGAACCTGCGAGCACTAGTGCTAGCATTATGAGTAGTATTAAAACAAAAACTAGTTCGAGCCCAGCTATGAACCCAATTCCGCCGATTAATAAAACCGAGCTCACCAGGAAAAAGAAAATTTGGTAAAAAACTACATCCGCGCCAAGGAGTGGCGCTAGTATGGCGTGCAGAAATTCACCACCGATAATAATGTAAGCAATCATCGCCCCCCAAGTTGAGGCAAAAGCCACAATAGTTGCAAAATAAGACCAGTGGTCCCCTAGAAACCTACGTATTACTCCAGTGAGTCTAGATTTTGCGCTAGTGTTTACAATAAGATCCGCGAAAGCTAAAAGTACCACCAAGTTAAAAAGACCAACAACCAGTAAATGCACCAAGCCAATACCAAAGCCCGCCTGCGCAAATACATACGGTAAGCCAAAAATACCCACCCCAATAATCGAGCCAAGGAGTGGCTGAACCGCACCCCAAAAGATTTTTCGCTGAGAATTTTTCACCCAGCAATTATACCACACCGATTCTAGAAATAATTATTACTTTTTCCGCCCTGGTTTGTTAGACTTATAGCTCTACGTTCTTACCGTCATCCTGAAGCGGGTGCCAGGTTATGCTGAAGGATCTCCTTCGTTTTGTGCTGAATCGAGACTTGGTTTCGAAGTAATCCAGCACTGAGATTCTTCGCCGTGATTCATGTTAGGCTCAG
>PFWT01000019.1:0-18341 GCA_002791275.1 Candidatus Uhrbacteria bacterium CG_4_9_14_3_um_filter_41_35 | reverse complement strand
CTTCGTTTTGTGCTGAATCGAGACTTGGTTTCGAAGTAATCCAGCACTGAGATTCTTCGCCGTGATTCATGTTAGGCTCAGAATGACGGGGCTTGTAGTTTCTTCGAAGTACCAAACGTCAGGCTCAGAATAACGTTTACTGCGTTGTCTAGCTTGCCAAGTATTGTTGATAAACAAAACATAATCCCTGTGAGCATAAAATGCTCACAAACTAAGACTGAGTTGCAGATGCGACTCAGTCGCATCTGCAACTCAGTCTTAGATAATAAATAAAAAACTTGCAAAATCAAATCAAATCAAATCAAATCAAATCAAATCAAATCGTAACCCAAGCCTTGGCCGCGGTAAATCACCAAGCAGATGTCGGTTCAGCACAGGGCAAAGGAGATCCTTCAGCGTGAGTCGTCGCCAGCTTCAGTATGACGGTATGAGCGAAGGATACCTATGAACCTATTTTCTAGCGTCTTACAGCCAACTCCTAAAGCCTCGAACGAACCATTCCCACCTCAAATTTTATCCCCTTTTTTGTCTACATGTGCATTTTGACATTTGTTCAATTTTACGTAAGATGCCAGCATGAATACCTCAATAAACAAAATTCCACCTCACAATTTAGAGGCCGAGGAATCTATCCTAGGGGCCATCCTTATTGATCAAGAAGCACTTTTAAAGATTGTTGATGTTGTTAAAACCCGTGATTTTTATAAAGAGTCATACGGCATTATTTACGAAACTATTACAGAACTGTTTGAACGGCACGAACCAATTGATATTTTGTCACTTGGCAACAGACTCGAGGAAAAAGATAAGCTTAAACAAATTGGTGGTCGAACTACCCTAGTTGAGCTCACTAATAAAGTGGCGACCGCAGCGCACATTAGTCACTACGCCTCTATTATTTCAAAGAAATCAACTTTGCGACGCCTGCTTCGTACCGCTACTGAAATTACTGAACTAGCTTTTCAAGAGTCAGAAGACATCGATTCCCTACTCGATCAAGCTGAACAAAAGCTCTTCAACGTATCTACTGATTCTCTAAAAACTGCTTTTGTACCCATTCGATCTATTCTTGCGAACGCTTTTGATAGAATCGACATGCTCCACAAAAAACACGGTCAGTTAAGTGGCGCCCCAACAGGTTTTAAAGGCCTTGATAATCTGCTTGGCGGACTCCAGGATTCGGACCTTATTATTCTAGCTGCCCGTCCGTCTGTTGGAAAAACCGCCTTTGCCCTAGATATTGTGCGGAATGTTGGTAAAGCAAAACTTCCTGTGGGCTTTTTCTCACTCGAAATGGCAAACGAGCAACTTGTTGATCGTATGATCTGTGCTGAAGCCAATGTTGACCTCTGGAAACTTAGAACTGGTCGACTCTCCGACAAAGACGACGATTTCCCGCGTATTGGTTCGGCGCTTGCCACCCTTTCTGAAGCGCCAATTTACGTAGACGACTCGGCAACAGCGAATATTATGACGATCCGTACCAAGTGCCGTCGCCTTAAATCAGAGCACGGACTTTCCCTGATTGTGATCGACTACCTTCAGCTTATGGAAGGTCGAGCCACAAAATCAGATAACCGTACTCAAGAAATTGCCGAGATCAGTCGAGGCTTAAAACAAATTGCTAAAGAGCTTTCAATCCCGGTTCTGGCTCTAGCTCAGCTCTCCCGTGCAGTTGAACAAACCAAGCCCGCTATTCCAAAACTCTCTCACCTGCGTGAATCCGGGTCCATTGAGCAAGACGCCGATATCGTAATGTTCCTTTACCGAAAAGCGGCCGACAGGAACTATTTACCTGAAGAACTTTCACCCGAAGAACAAACACTTGGTGAGGTTCATATTGCCAAACATCGAAACGGTCCAACAGGTATGGTAAAATTGTTCTGGGATGCCAAGCGCGCTAGTTACCGCAATATGGAAACCAGCCACGTTTCAGCCCCAGCACCTCAGGTTGCTAATAATATAAATAATGTTGGTCTGCCACCTGGCGTACCTCCGAAACAATAATCAATAAATATATTTTATGTTCAATAAACTAAAACAAATCAAAGATCTTCGAAATCAGGCTAAAACCATGCAAGCTCAGTTAGCTGAGATTGTTGTGGTTGGTAAAGGTAATGGCGGAAAAATTATGGTTACTTTAGATGGTAATCAGGTGGTTCAAGGCGTAAAGGTTGAAGAGGGGCAATCTACCTCTGAAATTGAAAACGGATTCAAGAACGCTATGCAAGATGCTACCAAACAGTTACAACGCGAAATGGCAATGAAAATGAAAGATCTTGGTGGACTTGAAGCTTTCAAAGAGATGCTCGGGTAATATTTAATTGAGCTCAAAATATAATGTCGACCGTATTTATAAAATCTGGTCGACATTAAAATTTTGAAATTAATAGAGGTATATGCGAAGATTTCCGGCTCCTATCCATTCAGTTGTTTCGGCACTGAGTCGTCTACCTGGCGTTGGGCCAAAAACTGCTCTTCGCTACACTTTTGCGTTACTTCTGCTGTCGCCACACGAACTCGACTCGATTGGTCGAGCGATTTCTAATTTACGAAATATTCAAGTTTGCAACACGTGTTTAGCTTACGCTGAAAAACCTCGTTGTGAACTTTGTTCTGACTCTAAAAGACTGGACAATGTTCTTTGCGTTATTGCCGAATCTCGCGACATTGCCACACTTGAAGCAACAAACGCTTACCACGGCAAGTATTTTGTACTCGGTGGTCGGTTAAACCCCATCGACGGCGCTACTCCTGAAACATTGAATGTTGATCCACTTATCACACGCCTCGAAGCTCACCCGGAAATTGAAGAAGTCATCCTTGCTTTCTCGCCCGACGTTCACGGCGAAACAACGATGATCTATTTAGCAAGAAAAATCAACAGCCTTGGCCGAAAAGTCACAAAACTGGCTCGTGGCCTACCGATCGGCGCCGATATCGAATACACCGATGAAGTCACTCTAGGCGACGCACTGATTGGTCGGCGTGAAGTCTGAGGCGTGAATAGATTAAATAATCCAGCACTGAGATTCTTCGGTGTGATCCGCGTTCACCTCAGAATGACGAAGCGATGAGATTCTTCGCCGTGATTCACGTTTGGCTCAGAATGACGAGGCGATGAGATTCTTCGCCGTGATTCACGTTTGGCTCAGAATGACGGTTTTGTTTGTTGTATTTTAATAAGTTGTCCCACACTCATACCGTCATCCTGAAGCTGGCGACGACTCACGCTGAAGGATCTCCTTCGTTTTGTGCTGAACCGACATTTGCTTGGTGATTCAGTAATGAGATTCTTTGCCGTGGTCCACGCCAGGCTCAGAATGACGATGCGATGAGATTCTTCGCCATAATTCACGTCAGGTTCAGAATGACGAGGTTTGTAATTTTAAAAATAAAGCCCTGCTTGGCAGGGCACGGAATCCTTGGATTCATTCATAATCCTTTAGCCGATACTTGATCGTATCAACGTTGTGTTCGACAAGCTCCCGTTTCAGGTGCTCGCACAGGGCGCAGATCCGCCCGTGAATGATCGCGTAGACGCTATCTAAAACGTCAAGGAAGCGCTCTTCCTCTGCTTTCTTCAGCGTCTTGCGCAACTCCTCGTGGCGGTACCCCAATCGCAGATTGTAGAGGATTGCACCCATACTTTTTGCGACAGGCGTCGGAGCCGTTGCCAAGATCGAGTCGTAATCGAGCTCGAATAGTTGCAGATTTTCGTGTCGCCAGCTGGCGCGAATTTGGTCATGCTCAGCATCGTAGCTAAGAATGACCGCGTCCACCACCGGCGACAACTGGTCATCTGCCAGCAGAATTGCCAGCACTTCCCAGTTGATCACACTTCCGATTGGTTTTAAAACTCCCATGACGCACCTCGAATGTCAGTAGAGTTTTGACCAAACAGGCAGACCTCCTGCCTACTTTTAGTATAACGCTAATTGAATAAAAAAATAAGCCCGGTAAATTCCGAGCCACGCTACAAGCTACGAGTAAAAAAGATCTGGCCGAACTTCACGAATAGCCTGCTCAAGTTGCTTCTTGTGCGCAATTAACAACAAACTATATACCCCTGAAATATCCCGCGCCAGTTCCCTACCCTTTTCCGACTTAAAGATTTGTTCCATAACATCGGTTTGCACAGTGCTGAGCTGAGCAATCTTGAAGATAAAGAATAGTGCCTGATGCACTGACTTTGGTGCTTTTCTCAGCTCAGTATAATCAATACTGAAAATCAAACCGTTTGGCTGTTCAATTCCAACCAACTCTCTGTTCTTGTTAAAGACAGGCCGAGTCCGGTTAGTATCCAACCAATCCTCACGAGCAAGAGTAATAACCACCAGTTCCCAGCTAGCAATATTACTTCCAGCAACCATAACAACCTCCTATATTCAACAGTAATTCTTTAGATACAAAAAAACAACCCCCTAGGTTGCACTTATGAACTTATCTCTACAAAAGTAGAAATTTAATAGGTCTATTAGACATGATAAGATATTGGGCATCAACGCCTTTATCTACAAAAGTAGAAATTTAATAGGTCTATTAGACTGCTTGCAGTAATGCCTTCCATGCAATCTACAAAAGTAGAAATTTAATAGGTCTATTAGACCTTGTTTTTGGACCAACATCTTTTAATCTACAAAAGTAGAAATTTAATAGGTCTATTAGACCCAACTATAATCACCGTTACCGTAGATCTACAAAAGTAGAAATTTAATAGGTCTATTAGACTCACCTGCCGTAACGTCACCTGCTGATCTACAAAAGTAGAAATTTAATAGGTCTATTAGACTTATCATGCAAAACATGTGGGTTTTATCTACAAAAGTAGAAATTTAATAGGTCTATTAGACTCTGCGTTCAATACGACTACTCGTGATCTACAAAAGTAGAAATTTAATAGGTCTATTAGACTCCCAAAATTACTAACCTTAGCAAAAAAATATGCAACCATTAAATAAATTAATAGGAACTTTTTTACCAAGGTTAGCGAAACCTAGAATATTAAGACTTAGGTTTTGTATTTTTGGAGAATAGGTCTACTGAAACTTATACTTTAATTCAGTTGTTAATGTTCACGAAATAAAAATCAAATCTGATTCATCACGCTCTGCGTAGCCGTATTTCACAATTTTCTTTTTGCAACCCTCGCAAATGTGGAATATAACTACACTATCCGCTCCCGTAAATTTCTTTTTATAGGTTAAGTCTATCTCAGTTAGGATATTTTGTAAAACCCGTTCACTGTCTTTAATTATAAAGACACTATATTGCATTCTATACCCATATTTTTCAAGATATCTTGAAAATTTAGACCGCATACGGTCGCTCGAAAAGTCGTAGGAAACTATCAGCATATTATCGAATTTTAAACTCACCTAAATTATCCTCGTTCATTATATGGTAGTAATAACTACGAATATAGCCGTAAATCTCCATTTTATGTTTAAGTAATTCCTGTAAAAATATACGGCTGTACTTACTGTTAAATTGGTATTTTAAGTAGTAACTGCCGTTTTTATAACTAAAATCGGATTTATCGAACTGGCTCAAGTTATACATTTTAAGCACCGCTCGGTCGATAATACACCTAAACGGTTCCATTAAATCACAGGAAAGCGATTTTCTTTGAAAAAACAGCTGGTGGTACACCCCTTTATACGTATCAAAACCAAACAGTCTCAAAATCGAATCAACAAAATTAAATAAATACGTGTAACCGATGTCTAGCAAAATATTTATTTCATCAACCTTCCCTCTTGGCACCCGCCTCCGCCAATCAATCGACTCAAAATACAAAGCGAAGAAATCCTTACTTACACTACCCTCAAGACCCCGTAAACTCGCAAAATCTACCGCCTCGTTAATTTTTTTAACCGTATCTTTTTTATATGTTAACAAACTTTTTCCCTGAATTTTTTTAACTTCAATACTGCGCAGTAACGCCAGTTGATTTTTGATTTTATTTAGCACAATTTGTTTTGCAATATCAAGTTCAGTCTTCACCGGAAAATGATACTGTTTGTTTCGCAGTAAATAATTACCCTCCGCCACGGCATTAAAAGCGGCGTAAGTTTGCATATTCTGTTTTAATAAGAACAGTGATCCGCCGGTTTTTAGGAGTTTTTCAATTAGTTTTGTGGTTAAAGTAGCGTCGCCAATTACGTATACCGCGACTAAATGTTGCAGCCTCACCTTCTCTTTTCTACCATCTTCAAAATTAATTTGCAGGTTTTGGTTGTTGATTTTAATTTCACTTGTTGTTAGTTCTTTAGATTCTAGCAACAGAATTTGCTTTTCTTTAAAATCGGATGCTTGTAACATATTATTTTTTACAAAGTGTGCGGTAAATACAGTTATCGCATTTTAATAAGTTAGTGGTTTTTAGCTCGGAAAAATCGAAGTTTTTAATGGCTTCCAATACTTGTGTAAATTTAAATTTTTGTGCCTCTGAAATTATAATCGGATATTTTTTATTGTCGGTCATAGAATAAATCTCCTTTTTTTTAACCGTATAACCCATTTCTTCAAGGCAAAGTTTTTGGGCGTACAGTTGAAATATCTGACCGTCGTATATTTGTTGTATTTTGTTCTTGCGTTCGGTTAAAGTTTGCGTTTTTTGATTATAAAGGTCAATTTTTCCAATCAACCCATATTTTTCGGAAAAAACTTCGAGCGATTGTAAAAAACCAGCTTCCGTTGAATAGGTTTTGCTTTCAATTGTTTTATGCGCTATTGTTCCGCCTATTTGTGGCTTGGCTTTATATAAACATTCCTCGAAATTTTCATACACACTATGAAAATAAATACTCCACGGGCAAAACAAATAATCATTTATTTTTGAAATTTGAATATAATCGTAATACATATTTATTAAAAACAGCCCAACAAATGTTGAGCTGTTTATTGTTATTCTTGAGTAAAATTATCCCACTCAGCCGCACTAATGAACAAATCTTTCCAAATGATTTTATCCACATTACCAACTTCCTGTTTATATGCCGAAATTTTATTCAGCATAATAATGCCCTTTCTGGCAATATTGAACGCCCCGTTGTCGTCGCCATTTTCTGGTAAATTTTCACCAAATTTTTCCGGAGTTCGACTATCGAAGAATGGCTCAACCGGTGAAAGAATGAAGTCTTCTTTGTTTTGATCTTTTGCTTTTGCGTCGGTGTTTCGGATTTGGAAAATTAAATTAACATAGAAAATGAAACTCCTGAAAAACTGTTCATTTCCTTTAGTTGCGAGCTGTTCCACTTGTCTTATAATATTTTGTTCAATTTCGAACCCAAAGTCCTTAAATAGGCTACTCAAATTCTCCGTTAGATTTTCGTAATGTTCGTAATTTCCTTGATTACTTTCTAAACGCCTGTTCCATCTAAACCTTTCCACACTACTGCACACCGTCCACTTTGTTTTATTTGACAACACCACCTTTTTATCCAGCACGAAATTTTTAATGTCGTAAGTGAGTTCAAATCTATTATTTACAAATTCAATTTTTGAGAATTTTAGAATATCCGCCTTAGCTTTTTCAGCGCTTGTATATTTTAAGTACAGGTTTGGCCGCCAGCCCGTAATCGGATCAATTTTAGACGTGTAGTTAGCTTGCGTGTAGAAAATAATCCCCGTTTGCTTACCCATACTCTGAAAACTCTCAAACGGCGCCACGAGTTGGTAAGCTTTAAGGAGATGCCCGGCTTTTTCCGGATCTGCCTCACCTTTCATTACCAAAAAACTTAGCTTATCAATAAGTGCTTTTTCAAGTTGCTGGTAAACCGATTTTTCAATCCCACCACGGATCTGCTTAAACCGCATATTCAAATCTTCAAACACAATAATAGCGTTATGCTCAATCGCTAAATCAGCCAGTTTGCGCACCACCTGTGAAATATAGCCTCTCTTCAGGTCTTTAATGCCCTCCACCGCTTGCCAATCTTTACGGGCTTGTTCCCGATTTTTAGCTGTTTCCTCCAGTTTTTTAGCGTAATCAATTTCTTGCTTGTCTCCGCCTTCAACCTTGTTCAAGCTTCCTCTGTCCAAAATTTTTCCCTTTTGCGTAATCACCGAGTAATACGCCAAATGCTTTTCCCCACGGTCCACACCGATGATGTTGATGTCGGGATTATTGGCAAGCATGTTGTTAATTTTGGCGTTAAATGTGTAAGATTTTCCAGCATCCTTATTTAAACCAATAGGACAATGAAACAAAATTTTATCTGTTGCATATCTTTTATGATTAATAATTATTTTTCCATTTCTATCTTTTTTAGTGCCCAATTTTCCTTCATTCGTTGCCGGACGATAGAACACTTCAGCCCCCTCATTATTTAATTTAAAAGTGGTTTTATCTACGAATAAACTTTCAAAATACATGGTATGTAAATTTTTTGATCCTGACTTATTTTTCCCATCTTTTAAATTCCAATCTTTATTATGTATTTCAAACAAATAAATTTCACCTAATCTGTTTTTGTTTAAAATAAACTCTTCAGAAATTGGTTGAAAATCAAGATTGTATGTTTCCAATAAAACATCTTTTATGTCAGCATCAAAAGCTTTTTTATCATTATAGACTCCATCCGCAATTTTTTTCAAACATGGATATTTTGAAAGATATTGTTTTTTGATTAACTGTTGTAAATGCTTAACACCATCTTTATCTTCACTATATTTAACGCCAAAATCCCTTACATACCCCTTACCTGCGAGTGTTTGAAATTTTAATTGCTGAATTATCATCCTTCTGAATTCACCGGAAGAAATTATATTATTGTTAATTGGTTCGAACTCTCTTGGTTTTGCGACACCTTTCTTTAAAAGTCCAAGATAGTATCGCTCATTTGTTGTATTATTAAAAATAATAGCGCGAGTCGTATATTTGATGGGTGTTCCACTATCAAAATTCAACTTCCATTTTTCTTCACTATACGGTTTTTTCGTTAGATAATTCCGCAGTTTATTGTAGACCTGCACAATTTCTTCATAGGCATTTTCGTAATACTGCAAATAGCCATTTTGGGGATCAGTATAAAAGACGTCGAGTTCGTAATCCGTGTTCCAACCCCGCTTTTTCTCCACTGCAAAATACTTTGCCATTTGGTAAATACTCAAAACGTTATCGGCAAAGTTTTTAATGGTAACTTTGGCGTTTGGATCGTAAACGAAACTTTTAAGTAGTTCCTCAAAATCTTGCTTATAGACGTTATAACCTATTGTTGGACAATTACCGATTTCTGGATTTTTTATTTCAGTTTCAAATAAATTTGAAAGTTCAAAATTGTAAATAGCTAAAAATTGCGCCCAAATCGATTTTTCTTCGAAGTTTTCAATAGCATTAAAATTATCTCGCCAAATTGTGCCGTCTATTTTAATGCTTTCGAGCGCCGTTTTTAAGTGCGCAAACGGAATAAAATCAGGGAAAGAATAGCCACCTTCATTTTTCTTAGCCGAACTCGAAACAACTTTTGCCGCTTTTAAAGCGGTATATAACGCTTCTTCGAAAACTTGTGTTTCGGTGGTCCA
Source organism: Candidatus Uhrbacteria bacterium CG_4_9_14_3_um_filter_41_35 (assembly GCA_002791275.1). Classification (GTDB taxonomy): domain Bacteria; phylum Patescibacteriota; class Patescibacteriia; order UBA9934; family UBA9934; genus UM-FILTER-41-35. The sequence continues at coordinate 8,813 of PFWT01000019.1, read as the reverse complement.
CTTTCTGGTAATCGTGTTCAAACCGTCATTTGAAAAATAAATATAATTTAAATCATATTTATCCTGATCTTTTACAAAATCGTCAACGAGTGTTTTTATAGTATCAGTTTTACTTTCGGCTGACGCCACAAAACTCTTCAACACTTCGAGTAGTTGCGTTTCGTTACTGATTTCGTCGATAAAAAACTTGTCTTTTTCACTCAAAATTTGCTTATCAAGCGATTTAAAGAAAGGCAACTTTTCCCCGGTTTTTTGTTTGTGGAGATTAATGCACTCGTTTAAGCCTTTTACTTTTTCGCCATTTTGCAAAGTTTCGCCGCCTAAAATTTTGGTGTAAAAATCAATGCCATTTTGCAGAAAACAGGTGTTATAAAACTCAAGTGTAAAAACTTCTGAAAGCGGTTTTCCAAAACTTATTTCTACTTCTGAAAAATCAACTTTCTCTTTTGTACTCTCAAAAATCAAAATATTATCACAAAACCGTTTCAGATTTTGGTCGATAATTCGGGTAGCGAGAGCAGTAGATGTACCGTCGTCTTTGTAAAAGTTTTTTCGAGTCTCGTGAAATTTTTTAAAATAGCCAATAAAGCCCTTCCAGCTATCGAAAATTGAAACTAATTGACCACTACTTTCATCTAAAATCTGAGTTTCCTTTTCGTTACCATACCTTTCTTTCAAGATAACCGTAAAAACTGCTTCCTTAAACAAAACACCGATATTTTTATTTTTAAGCCCAGGATATTGCTTTGCCCACTTTTCCCCTTGTTTATCAAATAATTTTACAACTTCTTTGCGGAGGTCTTTTTCTATGTTTATTAAAAGTTTTCCGCTAGCTTTTTTATCCGCTTTATATTTTCTATATAATTCTAAATAATTTTTAAAATCAAGTTTCTGATCCTGCAAAGCTTCTAGCGCGAACTCCCGGTGAAGCCTGTCAAAATACGGCTTAGTGGCCTCATATTTCTTTTGAATCGTTTCGTCTTTTTCAAAGACTTTTGCGTCTTCGAGCATTTGTTTCGTGGCCGGTGTTGGGATTAAACTAAAACGCAGAGTTTTGGATAAAGCATATAAATTCGTAAACTGGTAAAAATCTTTCATAAGTTATTTATTGATTGATATATTAAAACCAGGCGGATTTTTTACTTATTTAAGGATAGTCCTATTTTAACATTCTTACAATCATATTTTACAATAATACTTGGTAAAATTGTAAAACAAAAAAACAACCCCCAGGTTGTTTTTTTGTTCACATTAAGCAACGATGCTTTCAATCTTGATTTCAGTAAACGGCTGTCTGTGACCAACGTTTCGTCGGTATCTGCTTTTTGCCTTGTACTTGATGATTGAGACTTTCTTTGCTCGGCCCTGTTCTACAACTACAGCCGTGATCTTGGCACCTGCTACTGTTGGCTGACCAACTTTTACTTCATCACCAGCGATTAGAAGAGCGTCAAACTCGATCTTATCTCCAGCTTCTTTTTCAATTTTTTCAATCTTTAGGGTTCGACCCTCTGACACGATGTACTGTTTTCCACCGGCTTCAATTACTGCAAACATAGTTTAAGGTTAGCTGCTGAGGCACGAAAATCGTTTAAAAGCCTGTTGCATGCTTTATTTATTACGAGAGTAATGTATCAAAATAGCTGAAATTAGTCAAGTAAACCAGGGAGAACCACTGGTGCGCCTGGAACTATGCCAAATTTATCAATTCCACCGGCTGGGAGCTCGAGCACCGTATCTACTGAGTAAGGCATTGATTTCATTCGCTGAGGCTCCTCTCCGTGTGGCGCTGGGATGTTGCGCTCCATTTTAACAACTTTATCATTAGCTATCCAAACTATATCTAAATCGTAATTCATATCTTTCATCCAAAAAGTCCGTTCTTCCTTATTTTTAAAGAGAAAAACCATGCCGTCCGCCCCCAAAGTTTCAATTTTTGTACCTGAAAGACCTCTTGTTTGCTGAATTGGGTCAGAGGCTACGTATACCAAAATATTCTCACCAGCCACCTTCATTGTTTTTGTGGTTTTTGGTGAACTCGAGAGAAAACCCAGAGTAACTACCGCACCGACACATAGCGCCAAAACTATTAGAACTATTGAATTTTTCATATTATTTTTTTGATAAATTGAGTGCTAATACTAACATAATAATAAACAATATTGAAAGGGCTATCAACTTTTCATAGCTTTCAAAAACTAAAGTCGTAATTCCAAAACTGAGTGACAAAGCGTAATACAACAAAGCAATCGTTCTGTCCCCCATTCCCGTATCGCGCAACATAAAATGCAGATGATCTCGGCCAGCACTTTTGAAAATTGAGCGTTTTTGCCGTAAACGTCGGTAAATAACGAACAGAACATCAAGAACAGGAATACCCATCACAAGTAGCGCGGTTGCCACTTTTGAACCACTTATAACCGCCAAAACACCAATTAAATAACCGATAAACGTAGAGCCACCTTCACCTAAGAAAATATAGGCTGGGTTTGAATTCCAAAGTAAAAAACCGATCAAAGAGCCAAAAGCAATAAGCGCGAGTAAAGCCACATCAGGCTGGTAAAAAGCTGTTGAGAGTGCAAGTAATGCCATCATCAAAGCCCCAATTGCTCCAATGCCCGTAGCAAGTCCGTCTAAACCGTCGAGTAGTTTTGTGGTGTAGATCATCCCGATAAGCCAAATAAAGGTAAGAATGTTCGAGAGCTGATTAGCAATTACTATGGGATCGCCAAAAGGGTTCGTGATTTTAGACACACCAATGCCACCAATGAAAATTGCTGGTAGCACGGCTAAAGTTGTGAAAATAATCGATCTTTTTGGTGGGAGCGTGTAAATATCATCAATGATTCCGCCCACGATTAAAACTAGCCCCCCAATTAAAAAGCCAACGAAATGCTTATTAGTTATTTCTCCAATCGTGAACTGGTTGGTTAGCCCTAAGACTAAGAGGGTTACCACTGAAAAGGAAAAATAAACGGCCACTCCGCCAAGTAAAGGCGTTGGCTTTTCGTGATATTTACGAATTTTGTCGGGGTGATCGACAATATTCATGGTTACAGCAAAGGCCCGCACCACTTCAGTTCCCATCACAGACAAGAAAAAAGCTAAAACTATAGGCAAAATCCACCAGGTTTCCATAATAACTTGAGTTTAGCGCAGATAATTAATTCACGCTAGTGTTTCAATTTTATTAATTAACCACCATTTTCGAAGTGAACGAAACTTATACGCTGTAATTCAACACTGAGATTCTTCGGTGTGGTTCACGCCAGGCTCAGAATGACGGGGCGATGAGATTCTTCGCCGTGGTTCACGCTAGGCTCTGAATGACGAAGCGATAAGATTCTTCGACGTAATTCACATCAGTCTCAGAATAACGGTTTGGTTTGGTTTGGTTTAATGGGCTTAGCCTTGAACTTCGCCCCTCACTCAATCCGTCATCCTGAAGCTGGCGACGACTCACGTCGAAGGATCTCCTTCGTTCTATGCTGAATCGAGACTTGGTTTCGAAATAATCCAGCACTGAGATTCTTCGCCGTAATTCACGTTAGGCTCAGAATGACGGTTTGGTTAGATTCTTAACCATGATTCACGTTCACCTCAGAATGACGCGATGATGAGATTCTTCGCTGTAATTCACGTTAGGCTATGAATGACGAAGCGATAAGATTCTTCGACGTAATTCACGTTAGGCTCAGAATGACGGTTTGGTTTGGTTTAATGGGCTTAGCCTTGAACTTCGCCCTTCACTCATTCCGTCATCCTGAAGCTGGCGACGATTCACGCTGAAGGATCTCCTTCACCCTTTATTAAACAGAACTTGTTTACGCTGTAATTCAACACTGAGATTCTTCGGTGTAGTCCACGTTCACCTCAGAATGACGAGATGATGAGATTCTTCGCCGTGATTCACACCAGGCTATGAATGACGGTATGTTTTTTCCGATCTAAGTTGTCGGTCTTGGCGGAAACAAAAAACCGCCAGTTAATTAAAACTTGGCGGTCAGGGGACGGTTGGCAGGTCTTGCGACTCCTCAAGACTTCGGTACGCCCTCGACAATAGCTTGAGATGTTTTCTGTGAAGCGAACAATCCCAGCCAGTGTTACTGTAGCGTGGCACTGCGTCTGCAATACCGGTCATAATAATAGGATCGACGCCCCAAACCCCCAAATATTCCTCAACCAGCTTGTGGGCGAGTTCCAAATCGTCCTCATTCAAGCTGATGTCCATACCGGTGTATTCCGACTTTCTCACGTACATAAACGCAGTAATCGAATAAAAGAGGGAGTCCCGAATATCGATTTCAAGCTCATCTTCATAGAGGGCTCGAAACAAGTACAGGTAGCCCTGCGTCGTCTTCTTCGACTGCACGACCATGAGCTGAAGCGCTTTCGTCTTGGCCCTGTACCAAAGATACAGTCCAAGATTGCCAATCACAATGATCAACATTAACAGAATAAACGAACTGATCATTTTTACTCCTCTTGTTTTGGTACGAGAATGTAGACTATAGGTTTTTCAAGGTTTTGTCAAGAATTAGCTATGTTTTTCAGCACGAATAAATATAAAATCGCTGATTATCAGCGATTTTATAGCCCTATAATTCTTCAGCTTTCTCCACTGAAATTACACCACTAGCGTCCATTACCAAGGTATCTCGTCTACCGACCTGACCAGTTAACAAGAAATTAGCAATGGCGTCGTCAACCTGTTCTTGAATAACACGACGTAGTGGACGGGCACCAAATTTTGGATCGTAACCTTTTTTCGCCAGACCATAGATCGCTTCATCTGTAGCGGTAAATTTGATCCCCTTAGCCTCTAACTTGGCCCGAACTTTGTCGATCATAAGATAGGTAATCGCAATCACATCCGGCTCAGAAAGTGGCTTGAAGACCATTACGCCATCAAAACGGTTCAAAAATTCTGGTCGATAAATACCTCTTAATTCAACCTCCATTAAATGCTCCTTAATCGTTTCCGTATCCGTCCCCTTCTCCACCTCATCTTGAATGTACTGCGTACCAGCGTTTGAAGTAGCGATTAAAATTATATTGGTAAAATCAACCGTTCGACCTGTTCCGTCGGTTAACCTACCATCATCCATTACCTGCAAGAAGAGGTTTAGAATATCCGGATGCGCCTTTTCAAGCTCATCAAGTAAAAGCAGTGAGAACGGATTTTTACGGACAGCTTCGGTTAGCAACCCAGCCTGATCAACGCCACCAATCAGGCGCTCAATCGACGCCTGATCCTGATACTCGGACATATCAAAACGCAACATCGACTCCTCATTTCCGAAATAAACTTCGGCCGTAGTTTTTGCGAGTTCAGTTTTACCCACACCGGTTGACCCCAAGAACAAGAAGTTGGCAATAGGCCGATCATTACTTCGGAGTTCCGTTCGAGCTCGCCTTAAAGCAGATGACACCGCTTTAACCGCGTCCTCCTGACCAATCATCCGTTCGTGGATTCTTTCCTCAAGTTGCAATAAACCAGCACCTTCCTCAGCAGTCACCTTTGAAATTGGAATATTGGTCTTCTGGGTAATAATTGTCTCTACATCTGCTCGAGTAACTTTTGCCCACTCCGGCCCACGCTTACTTACGTCGAGCGCCACTTCTTTTGCCACCAAAATCGCCTTCTCCGGCAAAAAAGCTTCGTGTACATAGCGGTCTGTAAGATCCACCAGAGCCTCAACAGCGTCGTAAGTGAAGACCACCCTATGTTTATTTTCAATAATGCCAACTTTACTTTCTAGCACTAAGATAGCCGAGTTTTTATCGGGCTCAAGCACGTTAATCCTCTGCAACTGCTTACCAAGCATCGTACCCTCAATCGAAGCGGTATACTCCCGGGGCGAAGTGGTAGCGATAACAAACGTGTAGCCCTTTTCAAGTTCGCCCGCTAAAACCGAAGACAGATCTAGAGCCTCACCACCTACTGAAACCATTTGATCAATACTGTCGATAACCAAAATAATATTCCCCGACATCTGAACTTCCTGCAGAGCATAGAGCAAACGTTCGTGAGCTCCCCGCCCGCCTTCTGCGCTCACAATGTGTGGAATTGACAGCTCAATCAGACGTTTATCTTGCAATAACTTGGGTACCTTCTCCTCAACCATTAGTTCCGCAAGCCCCGAAATAATAGTATTTTTCCCAACTCCAGCCTCACCTACAAGCACTACACTTTGGCCACCACCCTCGATAGCCCTAAGTAGTTGCGCCATTTCAGTTTTTCGATCAATCAACATTGGTAAACCACCCCGAACCGCCTCGCGAGTTAAGTCAGCCGATACCGAATCTAAAAATTTTGTCTGTTGCGCTGTATACGCTCGGTTCATATTGCCAGTTGGCTTAAAGCCCGCTGCTTTTTTAAAAGTGTTGTACCGGGCAATTAATTTTTCGTGAATACGAATCCAGTCAACCACGTTCTTAATTTCCTGTTCGTTTATATCAACTGAATAAAGGAGTTCTTTCAGGAATTCACTGCTACCATAGGCCTCAATAAAAATCTCCACCACGCTAATTCCAGATCTTTCGTTAAGGAGCGAATTCTTGAGCGCCTTTGCCAGGATTTCTTTTACTTCCGTACTAAATTCTGTTTCACCAAGTGGCATTGCTGACATCTTACGTCGAAGCGGATTTTTTATGGCGTCAAAAGTTAAATCCAGTCTTGTAAGCATTAACTGGGTTGACGGCACAGCCAGTGCCCCTAAAAATAAATGAATTATTGTAACGTATTTATGACCCGACTGTTTAGCAATGTCGAAAGCCTCGTCTAGCACTTCCCACGCATCTGCGCGCAAAAGATCAGCAATGTCCCGTCTTCGCTCAATCGCATCCACTGAAGGAATGTAAGTCGGTTCCCCCAAAATTGCTAGATTTGTTTTCGGCATTTTGTGGCCCGAGTTTTTTGCAACAATGTTCAAATAAAATAAAAAACAAAAACTCAAAACTGAAACCCACAAAAAGCTAAAAAATGGGTTTGGTGTTAGCCAGGTTTCCAAAACCAGAATTTGCAAATCAAAATAAAGAACAATTCCTAGAATAAAACTAAGTAGCGTAAATAAACTAAAGGCCAGCACTAAACGCCGGAGCCATTTATCGATTTTTTTCTTTACTGATCGTTCTTTGATGTCCGCCTCGGTAATTGATTGTGGCCAGTACCAAAAAACCCCGTCTACTAAAAGGCCTGGAACACCCTCATTCCCACTTGACGCTTTCGGCGTAATAGTTGGGTCAAAATTCTGATTTTCTAAATCAATCATATACTATACACCTAACAATAAACCAAAAATTTGGTAAATTAAGCCAGTTACTGCAAAAATTGGTAAAATTATGTAGATAAGAAAAACGATCATCATTAAAACGCTCCAGAGCATCACGAAAATTGAACGGGCAATGATTTGAAACACCCGCATCCCAAAACTTATCAACCGACTCTGCCAGTCATTTTGACCAAACATTGGGACAAAAAGATTTTTTATCCAAACACCAACAGCAAGGGACTTTGCATAACCCTGTATCCCCAGCACAAGTTGTTTTACAACATAAACAAGCCCTGACGAATACCACCAAACTGGCCACCTAAGTAGCGAGCCAAAAAAATCCAAGAAAAAATATTTTAGAGTAAGCATATTTATATTATAGCATTTTTTTGTAATCACGTGATAGCAAAAAAAATATTTTCATCTTGATAAAAAAATAAGGCCAAAATAGCCTCATTTTTTTAGATAACATTTCTAAGTTCCTGCATTAGGCGTAAATAAAACCTGATATTTTGCATTGTTGCTAAACGCATACCTAGAATTTCATTGGTCTTAAATAAATGACGTAGATAGGCCTTGGTGTACGTATTTGATGACTCTAGATCCGCATATGCGTCGATTACCGATATATCAAAGGCATACGTTTCTTTAGTGATCTGAATTTTTTGATATAAAGCGTCCGCAATCATAGTGTCAGATGCTCCGTCCTGTGCTAGCTCGAAAGCTTTTTTAACCGCTGTTGCAGGATCGTCCTTCCACAGAAACAAAGTTCCGTGTCTGGCGTTTCTAGTTGGTAAAACGCAGTCAAACATATCGACACCAATTGAAACGTAATAAACGATTTCCTCTGGCATACCTCCGCCCATAAAATACCGAGGTTTGTCCGCCGGCATAATTTCACCCAAGCGCTTTGCGATGCGAAATGCTGACTCGCGACTTTCGCCAACCGAAAGTCCGCCAATAGCGTAACCATCAAAGCCGATCTCCACCAAGCCGTTTAACGACCGTTCCCTTAGGTCTTCGTGGGTTCCGCCTTGTACGATTCCAAAAAGTTTTTGCTCCTCGTTATATGAATCTTTACAACGTTTTGCCCACCTCAACGACCGTTCCATTGCGTCCTCATAGCGCTCACGGGTTGAATCGCCGGCAGCTACGTCGTCAAATTGCATTATAATGTCTGCACCAATATTTGCTTGCATTGCCATTGAACCTTCGGGTGTTAACTTAATTTTATGACCATCAATATCCGACCTAAACTCCACACCGTCTTCCTCGGTTTTATTCATTTTCGACAAACTAAACACCTGATAACCACCACTGTCTGTGAGGATCGGCCCATTCCAGTGCATAAAATTATGCAGTCCGCCCAGCTTTTTAATACCGTCCGAGCCTGGTCGTAGCAAAAGGTGGTAGGTATTTGAAAGTATTATTTGCGCCCCAATTGCCTTCATATCTATTGAAGACATAGTTTTAACCGCCCCCCTTGTGGCGATCGGCATAAAAAATGGTGTCTCGATCTGCCCATGCGGTAATTCAAGA
>PFWT01000003.1 GCA_002791275.1 Candidatus Uhrbacteria bacterium CG_4_9_14_3_um_filter_41_35 | reverse complement strand
GGATTCTCACTTCAAAAAAAGCTCATCCTCGCTGCTTGGTATTTGGCTACACGACAGGGGCAAAAACCAACTTTAAATGTCGATTAGCTCAAAAAAATAATACACCTTTAAAAGGTGTATTATTTTTGGCCACTGATAAAATCTCAGGCTGAACTTCACGATGTTGGTACCGCTAGTACCAACAAGGTTTAGATTCATTCGAGGGGCTTGACCCTCGTGTTTTATACAAATAAATAGCCATATCTACATTAGTATAGGGATCATATTTCCGCCTGCCCGCCTGCCACTGTGGCGTGGTTTTTTCTGTTGAATCGAGAATCTGGTAATAACCATAGGCCGACGAAGTTCTGTTTTAAATCATCCGCCACTTGCTTTCACAAATCGCAATCGCATCGAGTATTTCCGGATTACACTCCGGCTGTTTGTAGTTACTATATAAATATTCTATTGGTGTAAGTTGTTCGGCTCTGACTTCAAAGACCACTGGTTTGCTAAAATATAGATAGGCCACACCAGCGTACATCATCAAAAGTAGTGGGATAATAATGAACCATCTTTTCATACGAAAATATTATAGCGAAAAACTAAAGATTGATGCACAGCAATTCAAAATAAGCCCTAATTAGTGAAGCGTTGCTTCACTGCACCGGTCCAAGCAATCGCTAGTGCGTCGGCGGCGTCGTCTGGTTTTGGTATGGCTTTGAGTTTGAAAATAGTTTTGACCATAGCCTCAACCTGTTTTTTATCAGCTTTCCCATAACCGGTGATTGTGATTTTTACTTCATTTGGTTTTACCTCTACAACACGAAGATCAAGCTCGTCGGCTAACATCATAATCACTCCCCTTACCTCCGCTACTTTGAGCGCGGTTGTGGTTGACTTTGCAAAAAATAACTCTTCAATCACAAGTACAGTCGGTTTGTACTGTTTCACAATAGCCCTAAAATCTTGAGCAATCTCGGACAAGCGCTTGGCGTGTAGCTGGTCTTTACGCGTGGTGAAAACGCCGTGGATTAAAGAATCGTACTCACCAATCGTACTTTCTATAATCACCCCAAAACCGCACCGACCATAACCAGGGTCTATACCGATAATTATTTCTGGAGTTTTGTTTAACATCTTAACTTTTAAACTACTAAGTTATTTGAAAACCTAAGCAGCGTTTGAGAAAACATTAGTTACATCTTCATCTTCCTCAATAAGATCCATTAGAGTAAAGAGTTTTTCCTCGTCCTCTTCACTTAATTTGATTTCATCTTTTGCAACGTACTCAAGACCAGCGCTTTCAATTTCCAGTCCGCCAGAGACTACAGCTTCAGTAACTGACTGTAAATCAGGCACTGCGCAGTACACACTGAGTGCATTTTCATCGTAAATAATATCATCCGCTCGGGCTTCAATCAGTGCAAGCTCAAAAATATCCCGATCTGCAATCGCGCTAGCGTCTTCAACCCGAACAACTCCCTTTTTATCAAACATCCAGAGTACCTTAGCACCAAAATTGCCTCCGCGTTTTATAATAGTATTTTTCAAATTTCCAAGCGTTCTATTAGTATTATCGGTTAAAGTCTCCACGATAATCGCAGTACCACCAGGTCCCATTGCTTCATAAACCGCTTCGATCATCTGAACACCATCTGCCCCTTCGCCAGTCCCCCTTGAAATAGCTCGTTCAATATTGTCCTTAGGCATGTTTGCTTTTTTGGCTTTTTCGGCCAGCATTCGCAAAGAAAAGTTCATATTCAAATCTGAACCTCCCTCCTTCGCAGCTACTGTCATAAGTTTGGCAAGCTTACTAAAAACTTTACCGCGTTTAGCGTCAGCTGCCCCTTTTTTATGTTTAATTGAAGCCCATTTACTGTGTCCACTCATAAAATTGATCATTAATATGGCTCTAGCTTAGCAAAGTTTTGAACTGATGGCAAAAACAAAACCACCTCAAACGAGGTGGTTTTGTAAATTTATTTTTCCTCTTCCGCCTCCGCATTTTTTGCTGAAACTTCATCAAGTTCACTAGCCTGAATTGCGTCTTCGGCAATCTGATTGGCTCTTTCTTGTGAGCGAACTCCCGCCTCTGAAGTGGCATAACCAGTTCCAGCAGGGATAAGACGACCAATGATAACGTTTTCCTTAAGCCCCTGCAAAGGATCAATCTTTCCGGTAATCGCAGCGTTAATAAGTACACGAGCGGTTTCCTGGAAAGAGGCTGCTGATAGCCAACTTTCGGTTGAAAGTGAAACTTTGGTGATTCCAAGGAATAACTGTTCGTACTCAGGAAGTACACCGTTTTCAGGTAGTTCGTCAAGTGCAACGTTTAGTGCGTTCTTTTCAATCACTTCGCCCGGCAAGAAATCTGTATCTCCAGGTGAAACAATTCGGATTCGACTAAACATCTGCTTAATAATAATCTCAACATGCTTGTTATTAAGACGTTGACCCTGAGAAGCGTAGATTCCCTGCACCTCCTTTGAGAGATACATCTGAACCGCCTTCATTCCCTTGTACTTGAAGAGTGCTTGTAGGTCGAGGTGACCTTCCGTTAATACATCTCCAGCCAAGATTTCATCTCCGTGTTTAACATAGAGTGTGTAACCTCGTGGAATAATGTACTCACGAACTTTTGTAGCTTCGTGTACAACGACCACGCTAGTCTTGGTTGTTGAAGTAACAACACCATCAACCTTGGCAATGATCTTTTCTCCGTCAGTGGTCTCACCAATCACCTGTCCGGATTTTACCTTATCACCTTCTTTAAGGTTAACAGATGCTCCTCTACCAAGAGAAATTTTTGTTTCTTCAGACGCTTCATAGCGAACACGAACAATCTTTTGTCCTGGTCTTGTGTCTGTCATCTTCTTACCAGTTCCTGCCTGTACCATTTCTCGTTCAGCTTCTTCAATTTCAACTGATCCTGAAACCTCAGTCATAATTGCACGTCGCTTTGGTAAACGAGCTTCGAAAAGTTCTTCCACTCGAGGAAGTCCCTGAGTGATGTCTTTTCCACCCGCAACTCCTCCAGTGTGGAAGGTACGCATTGTAAGCTGAGTACCCGGTTCTCCGATAGACTGCGCGGCAATAATACCAACTGAAGTTCCGATTTTAACGAGCTTGTTATAAGCAATGTCGTAACCGTAACACTTCTGACAAACGCCACGAAGTGATTTACAGGTCATCACTGATCGTACGTGCGCATCAACTAGATCAGCCTTTGCTACTGTAAGAGTTCGAATGTGCTCCTCAGTGATTAGCTCGTCTGCTTTTACAATCACCTTGCTTCCGCCAGGCATTTTGATTGGTGAAAGTGAGAAACGCCCCAAAATTCGAACTAGAAGTGGCTCTCCAATTTCTTCTGACTCAGCGTGTGTTAATACCACACCATCTGTGTCTCCACAGTCTTCGTCGTGCACAACAACATCCTGTGACACATCAACTAGTCGACGCGTCAGGTATCCAGCGTTAGCAGTTTTAAGCGCAGTGTCGGTAAGTCCTTTTCGAATACCGTGAGAAGAGATAAAGAACTCAAGCACGTCAACTCCGTCTTTAAATGATGATTTCACCGGAAGCTCAATAATATCTCCAGAAGGTGAAGCTTTCATACCGATCATACCGATCATCTGAGTAAGCTGTCCCCAAGCTCCTCGAGCTCCAGATTCAATCATTGTTTGCGCTGAGCTTCCTTTTGTAAGTGAGTTCTTTGAAAGATCCTCGATACTGTCCTTAACCTCTGTCCAAATCTTCACGATCTGAGAGTGACGCTCACCCTGAGTAAGCAGACCTTGAGCGTAGAAATTTTCAACTTCGAGCACTCGAGCATCTCCAGCTTTAACAATACCCGGTTTTTCTTTGATAGTAGGTAGCTCACTCATTCCCCATGAGTACCCAGAGAGCATCGCGTATCTAAATCCAAGGTTTTTAATCTTATCGAGAAGCACAGCTGTAAACTCCTGTCCGTAATACTCAAGAGTTTCACGAACAATGTTGGCAATTTGCTTCTTTCCAAGAGTATCGTTTACGAAACCAATCTTTTCTGGGAATAAACGGTTCAAGATAACTCGTCCAACTGTTGTAACGATTATTTCTCCATTCATTCGAAGTCGAACCCATTCCTGAAGTCCCACCTTTTTAACCTCATAGGCATAAACTAGTTGATCAGGATTTGAGAAAACCTTCATAGTTTTCTCGTCTGGCTCAGTTAACGTCATTGTGAGGTAGTAAGAAGCCCAAGCCATGTCCTTACCCGGTGTTGTTACCGGACCACCGTGAGATGGTTTAAGCAGGTTACGGATGGAAAGCATAATTTCGTTTGCTTCCTTTCGCGCTTCTTTTGTAAGTGGTACGTGAACCGCCATTTGGTCTCCGTCAAAGTCGGCGTTATAAGCATCACACACAAGTGGGTGCACCTGAATAGCCTTTCCTTCAATCAAAACTGGATTAAAGGCCTGAATACCTAGACGGTGAAGGGTTGGCGCACGGTTTAGTAGAACAAAAGCGTCCGCTGTAACTTCTTCCAAGATATCCCACACCTCACCGCGATCAGATTCAATAAATTTGTTTGCTGATCGGATGTTGTGCACATATTCACGTTGAATAAGTTTTGAGATAACGAACGGCTTGAATAGTTCAAGCGCCATCTTCTTCGGAATTCCGCACTGGTTAATCTTCAGCTGTGGTCCAACCACAATTACTGATCGACCAGAGTAGTCAATTCGTTTTCCGAGCAAGTTCTGACGGAATCGACCTTGTTTTCCTTTAAGTAGGTCAGAAAGTGACTTTAGCTGTCGTTTTTTACCTGTTGCAGCAATCACTGTCTTTGCACTTCGAGCAGAGTTGTCGAAAAGTGCATCAGCTGCTTCTTGAAGCATTCGCTTCTCGTTTCGAGTAATAACCTCAGGCGCATTTAGCGCGTAAAGTCGTTTCAAACGGTTGTTTCGGTTAATAACCCGTCTGTAAAGATCGTTTAAATCGCTGGTTGCAAATCTGCCTCCGTCAAGTGCTACCATTGGACGAATATCAGCTGGAATAACCGGAATTGCGCGAAGAACCATCCATTCTGGTTGAACACTTGTCTTCTTGAGTGCGTGCAGAAGTTTAAGTCTTCGGGTAATTCGATCGTGTTTTGTTTTTGATCTTGTTGATTCAAGTTCTTCATTAAGCTGATCAATAGTTGCGCTAATATCAACTCTTTGTAGAAGTTTAAGAATTGCCTCAGCTCCAATACCCGCATCAAAAATATGTCCAAACTTAATCGACCAGTCATGGTACACAGGTTCTGGAATAATCTTCAGTACCTTAATCTCTTTAAGATCCTGATCAACTGAAATAAACTCCTCTTCAAGCTCCTCGAGCTTTTTCTTTGCCACATCCTCGAGCCGAGCCTGCTCTTCTTTTAGCTTGTTAGCGTCATCCTTGTATTTTTCTTCAAGACGTCCAAAATCACGTTTTTGCTCACCTTCGATCATCTTTTTCTTACTCTTGTATTCTTGTTTTACCTGTTCCTGAGTCTGTTCAAGAGCTTCCTGATCAACATCGGTGATAATAAAACTAGAGAAGTAAATCACTTTTTCAAGTGCCTGTACTCCTGTATCTAGGATTGTACCGATCTTTGAAGGTACGCCACGCAAGAACCAAATGTGTGTAACTGGTGAAGCTAGCTCGATATGACCCATTCGTTCTCGCCTAACAACGGCCTGAGTAACCTCCACACCACATTTATCACAAATGATTCCTTTGTAACGGATTTTTTTGTATTTTCCACAGTAACATTCCCAGTCCTTTGAAGGTCCAAAAATTTCTTCCGCAAAAAGTCCATGCTTTTCCGGCTTCTGTGTTCGGTAGTTAATTGTTTCTGCCTTGGTAATCTCACCATAAGACCACTCCCGAATAACTTCGGGACTAGCAAGACGTAAACGAATTGAATCGAAATCTGTTGATTTGAGTGAATTTGTATTGTATGCCATACGTCTTTATTGTTTCGAATTACCATGCTCTCCGCTAAGCTCTATCTTTTTGCCATTATCTAGAAGCTCAACATCGAGACACAAACCTTTCATTTCGCGAACTAACACATTGAAGGACTCTGGGATATTTACCTTGGTAATCTCTTCTCCTTTAATAATTGATTCGTACGCTTTTGAACGACCTGAAATATCGTCTGATTTAATGGTCAAAATCTCCTGAAGTGTGTGAGCAGCTCCGTAAGCTTCAAGTGCCCAAACCTCCATCTCTCCAAATCGCTGTCCTCCAAACTGCGCCTTACCTCCAAGAGGTTGTTGCGTAATTAGTGAGTAAGGACCAATCGATCGTTGGTGCATTTTATCCTCAACCATGTGGTTAAGTTTAATCATGTACATAACTCCCATCGTAACCGGGTGATGGAAAGCCTCTCCTGTTCGACCATCGAACAGTGTTAGCTGACCTGTTTTTGGATATCCAGCTTTAACCAGTTCTTTTTGAATATCTTCTTCGTCAACACCATCAAATACCGGCGCTGCAGCTGTATATCCAAGTTTGTGCGCAGCAAGTCCCAAGTGAACCTCAAGAATCTGTCCCAAGTTCATACGTGACACAACTCCAAGCGGTGTGAGAATAATATCCGCAGTTCGACCGCCTTCAGTAAACGGCATATCTTCAACCGGCACGATTTTTGAAATAACTCCTTTGTTTCCGTGACGCCCAGCAACTTTATCTCCAACCTGTAATTTTCGTAGATCAGCAACAGTTACCTGAATTGATCGAATCACGCCTGGTGGCAGGTTATCACCATCTTCTCGAGAGAAGATTTTTATACCAACAACCTTACCCTTGTGGCCGTGCTGTAAGTAAAGTGATGAATCTCGAACATCTCGAGCCTTTTCTCCGAAGATTGCACGAAGCAATTTTTCTTCAGCTGAAAGTTCAGTTTCTCCTTTTGGCGTAATTTTTCCAACCAAGATATCTCCTGAGTGCACTTCGGCTCCAACTCGAATGATTCCTTCGTTGTCTAGGTGTTTTAGTTTTTCTTCTGAAACGTTAGGAATATCTGAAGTAATTACTTCAGGTCCAAGTTTTGTGTCTCGAACGTTTAGAATTAGGTTTTCAAGGTGGATAGTCGTGAACCGGTCGTCCTGCACCACTCGCTCGTTAACAATAACCGCGTCGTCGTAGTTGTAACCGTCCCAACTCATGAAACAAACCATCATGTTTTGTCCGAGTGCAAGTTCACCATTTTGAACTGAAGGACCATCTGCCAGAACGTCACCTTTTTTAACTTTCATTCCAGGCACAACAACTGGGCGCTGGTTAATCGCTGTACTTGCGTTTGAACGAATAAATTTATTCAAATCGTAAATAACTTCCCCTTCTTTTTCGTAATTAACAACAACTTTTCCAGAGTTTACAAGTGTAACTTCGCCATCAGCATCAGCTACTAACACGTGACCTGAATCAAGCGCAGCTCGTCTTTCCATGCCAGTTCCAACTATCGGTGCTCTTGGTCTAATTGTAGGCACAGCCTGTCTTTGCATGTTTGATCCCATGAGCGCTCGAGTAGAGTCATCGTGCTCAAGGAAAGGAATAAGTGATGTAGCAATAGACACGATCTGTCCAGGTGACACATCCATGTAATTCACCTCAGTAACAGCAACCGATTTCGCCTCTCCATACTTTCGAGCCTCAACAAATTCTGCGATAATGTAACCATCATCATCAACTGGCGCTGTAGCTGGTACAGTAATTGATTTTTCTTCTTTAAACGCGTTTAGGTATTCAATATCATTAGTTACTTTTGCTCGACCATTTTCAATAACAACTTTTCGGTATGGAGTTTCAATAAATCCGTACTTATTGATTCGAGCGTAACTGGCAAGATGTCCAATAAGTCCAATGTTTGGTCCCTCAGAAGTTTGCACCGGACAGATTCGACCATAGTGCGTAGTGTGCAC
Organism: Candidatus Uhrbacteria bacterium CG_4_9_14_3_um_filter_41_35; assembly: GCA_002791275.1. Lineage (GTDB taxonomy): Bacteria > Patescibacteriota > Patescibacteriia > UBA9934 > UBA9934 > UM-FILTER-41-35. Next base: position 39,671 of record PFWT01000003.1, on the reverse strand, counting down.
GTCTCGAACCTCAAATCCAGCACGTTCTCTTGAAAGTCCACCCTGTCCCATCGCTGAAAGTCGGCGTTTATGCTCGAGCTCAGAAAGTGGGTTGATCTGGTCCATGAACTGTGACAACTGTGAGCTCATAAAGAACTCACGAGTTGAGCCGATTACTGGACGTGCGTTGATTAGTTTTCCTGGTGACAAGGATTCAATGTCGTGTGTACTCATTCGATCACGAACAATTCGCTCCATTCGAGCAAGACCAATTCTAAATCGCCCCTGAATGAGCTCCCCAACCGCACGAATTCGGCGGTTACCCAAGTGGTCCACGTCATCTGGTTCCTCCTGGTAGTTATTCAAACGAATAATTTCCCGGATAATCTCAACAAGATCTTCTTTTGAAAGAATTCTGTTAGGTTCGTCTTGAACACCTTCTTCTGGATTATCTTTTCCAAATCGAAGATTAAATTTATATCTTCCAACTGGACCAAGGTCGTATCTGTCAAAATTGAAGAACATCGAGTGAATTAGCTGACGTGCGTTATCTGCTGTTGCTAAATCACCTGGTCTAATACGCTTATAAACCTCTTTAAGTCCTTCTTCTTCATTTGAAGCCGAGTCTTTTGCGAGTGTAGCTTCAATATATTTATTCAAAGGATGAGTGTCGATATCGGCAAACAATGGTAAGATTTCTTCATCTGAAGAAAACCCAAAAGCCCTCATAAGAGAAGTAACCGCTACCTTTCGTTTTCGGTCAATCTTAACCCAAATAACGTTCTTACCATCAGTTTCAAACTCAAGCCAAGCTCCACGGTTTGGAATTATTTTTGCTCCATACTGGCGTCTACCTCTAACAACCTCGGCAGTGAAGAAAGCTCCAGCTGAACGCACAAGCTGTGAAACAATCACACGCTCGATACCGTTAACAATAAAAGTTCCTCGTGGTGTCATCACAGGAATGTCCCCCAAGAAAATTTCCTGTTCTTTTGACTCTTTAGTACGGTTATTAGTTAATTTTGCCTTTACTCGAAGCGGGGCTTCGTAAGTAATATTCTTGAACTTTGAGGTTGTTTCATCGAATTTTGGTTCATCGATATAATAATCCTCAAAAGTTAACTCAAGATCACGACCGATAAAGTCGCTAATAGGAGAGATCTCGTGAAAAAGATCACGAATACCCTCTTTTAGAAACCAATCATAAGAAGCCTTCTGGATCTCAATAAGTTCTGGGAGATCCATCGCTGGCCTATTTTTCGTGAAAAACTTTCGCGGCTGAACAGTCTTTTCAGTCTTTTGTGCCATAGTTTTGTATTAAATTACCCGTTAAGCTTGATTATCTGCATCCAAAAAACAATTGTTTTTTGGATTTTTAGCAACTAAACGCCTGACCTGAACACAAAAAGCCACCCTGAGAAAAGCTCGAGGCTGGAATAGTTTAAACAACCTTATTGTATTTTAGGTCCTCGTATGCCAAAAAATGGGCATAGAAAGACGTATTCTGGTGTTTGGGGATCACACCTAAAGTGGCTAATATTAGCGCTTATTCATCGCTTCTGCATCCTTGTCGATAGCAAGAGTGATGATAGAAGGATATCTCCTTCCAAGCGGAGTGAGTATATCAAACTTTGCTGAAATTAGTCAAGCTTATAGCCCCCATTCTTCATCAAACCAAAAATGATTACAATTCTCTAAATTAATTTCTGAATTTTATAAATAACCACAATATTTTAAACAAAGATTTATTTAAACAAAAAATCCGCTTTAACTGCAGGGTCCGGAATAGATGTACGAGTATCAGGCCTTTTCTTACGAACGAGAGGAGAGAGTTTCCTTGGCACGCGCCAAGTATCGTTCTGGAACAGATCTGATAATATCAACCCAAACCCCGCAGTTAAAGCGGACTTTATTCAAAATAATACCCAAGATTTATTTTAAGGTAAACAAATTTTGTAAGCTATAAAACAATCAGCTCAGAAGTTGAGTGTTTTATAGCTTACAGTGCCAATTAAACTTTATCTTTCTTTACTATTTCCATTGTTGCTTTGCGAATTGCCTTAAGTGACTTTGGATTTTCGCGCAAATATCTTTTAGCATTTTCCCGACCCACCCCGAGTCGTTCTTCACCAAAACTATAAGTATTTCCTTTCTTTTCAATTGAGCCTACTTGTGTCCCCAGATCAATTAGGTCCCCAGCAATTGAAATACCCTCGTTATACATAATATCAAATTCACAATGCTGAAACGGTGGCGCTACTTTGTTTTTTACAATCTTTACTTTAACTCTATTTCCAACAATTGCCTCACCCTGTTTAATTTGCGCTGAACGTCTCACTTCGATTCTAACCGAGGAATAAAATTTAAGCGCATTTCCACCAGGCGTTGTTTCCGGATTACCAAACATTACGCCCAGCTTCATTCTGATCTGGTTAATAAATATAACCGTCGTTCCGCTTTTAGAAACTATACCTGCCAGTTTTCGAAGTGCCTGGCTCATAAGTCTCGCTTGCAGTCCCATATGTGACTGCCCCATTTCCCCTTCTATTTCAGCCTTTGGCGTAAGTGCGGCCACAGAATCGACAATAATTACGTCGACCGCGCTTGAACGTACCAAAGTCTCGACAATCTCGAGCGCCTGCTCCCCAGTGTCTGGTTGAGAAATAAATAGTTCGTTTGTATCAACCCCAATTTTCTGCGCGTAATCTGGATCAAGAGCGTGTTCTGCATCGACGAACGCAGCTACACAACCAAGTGCCTGAAATTCTGCCACAATGTGCTGTGATAGTGTAGTTTTTCCCGAAGATTCCGGACCATAGATTTCAATAATCCGACCCCGCGGAACTCCACCAACCCCCAAAGCTAAATCTAGCGACAAGCAACCTGTTGAAACTGATTCAACCTGCATTGCCCTCGCTTCACCTAAACGCATAATAGAACCCTCACCAAACCTTTGTTTAATTTGTGAGATTGCCTCTGTTGCCGCTGCTAACCTAGCTTTTTGCTCGTCTGTTTTTGCCATATTTTGTTGTATAAGGTCTGAGAGCATGGGGAGTGGGATCAGAACCCGAACACAGACTGGTTAAATAAAAGAGAGGAGCAATCCCCTCTGTACTTCTATATTAACACAATAATTTTGTTCGAAAAGTTAGTTGTTCACAGCCTGTTTTATTTTTGTATATCAAACACAATTCGCCTTTCAATTAAAGCTTTTTTCGAGTACCGTCGTTCTGCTTCGACTCGGATTATATTCAAGCCTTTGTCAAGATCAATCGTGGAATTAAAAATATTTTGTTCATCAACAACCACCTGAGTTCCGTTTACATAAACCGTAGCTTCATTATCAACATATCCCTCAACCACAACCTTTGCCTCAGACGTTACCGAAGAATCAACTGGCGAAAACAGAATAATTTCGGGTGGCCCCACGATTTCCTTAATCTGCCAACTTAAGTAACCAAAAATTAAAATCGCTATAATAAATAACCAAACAAATTTCAGGAGTTTATTCGAAACTAAAAATTTTATTTTTTTAATTCGTTGTCTGGGTGTTTGCATGGGTGTCACTAAATCGCACACCCCACACTCTTCTTCATAAAGTTCCAGAAAATAACCCTCGTCCGATTTTAAAGCCCGTACATACGACCTAATAAAGTTTCTCGTGTAAATTGGCTCGGGTAAGTCTTCGTACCTACCTCTTTCGAGTGCCTCGATGTACCTTAGTTGAATTTGCGTTTCTTTTTCCATCATTTCAAGGCTCACCGCCTGTCCACGACGAAGCGCTCGGAGTTTTTCTCCGAGCGTTTGCGGGTTTCTATCTAGTTTACGTTTTACAAATACCATTACAACCAGTTACAATTTTAAATCCTCTTCAAGCTTATTCGTCATCATTATAATTTGCAAACTCGTCATCATCGTCATCATTTTCGTCTTCCTCATCAAATTCTGAAAAATCTTCATCTTCATCTTCATCTTCATCTTCATCTGCTTCGATAATTGGCTTTGGTGGGGTCATTTTTGAATCTTCCATCTCATCATCAAAGTCTTCTTCTTCAATTGCCATATCATCAGCCTCTTCATCCATCTCCTCTTCAGCGTCATAGTCTTCCTCGTATTCAATTGGTTCTTTTGCTTTTTTTGGTGCACCTGCCCCTGGTAACGGCCATTTTTCTATGAGTACTTCTCGAGGCTTTGAGCCATTTTGTTCACCAATAATCCCCATCTCCGCCAAGAGATCCACAATTCGCGCTGCTCGTGAGTAGCCAATTCGCATTCGCCGTTGCAAGTAGGAGGTGGAAGCCTTTCTATCGGCCACTACAATTGCAATAGCTTCTTCAAGAAGCGGGTCTGAATCCTCAGAACTCATCGCAACACCTCCACCCCTAGAGTCTTCAGTAACCTGGTAATTATAATCTGGTTCTCCTTCTTTCTTCAAGAAATCAACCACCCGTTCAATTTCTTGATCTGAAACATAGGCTCCTTGAAGTCGTTTTGGTTTTGAAAGCTGTGGTGTTGAAAGGAGCATATCTCCCCTACCGAGTAATTTTTCCGCTCCTGAAATATCAAGAATCGTTTTTGAGTCCACCTGCGAAGCTACGGCAAACGCCAAACGTGTTGGGATATTTGCTTTAATAGTTCCGGTAATAACATCAACCGATGGTCGCTGAGTTGCTAAAATCAAGTGAATACCCGCGGCACGCGCCATTTGCGCAATTCGAACAATTAACGACTCAACATCTCGCTTGTTCTGACTCATAAGATCCGCAAGCTCGTCGATAATAAAGACGACTTTTGGCATTCGTTCCTTGCTCTTTGCGTTATATGAATCTATATCTCGTGCTCCGTATTTCGCAAGGTGGTCGAGTCGTCGTTCCATTTCCCGCACACCCCACTTCAAAGCATTGATCGCCTCTTCCGACTGTGTAATTGGCGGAACTAATAAATGTGGAATACCAGCGTACACTCCAAGTTCCACGCGTTTTGGATCCACCATAATCATTTTTAGATCATCAGGTCCATTTTGATACAACAGTGAAACAATCACGCCGTTTAAACAAACGGATTTACCAGACCCAGTCGCTCCCGCCACCATCGTGTGCGGAGCCTTGTCGACAAAAAGAGAAGATACAGCACCTGAAACATCCTTTCCAAGTGGTGCCATCATATTTGTTTTGCGTGTTTTAAACTCCTTAGACTCGAGTAGTTCACGCAACGAAACCGCACCAACTTTTCGATTTGGCACCTCAATTCCAACCAGTGCCTTACCTGGAATTGGTGCCTCGATTCTGATTGGGTGCGCTGCAAGTGCGAGTGCTAAGTCATTTTGTAAGCCAACTATACGTGATAGCTTCACTCCCTGTGCTGGTTTTAGTGAATACTGAGTCACCGACGGACCCACACGTACGTCGACCATTTCTACCTCGATATTAAAGTGTTTGAATGTCTTTTGAATAATATCCGCAGCTCTATCGGTGTCGCCAGCTTCAGCTTCACTAATGCGCTCGTCAAGCAAATCAACTGGAATAACTATCCGTCGACGTCGTTTGCTAGTCATTACCGATTCACCAGCGCCGATCATTAGCGGTGACTTCACCCCGGATTCAACTCCTTCTTCCTCATCATCTTCCTCTTCTATTTCTTCATCCAACTCCTCCTCAAGATCCGCATCCTCTTCATCGGTTTCTAGCTCTCCTTCGTCTTCTTCTTCGTCATCAAATTCTTCACGTTCTTCAATTCGATTTCTGTGAACAACTCGTCCCATATTTGTAAAATGGGTGTGTACCGTGAGGATAGAATTAAGCGAGACGTTGAAAATTAAAAAGATTGCTACAAAAATTCCAGCCACAGCCACAATGAACGCTCCCCAAAAACCGATTAAACTAACAAGTGGTGCTGAAACTAAGAGTCCAGTGTAACCACCGGCTTTTGCGATTTTTTCCGCAAGACCATCGCTGGCAAAAAGTAGATTCAGCAAACCATTAAACGCCAGAAAAAAAGTGACAATGCCGATTAAATTTACGTTTGAAAGAAGGCGACGGTCAGGAAAAATTGCGCTCCAACCAAGTACCAATAGTACAACGGAAAACAGCCACTTATCCCAACCAAAAATCATTGTCAGGGCTTGATTTGAATATTCACCAACAACCCCGCCTAAACCAAAGAACGATAAAAAGAATAATAAGCCAGCCACCACAATAGAAACTGCAAATATACTCTGTTTTACACCGTCTGATAACCCTTCTGAGTTACCACCTTTTCGTTTAGTTCGCTTTCTTCGTTTTGCCATAATACGAACATTGTATCATAAGAAAAAGAGGAAACACAGAGATTATTTTGTTGCCAAAACTAAAACACAAGCTTGCGCTTGTGTTTTATAAAATTCATTATTTTGTAACACGCTCTACGTAATCTCCAGTTTCAGTATTAACTCGAACCAAGTCGCCTTCGTTAATAAAGATTGGTACGCGAATTTTAAGACCGTTATCTACAACCGCATCTTTTTGCACGTTTCCGCTTGATGAATCACCCTTCACTGCAGGTTCTGACTCGGTGATTGTGTATTCAATCTTACCTGGTAATTCCATTGAAATAGCTCGATCCCCGTGCATAATTACAGTCACCTCAAGGCCTTCTTTTAAGAATCGAGCATCGTCTCCGATTAGATCCCGACCGATAGCAATTTGTTCGTAATCTTTGCCGTCCATAAAAGTTAGTGTTTCTGAATCGCCAAAAATAAACTGCATCTTTTTTCGTGATACATCTTCAAACACTAGGTTTTCAGATGCTTTGAAGTTATTTTCTACTACTTTTCCGGACGCAAGTGACTTTAATTTTGTTCTAACAAATGAGCTCCCTTTTCCAGGAGCGACCCGTTGAAAATCAGCAACAACCCAAAGGTCATTGTCGTATCGAATAACTGTTCCTTTTTTTAATTCGTTTGGTGATGGCATATTTTTTACTTCAATGTAATTATTTTACTGAATTTAAACGAAGCGCTGATTAGATGGAAATATCTGAACGTCATTTATATCCCCTATACCGTACTTCAGCATCACAAGTCGGTCAAGACCGAGCGCGTTTCCATAAACTGGCTTTTTTATGCTTTCAATTGCACTTAACAGTTCCTCATCAATCGGGAAAACCTCCTTTTCGGCCTTTAGTCTAGCCGATTTTTCAGCTTCAAAGCGGCGTCGCTGTTCTGTAGCATCGGTTAATTCTGCAAAGCCATTACAGAGTTCCATACCGTCCCCAAAAGCTTCGAAACGTTCTGCGTAGCTTCCGTCTACTGATATTTGTGCCAGTGAAGCTTCAGCCACTGGGTAATTCTTTACAAAAAACCTTTTATGCTCTACATGTGGATCGCCATGTTCATCGATATTTGCGTTTGTATGTTTAATTTTTGGCCAAACAGTTCGGTCTCCGAGGACAAACTGTAACAATTCTTCAGTCTCAGCCATCAAATCCTCGTATACTCCTGGCGCATACCACTCAAGCATTAAAAACTCAGGCGTATTGTGTCGTCCAGCTTCGTTATCTCTGAACACGGGCGTAATCGTAAAGATTTTTTCAAAACCTGTACCTAAAAGTTTTTTCATTGAATATTCAGGGGACGTAATGAAGCCAGCTTTTTGGTTATTCACCACGGTTTTAAGTGGTGATAGGTTCGGCTCCATACCAGGCGACTTCACAAGTAGTGGCGTTTGAAACTCTAAAAAGTCCCGAGAAACAAAAAACTGCCGAACATCGGCCAAGACCGAGTCCCACAGTTTTTTGCGATACAGTATATCTTCTTTTGAAAGCATAGCTGATCTTGTGAAATATATTTGATTAGTTGACTAATATATCAACCAAACAATAATGTTTCACGGTTGATGTTATTTGTGAACGAATGGCAAAAATGCCATGATTCGTGCGCGTTTTACTTCAAGAGAAATTTTTCTCTGGTGTTTTGCACAGAGACCGCTTCGTTTTCGTGAAGTAATCTTTGCAAAAGATGAAATATAACGCTTCAAAAGTTCTGTATTCTTGTAATCAATATCAAGCTGTTGATTAACGCAGAAGTTACAGTACTTATCTGTTGTTAATAGGTTATTATTTTTTGCCATATTTTATTTAGGTTTATTGAGAGTTTACTTGAGATACCTCAGTACCAACTCACAATCACAGCCTAATTTAGTTTAAAATGGAATATCTTCAATTCTGATTTCGTCGTTTGAGTTAGAAGCGCGTGAAGGATCGTCGCTTACAGAAGGAGCTGATGCTGAGTAATCAACATCACCGCCAAAACTGTTACCACCACCTTCACCACCTCGACCACCAAGCATAATCATGTTTTCTGCGACGATTTCTGTTCGGTATTTTTTCACTCCATCTGGACCTTCCCAGTCTCGAGTCTGAAGTCGACCATCAAAATAAGCTTTCTGACCTTTTTTGAGGTACTGACCACAAATTTCTGCAAGTTTACCCCAAGCCACAATTGTGTGGTACTCAACCTGCTCTTTTTTCTCGCCTGATTGATCTTTCCAGGTTCGGTTTGTAGCTACGCCGACTGTGCAAACTGACTGACCATTTGTGGTCTGTTTGATTTCAGGATCACGTGTTAGGTTTCCGATGATTTGAACTTTATTAAGTGAAGATGCCATAATTTTTAGTTTTGGTTAAAAGGTTTAGATGATAATCCAACTTATCGTATTGTACCATTTTACAACCTTTTGCCGACTGATTAATTATTACATGTCTGAAGCGATGTCGCTATCAAGAATCTCATCAAGTTTCTTATCTAAAGCGGCTGTCGACAACTTCTTAGCTGGTTTTACAGCTTCTTCTTTAACTGTTTCACGTTTTCCGCGTGTTCGTTTCCCCTCTGAAGTTAATGGTTCAACGTAAGTTCCAATAGTGTAATTCTTTTCAGAAACACCTTCTGGTCTTTTAACTAGAACATGCCTTAGAACCTCTTCTGAAAGTCGAAGATCCTGATCGATCTTCGCTAGATTTACACCAGCAACTTCGATGTAGGTTAGCACGTAAGTTCCGTGTTTTTCCCGTTTTATTGGGTAGGCAAGTTTAATCTTACCGAGGTTACTTGTTTTTAAGACTTTAGCCTCATTTCTCACTAGGATCTCGTTAATGTGACCCTCTACTCCTTCGATTTCTGAGTCAGAAAACTTTGAAGGAATGATATATAGAATTTCGTAGATCATATATCGGCTTCGTTTGAAGCAGCCCTTTCAGGCTACGGACAATTGTTATGATTAATTAGTGCTGGAATATTAGCCTAAAACTTTAAATCCGTCAATAAAAAAGCACCTACCTAGGGTAAGCACTAATAATTGATGGGTGAGTCTCAACTACCCAGGTTTGTCGTGTCTGATCGCTGAGGCCACAAATCACCCAACTTATTCTGAGGTTTTCTTGCTCAGTTTCGATCTCAATATTGCAGGCTGTACCGCCGATCGCCACTGATTTGTCGCCAAGATTAAGGTAATTTCTACCGTTATCCATAGAAACAAAGAAGATCTCCCCGTTTACGATATTTACACTGTCTCGATAAACGTGGTCGTGTATTGTGCTTTCGATTTTACCCCAGCCTACAAACATCCGGCCATTTCGGGCAGCTACAAATAAGGCTTTTCCTTCTGCAACCTCGAAAAAATCATCTACCCAGTCATACCTATCGTCGACCGGATGATAGCGGATGAATACGCCATACATCTTCAACATTTCGCACTGGTATACAAGGCTGTAATCATCTTCAGCCATTGCTGGCCCAGCAGTTAGTAACCAGAACAAAAGAGTTTTGTACATCGTTAGCCCCCTAAAAGAACATTCAAACGTTACCTTATCACAAAACTACCAAGATCCACCACCGCCGCCTCCAAAACCACCGCCAGACGAGCCGTGGCCTGAAAATCCACTACCGCTTCTAGACCAACCTTTTTTTGAACCAGATCGCGCATAACTAGCGCCAGAGCCATATTTGCGTAGTTTATTCGGCAGTGAATTTGAGAAATTTGCTAAATTAGATCCCATTTCTGAAAAATCAAAAGCACTGTCGTTAGATCCTGAGTACCAGTCGGGTTTATTTCTGACTTGATTAGTTTCCGCGTAAAAATCGTGAAATACTTTACTCCACTTATCGGTAATTTTGAAAATCATTGCGTAAGGCAATAATTCCTCAAAGATATTCTCTTGTTCCTGCCATTTTAATCTGTAACGCTCAGCAGTATTAATGAACAATTTCAAACCTTGACCCTTTATTGCTGCTTCCGCACCTTTTTCAGTGTATTGAATTAACTTTGGTCTAAAGAAAGGCAGAAGAAGTCCCGTTATAAACATTGCAAAAAACGGTACAAAATTCGCAAATGCAAGCATAGCAACTAGACCACTGAAGGCTAAAATTAAGAAATAGATAAAAAGAAGTACGAGTAAATACTTGTCATTTTTATAGTGATTTCGTTTCAAATAACCCTGAAGCACAAGCTCGTTTATAATCACCTGATTCGTTTTCCCAATAACCGTCGAAAGTTGAGCTCCGAGTGCTTGGTGATCTAATTCCGTTGAGCTCCTAAACATTGCCGTAAAAAAAGCTTCTTCCCATGACCGTAGGTTCGAGTCTGCCTCTTTTAATTTTATAACTGCAATATTTGTTTTCTTGCCGATATTTGATTCTGAAATTTTTAAATAACCTCTCACTGCCATATCTACCACAAAAGCAGACATGTCTTGTTTCTGAATTTTGCCGTTTAGAAGTACCGCAAGTTCTGTGGGCCTTAACTCGTCAGGTGCTTTAAACTCAGCTATAACAGCCCGATTTGACTCAACTGACGGCCAAAATAATTGGCTAAGTACCTTGAGAATAGCAATAATTAGTATAGGTGATAACCAAAATAAATTTGCAATTACAATATACTTTTTTGCAATTTCCGCACCTCTTGCCTCTTTTTCGGCCTGTAAACGTGCCAGCTCTGCTTTATCGATGATGGTTGGTAATACCTCTGATATTACATTTGGCGTAAAACCAATCGCTAGCGTTAAATAATCAGTCGCTGTAACCTCGACTTTTATCCCTGAATCACGAAACGAGCAATTGCTCACTGTACTTCCCTCTTTACCAGTAAAACAAGTCTTACCTGTTAAAAAAGCACCCGGTGGTAGATGAATTGAAGCTGACACATTTTTCATTGCGACCGGCCAATTGTTCCCGGTCACATTCCAATAAAGTTCGTCATGATCATCGAAGTACATAAATGCCCCACGAACTGTGTATTCTATGGTATATTCATACCTACCAGAAATGGTCTTGTTTGGATCACCAATCCGAATTACAAAATCATTTTTTTCAGTTGATGTAGAATAGGGTACATCGGTGTTTGAAATATCCTTTATATTTATTAGAGCAAGATCAGTCGTTGCTTCAAGATTCTCGCTCATATCGTAAACGACTGGAATGTATCGAATAATACCGTGTTTTTCTTTTAGAAAATCGCCAGATATTGTTTCAACCACTAAAAGCGAACCGTCTTCTTTGATAGTTAAATCAGCGTGAAAATTGTGAATTGTGAAGTCAGGCTCTTGCGCAAGTGCCGTTCTGGTGATACCAAACAGCAAAACAGCTGTAATTATAAGCAAAAATTTTCTCATAGTAATCTAATACTATATCATTCAAAGGTATATGCAAACTTTTACCATACTTGGCTCAAATCCGGAACTTTCACTGCTCGAAATTAAAGGTCTAACAGGAGCAGATCCCGTAAACGCAACGGAACTCGTGGCAGTTTTTGATGATATTGACATGGAGCTCACAAAACTAAACGACAAATTGGGTGGGATTCAAAAAATTGGCCACATCGTGGGCTCAATAAAACGAGAATCACGCGCTGAACTTATCGAGTTCTTAACTTCAATGATAATCGGAGCAAACTACGACGGAAAAATTACTTTTGGTCTTAGTATTTACGAGTTTGGGGATACTAAAAGAGCTCGGGCTTTGCAAAAAGATAAAGATGCGATTGGGCTTGAGGTCAAAAAAGCACTCAAAGCGTCGGGTCAACCTGTACGTTATGTTACAAGTCGAGATCCTAATCTAAGCGCCGTTACTGTTACAAAAAACAAAATGCTAGCCTCTGGTGGTGAATTTGTATTTTTGGTTAGTGAACGGGAAACACTGGTTGGTTTGACTTCTGCTGTCCAGGATTACGAGGACTGGTCAAAGCGTGATTTTGATAGACCAAGACGTGATGCAAAACGCGGAATGTTGCCACCTAAACTCGCTAGAATGCTGATCAACATTACTGGTGTTCAACCTGAAGGTAAAACTTTACTTGATCCCTTCTGTGGTTCGGGAACTGTTTTAATGGAGGGCGCGCTACTTGGCTTTGAAAAACTCAGAGGCTCTGACATTTTAGAAATGGCCATCTCCGATACCGAACAAAATATGGGTTGGCTCAAAAATTCTGGTTACGACGTGCCAAGTTATAAATTATACGTTACTACCGCCGTAAATATTGGTGCACACATAGAGCCAGAAACAATTGACGCTATCGCAACAGAGCCATTTCTCGGCGTTCCAAGACAAGGCAGTGAAACTTATGCCGAGGTGACTACCGCAGTTAATGAACTTGAGAAGCTATATACCGATTGTTTTTCTGCTCTCTACAAAACTCTTAAACCAGACGGTGTTGTTGTGTTGGTTAACCCCGTTCACTTTGTAAAGGAGGTAGCGCGCACCGGAGACACTCGAAACCTGGTGCAAAAAGAACATACGTTTGAGGTGCCAATGAACGCCGTGATGCGAAAAATAGGTTTCAGCACTGATCCTGAATACAATAATGACATCCTCTACCGCCGTGAAGGTCAATTCGTCGGTCGAAGAGTGATGAAGTTCATTAAGTAAGTGTTTTAAGAGTTAGACTTCAGGTCTTAAGATTAAGATTTTTGGCAACAACATAATCTAAACATAAAAAATACTAGCCGAAGCTAGTATTTTTTATGTTGCAAATCTGAAGTGCATTACATCTCCGTCTTCTACCACATATGTTTTACCCTCGACCCTGAATTTTCCATTATCCCGGGCTCCAGCTTCCCCGTTAAATTCAACATAGTCGTTGTAGGAAATAGTTTCAGCTCGGATAAAACCTTTTTCGAAATCCGTGTGAATTACTCCCGCCGCTTGTGGCGCGGTTGAGCCTTTTCGAACGGTCCAAGCTCGCGTTTCCTGTACACCGCTTGTGAAGTAAGTAATAAGGTCGAGCATTGTGTAAGCTGTTTTTATGACTACGTTTAGTCCAGAATCAGCTAGCCCAAGTTCTTCCATGAACATTAACGCATCTTCTTCCTCGAGTGAGGCAATTTCGGCTTCGATTTTAACTGAGATTGGAATTGCAATTCGGTCTGGGCCAAGTGGTGATGACCAGTTTGGATCCTTTGCGTCTTTTTCGTCCACGTTCACGATATACAAAACCTTCTTGTCTGTAAGCAATCTCATGGTGTTTACGGTAACCCGTTCCTCCGGTGTAAGTTCGACCACCGACGCCAGTTTTCCCTGGGTTAAAACCATTTGCCACTTCTTAAGCACTGCAACCTCTGCTACTAGCGCCTTATCTTTTGTTGCCTCTGCCTTTCGTTCAATGCTGTTTAAACGTTTTTCAACAGACGCGAGATCCGCCATGATTAGTTCTAGTTCAATCACCTCCACATCTCGTATCGCATCGACTGATCCATCAACGTGCGTTACCTCACCTTCTGTAAAGTTACGAACCACGTGCGCGATCATGTCGACCTCGCGGATGGTTGCTAAAAATTTATTTCCGAGTCCCTCACCTTTGTGAGCGCCCTTCACAAGCCCGGCGATGTCAACGAACTCGATCGCGGTTGGAATTACTTTAAGTGAGCCCGAAATTGATGATAAGTTATCAATCCGCGCGTCTGGCACCTTCACAGTCCCCACGTTTGGTTCGATTGTACAAAACGGAAAGTTGGCGCAGTCCACTTGTTTTTTAGTGAGCGCGGTAAACAATGTTGATTTTCCTACGTTTGGTAGACCGACAATTCCAACTTGGAGCATAATATATACATCTTCGCCTAAAAAGGCTGATTAAGTCTTGATAATAGGTAAAAAAACATATTCGGTCAAGATATTGACACTTATGCTAAAATTAGTTAGGTTTATGAGTCCCTCAAGTTGGGATTAACAATAAATCTGGAGGCTCCTGTGAAGCAGTTTTTGACTTTGGTAATCGGTTTCTTGCTGGCGTTTACCGCAAAAGCTGGAGACGCCCCGCGTAGCCATGTCCTCATTGTGGGAATTGAAGAATACCCTTTTGCGCCCGAGCTCCCCCATTTGCAAAACGCGCAAACGGAGTGCCAAGAGCTCGCAACTACACTAGGCACTTCTGAGGCGATGCTCGGCAACGTGGTAAGTTTGTGTGGCGCCGAAGCGACCGGGCCGAACATCATCAAGGCCTTCACCGAAAGTCTGACACAAGTTCAAACTGGTGAGAATCTTGTTCTGGTCCTCCGTGCCCACGGCGCTGTGGACTCGGGTGCGCCGGGTCTTATGGCTTCGGATATGTTCGACCCTGAGCTGCTCGCTCCAACCTCCTCACTCATCGATATCAGCATTCTGCGTGATTTTATTGCAAACAGAGTGCCGGCAGAAACGAAGCTGTTCGTCTACCTCGACGGTTCGGTGAAAAGTCAGAACCCACTGGTCTATCGAGACTTCCCCTTGCGGGAAATTGGCTGTTCGGACTTTAGCGAGTACCCGAACTTGAGCTGCTTCGAAAGCGATCCGGGTCCAGACAAGCCCACCATGGCAAAGTCGATGAGCGAGTGCTTAGGGCTTGTATCGCAGGACGGCCCAGTGGCTTTTGGCCAATTCAACATCTGTGTAAATAGGGAGCTGGCATTCTTATACGGAACGAGCATTCCAGACGCCTCGGTAGAACTCGCACACAAGAACAAAAAGCCATCGTCGAGGAAGCTCCGATTTGCCGGGTCCACACTCCTTGCCACAAGCGGGGCGCTCGCAGTGTCAGGTGCCATCACCTATGGTCTTGCAAGCAGGATGAAGCACAATGTGCTTTCAACCGCTCCTGAAACCATCTACCCGAACGAGCCTGCCTACAACGACGCTCGCTCGCGGTATAGCCACCTACGAAGCACCACCTATGGGCTATTTACTGCCAGCGTGGTTCTCGCAGGCTCTGGCACTGCCCTCAGCGTAACGCCACACGGAGCCTCGATCGACTTCAAGTGGTAAACTAGCAAGCAAGCAGACACTCTGTTTTGCAACCTTAGACCCAGCTGGGGTCTTTTTTTTATACACACCCTTTTCGGTAGAATAAGACATTATCCAAAACTACACCCTCTCTAACAACCTGGACCTATATTTACGGTGTACTGCAACATTTAGATTCTTCGCCATGACTCACAGCAGGCTCTGAATGACGGCTTAGTGTATGTCATGCAACTTGGTCAAAGTTGTCATAAAAAACACTATCAGACGACGTTATTTAATTAGTATTTAATAAATCTCCATAGGTAAATTTTCAGAAATATAAAATGAGGTGAAATCACCTCATTTTATACGAACTTTTTTATGGTGTGACTGGTAGCTCAGAGACTGTACTATCTCCAGTTGTTACAATACTGTCCGAAGCAGTATTTGAAGTTTCTTCAAGTGGCTCTGGTAACTTTGGGTTTACATCTCCAGTCTTTAATCGATCTAGTCGTTGCTGAACCGCGGAGTTATCTGGATTCAATTCTAGAACTTTTTCAACCTGTTCGATTGCACCAGTGTAATTACCCTGCTGTTCGTAAACTGCAGAAAGGAACCAGCGAGCGTTTGAATAGTTTGGCGCGATTTCGATTGACCTTTCTAGCTCGGTTTGTGCAAGTTCAGTTTTTCCTTGTTTTAAATACAATAGACCAAGCTGAAGTGAGATTCCGATGTCAGACGGATTGCCAGCTCGCAACGCTTCCATTTTTGTAACTGCTTCCGCTAAATTACCTTGTCGCTCGTAAGCCAACGCTAAGTTGTAAACAGCGGGTGCATAATTTGGCTTAAGCTCTACTGCTTTTAGCAAACTCTCGACCGCCAAACGAATCGCCTCAGTCTGATTTTCAGAAGCTGTCTTTGCAATTTCCTCATCATCACCTTCCGCCAAAATACCTAACTGATCTGCTCTTACTAAGTATGCTCGCCCAAGAACTGTTCGATATTTTGGATTAGTCGGAGATAGTTCAACTGCCTGTAAATATGCCCCGACTGCGTACTGATCAGCACCCTCCACAACCGGTGAAACTTCGCGGTAAATATCGCCAAGCATTGCCCAGTTGGTCACATTTTGTGGTGAAAGGTCTTTAGCTCGTTCAGCTGCCGATTTACTTGCACCAATAAAGCTCTGTAATTGTTCTGGTGTAGTGTCTGGGTTTTTGATGAGTTCACCTGCTTTAAGTAACAGAGCGTTTGCTAAATTACGATAGTTTGCGTCTGACAGTTTATTTAGCCGAGCCGCTCGATCCAGATCAATAATTACGTCATCCAAAGTCGCCCCTGCTTTGTCTTTTTCAACTGCGTGAGCAAAAGCAATTTCAGAGATATATCTTGACGAGCTTACAAAAATTACTGTAAGTAAACCTACGTTCACCAAAACAAACAGGAATGCCGTTAACAAACCAAATCTTGGTGAGGTTTTGAAATCCGAAGCGTATACCTGCGATTTACTCTGACTTACCAGCACTGCCGACAATAACCAAAATACAAACAGTAAGGTAAAGTTTGCAGAATAAGCGAAAAGTCCAAAAGCTAACACTAACCACGCAGAAAAGGCAACAAAAGTTGTTTTCCACTCCGCGTGTGCTCGTTCGGTTATCAGCATCTTGAGCCCCAGAACAAGAAGCCACATAATGAATGAGAACATGAGTAGCGTTCCCACAACACCGATTGTTGAAAGGAGTGTTAGCAAGTAGCTTCCCCCACGATCAAAACGGACGTCCCAGAGTTGGGTATTATTCACGTCCTGTACAACATACTTAGCGTAGTTGAAAGAAAATGTTCCAGGTCCTGAGCCAAAGAGTACAGAGTGCTCAGCCAAAGTCGCTTTCGCGATATTTAGTGTAGCTCCATAAGACGGCGAAACTTCTGGTGAAAATCGACCTCCGAGTGGACTTGGTAAGAATAAGAAAAGCAGTGAGACCACAAATAAAAGCATTGGCAACACGAATTTCGAAGTGTTTGGAAATTCATCTGCTCTTAGAATTGCAAAACCAAAAATTATGCCCATTCCAAGAATTGCAGAGAGCCACAACATCCAGTAGTCAATTGACAGTAAAATTAAAATATCCGCGACAACTGTAATAAATATCAAAACCTTTGAGACTATCCCCATAATGCCCGCAGGTAAAATCTGTTGGTCGACTTTATTACCATCAACTAACCAAAGTCCGGAAGCCAGTACAGCCACTGAGGTCATAAAAAAGCCTAACGAATTTGGTGTGCCGATAAAGTTAGTTGGCAAAATCTGCAGGCCGAAAATTGCAAAACTAACATTAAGGCCAATCAAGGAAGACGCTAGCAGAAATAAAAACCACACAGTTTGCTGAGTTTTTGTTTCACTGAGTAAGTGGCTAGCCACAATAAACAAGAGCGAAAAGGCTAAGAATGAGAGAAAGCTGGTGTACTCTTGTAATCCTTGACCAACCCAGCTTGTTAGAACTGAAGGTGAAGTAAAGGAGGAAATTGCTACCGAAATCACAAGCAACACTGGAACTATAAACAACCATGTTTTCTTAAAAGCAAATTGGCGCCTAGCAACCATTGTTCCTAACCAAGCGATTGTCCCGACTGAAATCACAATGAGTAAAATTGTTTGTTTATTAACCTCAAGCGCATCTACCGTCCAAGGAAAATAGGCGAGCGGAATAAACAGCACCGCAACGTAAAGGGCTAGCCGAGCAATGCTGGCGTAGACCTTAATTAAAGTCCCTGATTTCAAAATATCTTTCATAGTATGTAGAAAATAAAAACGCTCATTTGAACGTTTTTATTTTACCATAAATCTGAATATTTTTTATATAGCCGGTGTGCTAGTTGCGGTTGGAGATGTAATCACCGGTACTGTTGAGGTCGCTGTTTGTGTATCTGGCGTCGGTTGGCTATTCACCACCGGTGCAATTACTGGTGTCGAGGTTGCAGTGTCCGTTTCAAGAGTCGGCGACACGGTAGCTGGTGTAGACGTGATTACCGGCGTAGTTGTAGCTGATGGCGAAGCGATAACCGCTGGTGTGCTCGTTGCCGTTTGCGGAGCAATGTTGTCAGGGACAATTACCGTTGGTGCGTAATCTTTATGGTAAGCAATCACCAACCAATCAATCACGGCATTTGAATTTCCGTTTGATTCCTGAATCGTGAATCCATCGATTGTTCTATTGAGCGCGTAAAGTGAATTTGTAGCCTCCGAAGCCGTTAGGAACACCCGATATGTATTTTGGTTTGAAATTACATCATTAAATTCTGGATCGATATCCTCAAACTTGATAACTGCCGTTCCATTATGGAGCGTTGCAGTTCCCGAAAGCTGAATAGTTGTTTCTCGAGAAAGTGAAGCGTAGGTTTCAACATCGGTGTTTTGGTAAGACTTTACAAGGTGTGTAATTCGACCCTCAGTAATAAGATCACCGTTGTCTTTAATAATCCACCTGTTACCGAGTCCTGCAATTGAGGAAACATTGATGATATTTCCGGCGTTTAGGTTAAGTGTTCCAGAAACATCGAGGTTTGACGTAGTGGTTAAGCCTGAAGCGATATTATTCGTTGCTGGCGCATCCACCACTGGTCCACCATCGTAGTATGAGGCTCGAACAAAAGTGATAATTGAACCCATAGTGCCATTAAATGGCTCCATCGCGTAACCAAGAATTGGTCCGGCCTCAGTCGCTTTCATTGCGTAGCCCGGAGTCGAAGAAGTTGTAAGTGGATCACCTGGCGCAATGGTTCCATTTTCGTTTGAAACAAAGGTTGGAACCCGCCCTGCTAAAGCTACCGGTACGTGACCATCTAAATTTTCACCAGCTAAGAACCCCGGTCTAGTAGAAATTATACCCACCAATTTTCGATCGTAAGCTACGCCAGTTGATCGTTGAACAGTTTGGTTGTCGTTTGCAAAAACCACCACCTCTCCCGGAACTACCCTGTCATTTGATGGGAACATTTCGGCAAAGTCGTAAGAACCTGTTGCCCAACCAGAGGCATTGGTGCGCATAAAGTCGCCACCCGGCCCAGCTGAGCCGTCATAGAATATGTACTTGCTGGTCTGAAGAGTTCCGCGGTCTGACGGATACAACTTGCCTGAAAGTGCAATATCGCCACTTTGTGAAATATAGGCAACTTCCGCTCCTACATCATTTTTCACAGAAAGTTTGTAGTTTGCGCTATCAGTTACGTCGTTTGAAATCACCATATCAACCGCCTGGGCAGTGGTGCCGTCCCAGCCAGAGCCCTGGAAAAAGAGACCATTTGAATTTTGGCCTGTGGTTGTGGCGGTGGCTTGGCTAATCGCAGTTAGAGCGAAATTATTATTTAAGGTTCCCATTGTTCCGTTGTTTGCAATCGCTCCGCCTGAGTGCCAACCGGAAAGGATGTAGACTTCAATTACACCCTCACCTGGTCCGTTCCAAGCCTGAAGAGCCCTACCTACAACCGCGCCTGGCATTGTTGATTTCATACCTGCTCCAGCAGTTGATGATGTAGTAATTAAATCACCGACTGCAATAGCACCGTTTTCTGTATTAACTCGTGTTGGAACTCGACCAGCTAGCGCCACAGGATAAGAACCTGGTGGTAAAACATAGTTTCCCCAATTTGGTAAAGCGGTCGACGGATCAATTCCAACGGCCGTTAAGTCAGCTTCCGTTGGACCGTTCATTAGGTTTCCTGGGTTTGTTGCCACCACTGAAATCGATACTTGTTCATAAGGAGAAGTAGATTGCTTGATTTTGAGTGGGTTAGCACTATCAATCACGATGATATCTCCGGCCTGTAATACTTCCGTTGACTCATAAACCTCAGCTAAGTCTCCACCCGTTGTTACAGCCGATCGATAGTAAATCGTACCGTCTGTTGAAGATGTACAACTGGCGTCGTTATCAATACAAATTGAGCCGGCTGGAATATGAATATCTCCGTCTGTTTCAATATAAATAGTTTCAGTTGTATTCGCCACCGCACTAAAGGCTTTTTGGGTAGTTAGCAAGGTTGCAGCTTTAACTCTGTATGCTGCTCCAGTAGAAAGTAGTGAGGCATCAACCTTTATATTAAATCCATAACCAGAAGTTAAGCCAAGAGCCGAAATTTCTACTATACCTGCACCTGAAACATTGTTTGTGTTTACAATATCAATACCCGAACCAACACCATTGTTTGTAAGTGAGATCAGATCACCAGTACTATATGTAACGTTCTGGGTAGCTTGAATCATTGGCGCAGTATGCATCATTAGTCCACCCAAAGTACTTGCACTATCTGATAGCGTCATCAATGCGCCTGAAATATTCAAACTGCCGGCGCCATTATTTGCCAGTGTCCGCGAAACATCAACTGCATTTCCAGTTGCTAATAGACCAGATGCAGTATTAATAGTTGGATTGTATCCAATTTTTAAAGCATCGGAATATATGTGATTTGTTGCATCTGTAGCATCCATTGCAATTTCAAGACCGGCACTTGAAGAATTCAAAGAACCGTTATTAATTCGTAATAGTGATTGATCAAAAGCTACATTTGAAGAAATAATATTCGAAAGTGGGTAACTAGCCGTTGCACCAAGAGACGAATCTACCAGCAGTCCCACTCCAGTATTACTTGAGTTATAAACTGTTAAGGCTCCGAGGTTTGTAGTGTTGCCCGATTCAAGTCCAAGCGCAGGTGAACTGGCTCCTGCACTCGATACATACATAGTTGCTTGGTTTGCGTAAGTTGATCCAGTAGCAAAGTGTACTAATGGTGCGTTAGGTCCCGAAATATTACTATATGCAGTAATTCCTGAGCCAAGGTTTCCGCTGTTTGAAACATGCAGTGCTCCGCCAACCGATTCTGATAATACAATTCCGGTATTTCCATTTTGATCAATCATGATTCCTGATTTCACACCATCATTTGTTACTTGCACTACGTTTTGGTCGAAAGCCGCATTGTCTGCAAACAGATAGCTAAGTGGTGCTGTAGCGCTACCTGCGTGATCGCTGTAAACCGATAGACCAATATTATTGTTCAAAGTATTTACTACATGCAATACTCCTCCATCCGTCGAAGTTGGTGTTGTGGCCGTTAGACTCGCACCTTGAACTATACCTAACGCTGAATCGGTTCTAAAATTAGTTAGAGAAAGAAGTTCATTTGTACCAGCTGATGAAAGTAGCCACAAATTACTAGTACCTGCATTAATCGTAGTCGATGCATCCAAAGTCATCGAATCTGCAAAATTCGCAAAATCTAAACAGTCGGTACAGGTTAAAGTTGACGCGTCGAGGTTAACCGTAAAGCCAGCCCCCGTTGCCCCAGTGGTTAAAGTTCCGACTGACGCGAGTGAGGTTGCTGAAGTTAAATTCGGTAGTGAAGTGATCGCGTTTTGAATAGTTGTTGTAGTTGTTGCGTTTAAAGCATCGATGTTGTTGAGCGAAGCTATGTCTCCGCCCGAGAAGATCGAGGTTGCGCCAAGCGTAATGTCTCCACCTGAAACTATAACGTCACCCGTAGTTGTTAAGTTTCCGGTTGTGCCAGTGTCGGCTAGAGTCATGAGGGTGTTTGTGCCGTCCCGAAAAACCATCGAGCCTGTATTTCCAACGTCAATATTAAAAGTTGTAGCAGTCGAACTTAAAGTTCCGCCATTTACCGCCACATTACCTGAGAAGGTACCACCAACTCCGCTAATATCTCCGGTAACTCCGAGGTTACCCGTGGTTCCAGCGTCAGTTAAATTCATTAGTGTATTAGCACCTAGATCCTTCCAGATATAGCTGGAACTTGAAAATTGCATTCCGCTTGTAGAGGTAATATTGCCGCCGTTTATTGCTAAATCTCCTGAGGTTGGTGAGTTTAGCTGAATTGCATTACCAGTACCAGCATAGTCAATTTTTAAAACCGCACCTGTGGAATTAGCGTAGTTTTGTGTAAGTGTTAGGATACTTCCGGAGTCGTTAACAAGACCAATTGTTTCCGTAGCATTATTAGAAAGTGCCATCACCGCTCCTGTAACTACTGTATTTGCACTCGCAATATTTGACACGCTTGAGCGTGAAATGTTTACAGTGTTACCAGAAATAGTCATCAGTCCACCCGTTTCATTGGTCAGTGTTTGATTCAAGTCATTGAGTGAACCTGACACTGTAGCAGGAGTTGTGTAAGTAGCTGTGTTGTCAATTACAAATAATTTTCCTGACGTTCGAACTGCCGAGGAAGATTGTAATTTTAAAACTCCACCGGCTATAATTCCATTTGCAGTATAAACCGCTGCCGAGTAGTTTTGTAAAAAATTCGCATTATAATAACGGCCAACTCCAGTGGTGTTTAAATAATAGTCTGTCCACGAATAGTTACCTTGTACAATAGATTGTGCTGCATCTAAAGTCATCGAGTCAGCAAGGTTTGCAAAATCTAAACAATCGGTACAGGTCAAAGTTGACGCGTCGAGGTTAACCGTAAAGCCAGCCCCGGTTGCACCCGTCGTTAGCGTTCCCACAGAAGCGAGCGAAGTTGCCGAGGTTAGGTTTGGTAACGAGGTAATGGCGTTTTGAACGGTGTTAACCGTTGTCGCGTCTAGCGCGTCAATGTTGTTAAGCGAAGCTGTGTCTCCGCCCGAGAAAATCGAAGTAGTACCGAGGGTGATATCGCCACCCGCCACCGTAAGGTCACCATTGGTTGCGATGTTCGAGTTCGAAGCGACCGTAAAGCCAGCTGAGTTTGCCGAAATTGCGTATCCTGAACCAGCATTGTCGATCTGAAGCACAGCGCCTGTTGCGCTTGCGTAGTTCTGACTAACCTTAAGAACATTACTTGTGTCTGTTAAAATTCCAAGAAGTTGCGAAGCAGAGTTCGAAATCGAGGCCACTGCCCCAGTTACGCTGGTGGTTGCTGCTGCGTTTTGTGTAGTTGTTGTTCGTGCAATTAGTGCTGTTTCGCCAGTAACATCAACCGCCCCGGTTGAGTTATTATAGATAAGCTGACCTGCGTCTAAAATATTTCCAGATACCGTTGCCCCGGCACTATACGGTGAGCTCAAATATACTTTCATTAAATCCCCTGAAGTCCGCGCACTTGATAGTGATGACAATTGCATCCCTGTCCCAGTTGTTAAACCATTAACATTTGTGGTTTGGGCGGTTCCAGTTGTAGTCAAGTTCGCGTTATAAGTGAAGCCGTTACCAATTGTACCAGTATACGTATTCGTCCAAGTATTTGTGCCCTGAGCAATCGCCAAAGAAGCATCCAGCGTCATTGAATCCGCTAGGCTTGTAAAATCTAAACAGTCAGTACAGGTCAAAGTTGACGCGTCGAGGTCTACCGTAAAACCAGCCCCGGTTGCACCCGTCGTTAGCGTTCCCACAGAAGCGAGCGAAGTTGCCGAGGTTAGGTTTGGGAGTGAGGTAATGGCGTTTTGAACCGTAGTAACCGTTGTCGCGTCTAGCGCGTCAACGTTGTTAAGCGAAGCTGTGTCTCCGCCCGAGAAAATCGAAGTAGTACCGAGGGTGATATCGCCACCTGAAACGATCACATCACCGCTTGTCGTAAGGTCTCCCGTTGTCCCAGCGTCGGTGAGCGTCATGAGGGTGTTTGTGCCGTCCCGGAAAACCATCGAGCCCGTATTTCCAACGTCAATATTAAAAGCAGTAGCGGTTGAGCTGATCGTCCCACCATTAACCGCTAAATTACCCGACAACGTAGCATCCACAGCCCCTACATTTCCAGAAAAACTTCCGCCCACCGCACCAAGGTCACCGGTAATCGTAAGATTTCCGGTGGTTCCAGCATCAGTCAGCGTCATAAGTGTATTGGTTCCATCCCTAAACAGCAGCGAGCCGGTATTACCAATATCGAAATTAAAGGCTGTTGAAGTTGACGTTAGATTTCCTCCGTTGAGCGCTAAATTACCGTCGGTTGTAATATTCCCGCCAGTGAAGTCGAAAGAGTCAGCGGTGCCATAAGTCAAAGTTCCAGTGGCAGCATTCGAAGCCTTAAAAACAATATTTCCGTTTGAATTTGCTCCCTCGCCAATATAAATCGTGTTATTAGCTTCATCAATTCCAAATGATGCAGAAGCAAAGCCAGTTCCGCCAACTGCTAGACCATCAGTAGTTGAAGTTAGGTAAGTTACAGCTCCGCCATCAGTCCACTTGCTACTAGCTAGTGCAATGTCAGACAAAAGCGCCACGGTTCCACTTTCATCTTTAAACGTAACGGTTCGCACTCCAGTTGGATCCGTGAAAGCAAAAGTTGTCTTGTTGACGTCTGCCGTTACACCATCAAAGACAAGCGGTGAGGCGCCGACCATAGTTGCCCCAGTAAAATCAGAAAATCCAGTTACCGTTAAACCGCTAAGTGTGCCAACCGAGGTGAGTGAGGTTGCAGAAGTAAGGTTTGCAAGTGCAGTGATCGCCGTTTGAATGGTTGTTTTGGTGGTGGCATCAATCGCATCAATGTTGTTGAGTGATGCGGTATCACCACCTGAAAAGATCGAGGTTGTACCAAGCGTAATGTCGCCACCTGTTACCGTCAGATCCCCACTAATACCCAAGCTACCAGTGGTCCCAGCGTCGGTAAGCGTCATCAGTGTATTGGTTCCATCCCTAAACAGCAACGAGCCGGTATTACCAATATCGAAATTAAAGGCTGTTGAAGTTGACGTTAGATTTCCTCCGTTGAGCGCTAAGTTACCGTCGGTTGTAATATTCCCGCCAGTGAAGTCGAAAGAGTCAGCGGTGCCATAAGTCAAAGTTCCAGTGGCAGCATTCGAAGCCTTAAAAACAATATTTCCGTTTGAATTTGCTCCCTCGCCAATATAAATCGTGTTATTAGCTTCATCAATTCCAAATGATGCAGAAGCAAAGCCAGTTCCGCCAACTGCTAGACCATCAGTAGTTGAAGTTAGGTAAGTTACAGCTCCGCCATCGGTCCACTTGCTTCCGATTCCAGAGATATCTGACAAATACGCCACTGTTCCGCTCTCGTCTTTAAAAGTAACCGTTCGAGTACCAGTTGGATCCACAAAAGCAAAAGTTGTTTGGTTGGTATCATCAGTCAGTCCCTCAAAGACAAGTGGTGAAGCGCCCATAAAAATCGCCCCCGTGTAATCGTGATTACCGGTTGCGGTGTCGCCCGTAGCAGTCAAAAAAGTGGTTGAGTCCGCGCCATCGAGGGTGTCTGCGTTCAAAGCGTACGGCACAGACGCAATTTGTTTTCGTGGCGAAAGGGCCTCACCCGCAATGTAGACCTGCAAATAAACACCGGCGTTGTCGGCAAACAATGTATCGCTAATTCCTGCGTATGGTGTGCCAGCTGTTGTGTCGCCTAACAATTCTGAAAATAAACCACCAGTCAAAGTCACACTTCGCGCCACGGTTGAACCTGGCGTGTTAGTGTCGCAGTCTACTGAAGAGTTTGACCACAAACAAGTACCCCCAGAAACAGCTGTGTAAAACTCAAACTTCATTTCGAGCGAAGCGTCGGCCACAGGCACACTGTTTGTATTCAAAATCCGTCCCTGATAACTCACAATGTTTGGTGCCGAAGCTGCGCGCGCAGTTTGCAAATTCTGCAAAGTAAATCCGAACATCGAAACAAAAGCAAAACCGATCACAAACAGCGCTGTGATCTTACTAATCAGAGTTTTTCTTGTGCGAATTTTTTTCATATCGCCAGGCACATGCGGAAAGTTTTCCACACGCACCTCACGATACAATTTTATAGAATTCATTATACCGCTTTTTCCATCACAACATCAATTGAGATGGGGGTAGGTACTCCCATTTTCGAATAATCAATCGGACGAATTTCTGATTTTTTGTAACCCTGTTTTTCAATCGTTACGTAATACTCGTTTTGACCCGCTAAAAACGCGTAACGTCCGTTACGGTCTGTAACCGTTGTTTCGATTAATTTATTATATCTAGGTTCAAACAAACGCACGACCGCGTTGGCAATCGAAGTTTTTTTATTGGCTTCAGAAACAATGCCCCAACCTTTTCTTTTCTTCGGTGTGGCAATTTTTTTTGTTATCGCGTAAATCACAATCTGCAACACAATCATAACAACCGATAACGTAGAGGGCTTGATAAACAAGACTATGCCAGCCAAAACAACCCCGCTGATCGCAATTATATTTTGTAAAATTCGTAAGAACCGTTTCAGAATAAGACTTTTAGCGCGATGAAACTTCGGCGCGTCCGACGGATCAAGTGGAATATTTGCGGTAATAATCACATCACCACTTCGGACTTCAATTACTCCACTTGTGTAAAGATCCAAAAAAGCACCATCTTCTTTTTGACCTTTTAAGTATTGTGTTGGAAAAATAAAACCGTTCTTCATTACCTGGATCTTGTAACGACCAGGTTCGGTTTTGAAAAAATAACGACCCTCCTGGTCAGTAACCATTGTTCTAATCAATTTTCCAGCCTCGGTGTACAGGCGCACAATTGCAAGATCAATCGGGACCTTCGTGATCGCGTTATAGACAAGTCCAAAGTTCTGTCGTTTACGACGCGCCAAGAATAAAATTGGTGCCGAAAACATATACTGCAAAAGTGGCAACAAATTAAAAGAAGAGGCAAGAACTACCGCACTCGAAACAGCTGATGCAACAATTACAGGTTCACTAACATCTGCGACCACCTGAACCTCAGGTGAGTTTCGAAATTCGTTAATTGCCTGTACCGCTTCGTCAGCAAGTAAATTAAATTGCGTAATAGGGTCCTGCATCACTTCTTTCACCGTAACTGCTGTCGCTAGAGTTTCTGGCACTGAGGTGGGCGTTGGTGGAACAATCACTTCTTTTGACCGGACTAAAAATATTTGTGGCGATAAAATATTATTTTTGACCACAACAACTTCTTCAACATCATCATAACCAGATTTAGCCGCCGTAATCACATAAGTTCCATTTGGTACATACCAACCAATCGCGCCAGACTCTTTAGTCACCACTGGATTGTCCTGACCATAAAAGCCACCGTTCCACTGATTCTTTGTACCGTCCTTCATTTCGTAAATAATCGAAATCGCCCCAGTCACCGGCACAGTCTGACCGTCTAGTCGCTCAACGATTTGTCCGAGCTCCTGCACGCCAACGCTATACACCTCAGTGAGCACCTCTTGATCGTTATAATCCGCGGTGATTGTGAGCGTTTTTGTTGAAAAACCAGACTGCACTGTAGCCTCGTACAGACCAGCACCCATATCCGTAAGTTCTACAACATCCTCCCCATAAACTGCCGAGACTTTATTTAAATTCGTATAATCTTGAATATTGACGATAATATTTGAAATACGATTTGGCAGAACAGAAAAATCCCCCGCTTGGGAAGGTATTGAGATTTTTTTCAAAGCTGTGTTGATTGTTGTGGTAATTTTTCGAGTTTGGCTAGGGAGAACATCTGGCACTGGTTCAGTTGCACCGTCACCGATGACTGGAGGTGGTTCACCTGTACCGCCGGACGGAATCGGTGTTGGAGCTGGGGTTGGTGGAGGAGTGGGTGTTGGAGTTGGAGTTGGCGTTGGTTCAGGTGTAGGTTCGGGCGCAGGTGGTAATACTGGATCTGGTATTGGTTCTGGCGGTGGTTCAACAACCACAGGCGGGGCGCCAACTATAGTAAAAGCAGAGTCAGAGGTATCGATAGCAACAACCGACGACCCAGCTTTCGCTTGGATTTGAATGAGCATCTGGTCTGAATTTACGTCTGGTATCGTCCAGCTATAGCTGCCGGTATTTGCAGTTCCGTCGGCAATACTTGTATACGTACCGCCGTTATTGGTTGAATATAATAAATTAACCGAGGTCACACTACCCGTGTAGCTCCAGCGGATATTATGGCTGCCACCAAAATTCAGGATTTCTGAACCATTAGGACTTGTGACCGCCACTGAATACGTTGGTAATGGAGCAATAACTTCGCCACCACTTGATCCACCAGTTGAAGGGGTCGCAATGTAGCCTGTAACATTACCTGTTCCGTTTGTAATAATCGGAATTGGAATAATCCCCGTAGCACCAGCTGTTCCACCAATAGTTGCTGAATAAGTTCCAATTGTACTTGGATTAATGATCTGATTTTCTGGATGACCGCTAGCTGATGCGTTCGTTCCGATCTCAATAACAACCGTACTGTCACTCGCAATTGCACCCCCGTCGCCAGCACAAATGCCGATTGTTAAGGTATCAAGGGCCATCGAAACCGACGCCTGTTCAGTTCCAGAGCAATCAATGGCTGTGGTTAGATCTACTAAATCGTCCGTAATATCAACATCATTTTCAACAATTAGCGCGGTATCAAAAGTGGTTGGAAAATTTATAGTGAGCGTTTGACCCTCCAAAACAGCAGACGTAAGCACAAGAGTAAATCGGTGATTTGAGGTGGTGTTTACTTTAAGCGTACTTGGTTGGTCGTAAACACTACTAACAGTTCCAGCAAAAGCTAGAGGTGCGAGCAACCCAAAAAATATCATTAATAACAATAATGACGCCAACACTTTGTGTGATTGACCAAAGAAATGTAGCATGGGTTATTTGTTTCGAAGCACGCGAACGACCCCGTAAAATAGAGCAAAAACCGCAGTTGTAACCAGCAAAAACCTCCAAGGAAGAATGAAGATGTTGGTTACAGCTGTAATATTTTCTCCCCCAGCATAAGGCTTTAGATTAAGTTCAACTTTGAAAAAACCAATAGCAAAATGTTTGGTTTCATTTTTTAAACTCGAAATAAAACCGTCACCAGTCACTGAATCCCCCCAGTTATTAGTATAAGTCCGCTCCTGTCCGATTGGAATTCGACGTTTTTCCTCATTGACCCCATATTTACTAACCAAACCCCCAAACATATTTCTAACCGTAATTTCACCCTGCGGTTGCAAAATTCGCTGACCACTATTTCGAACCGTTGTTCTAAACGTTAGTGGTAATTGGGAAGCCACCAGTTTTGATGACGAAAAATCAAGTAACTGCGCACTACTATCAATATTATCACCTATAGTAATAAAAATTAAACTTATCAAACCTGTTTGAACATTAATGCCAGAAGATGCGCCTTGCACTTCAGTTACCTTAAGCCCCACAACCAGAGTCTGAGATTGAATATTAGCCGGCACGTTTACGGTTAAATTTACCGGTTCAACCTGCTTAGCTTGTACAAAACGCACAGTTTCCCCGATGTCGAACATTGAAGCCAAATCTGCAGATAAAGGCGTAAAACTCATTTCATCCTCGTTTGTGCCAAGATCAACATTCAATAGTTCAATTGTATATTGAGCTGGCGTATTTTTTTCATCAAAAAGATAGAATATCTGATTAACAGTATCGCCTTGCAAAGTAGAAAGATCGACCACGGACGGCGAAATTGAGGTAGCGAACGAAACTGGAGCAACTAAAAACGATGCACACAATACACCAACAACTAATAACGACTTAATAAGCCCCCACATAAATCAAGGTTAAAGTGTGACTATAATTTCCCGGTTCTTGACCAGACTGCACACCAGTTTTTATCAGGAGAAAATCGCGATTCAGTAGCGAATTACTAGATCTGCTACCGACTAATTGATGGGCTGTCGAAAAATTATAGTCCGTGGTGTCAAAAGATGAACCTGCTAGTGTTTGGTCCGAAGACCGAGCTCCGTATTCTGAAGCACCAGCACTAACACTACCATCTGCGACATCGTTAATGACATAGGTATCTGGACCTACCGTAAGTTGAAGATCATGATCTTCAAATACATAAACTGAATAACCACCACTTACATCCGCATCCACAGTCCAACCGAGCGCCGTTGTACTTAAAGTCGATGAATTAAGGACGCCTAAATCAAGCGTACTATTATTGGCCGTATAAAAATAGTCCGCACTCCCGTTTATCGTTAAACTACCACCAAGCGTTGTAATATTATCCAAAGTGACGTCATTTCCGGTAATGTCGATGACTTTTCCAAAGCCAGTTCGTTGATTTGAGCCCTGATCTTGCACGATGTAGGCCATATCTCCGACCAAAACACCAGAAACCGTGTTAACTGTAACAACATTTCCGGTTAATGCCGTAGCTGCAGTTTCCGAAACTCGGTTCATGCC
Organism: Candidatus Uhrbacteria bacterium CG_4_9_14_3_um_filter_41_35; assembly: GCA_002791275.1. Taxonomy (GTDB): domain Bacteria; phylum Patescibacteriota; class Patescibacteriia; order UBA9934; family UBA9934; genus UM-FILTER-41-35. The sequence goes on along the minus strand of PFWT01000003.1, from coordinate 9,366 downwards.
ATAAGTCTCAAACGTAGCAATCTGATCAAACACCCCCTGTCTGTACCCGGCAGTTAAATTGTAAGTCGCAGAACTTGCATTACCCTCGCCGCTACCCCCAACTGAATCTCGAAGTTGATAAGTAACCGAACCACTTGTATCATCACCACCCGCACCAACACTATCAAAGCGAATTTCGTAATTAGTTGAGGTCATCTGAGCCTTGGCAACATTAAAAACCGGTGCCACTATAAGAAGTAGTAAAATCAACCAAGCAGAATAGGCCCTGAGTTTCATACACAACTAGTATAGCACTGAACACAATTTTTAAGAAAGTAGCTTTTTTGCTAAAATTAGCGAAAAAGTAATTTTGCACCAAACTATTATTGTGGATAACAATTGAATTATCAACAACTTTACGCACAGATTATCCAAAATCAACAATAATTTTCACAAATAAACACAAATTTACGTTTGGCTACGCTAGCGTAGCCAAACTTCATACCAGCGCGCTTAATTGAACATATTTCGCATCTCAAATTTTGCCAATTTTTAATATAATATTTGCTGAAAATTTCTCATTTTCTCCTTGTAGATGCCAACATTTACAGCGAAGATTTAAAAAGTTATTCACAGTTAATATATCTAAAATACAACAATATATTGTCTTTTTAAGACTTCTGCTCTCACAAACTAATTCTATTCACCTTTTATACACAGTTGAGTAAACTAGGCCTCTGTATCAATCTTCACTTACAAAATAGGTATTTCATGAGTATATGACGCCAACTTACCAATTTTATTAAATTCCTTCAAAAATAACATATTTTTGAAGGAATTTAACCTATAAACATTAGAACAACAGTACTGTTGTACAAACAACCATAGTAATCGAACTTGAAGTTCTGGTTACAGTTTCTATTTTCTGTAAATCACATTTTTTTAACCGATTATATGCTGAAAATCGCTTATTTAGGTCAAAGTTCCGTATGGAACATACCAACACAACTGAAGTTCCACGTGGAACATCAAAATCAGACAAATTGCAGAAGAAATAATCAAATTATGTATTTTTTTGTATTCCTATATATTCAAACTCAAAATATAACAAAAACAACCACTTTTAGTGGTTGTTTTTGTTATTACCGATCGGTAATTTTATAAATTGTATAAATAGTGTTTCTGGTGGTCCCGACAGGACTTGAACCTGTAATCTTCTCCTTAGGACGGAGCTGCTCTATCCAGTTAAGCTACGGAACCAATCTAGCTGTTCCACACGGAACATAGGCGTCGCAAAATACTGATGTCTGACTTTACGAAGGTAGGTGAATAGTAGCAGATTTTTAATTTCTTGAATAGTCTAACTATATAGTTAGGACAAATTATGATAAAATAATTGTATTATGATCGATTTTGACACCCTGCTAATCAGTTTACTTGCCGTACTTATAATCATTTTACTCCTTAAAAACCGCAGGAGCAGTGAAAATGAGGCGTCGCAAAATATTATTCAAAATATCCAACAAATACGGGAAGAAATCGTCCGTTCTTCCTCAGATCATCGAAAAGAAGTTCAAACTAGACTTGATCGTGTAAATGATCAGGTTACAAAAGGTCTTGGCGATTCCAATCTTTCAATGCAAAAACAATTTTCCGAAACCGCAAAAATTATCACAGATGTCACCAAACATCTTACCGAACTCGAAAAAACAAATAGTCAGGTATTAAACTTTTCTGAACAGTTGCAAGGTTTACAAGATATTTTGAAAAATCCAAAACAAAGAGGAGTACTTGGCGAATACTGGCTAGAAACTTTGCTTGGTAATGTTTTACCCCCGGGAAATTACAAAATGCAGTATTCACTTGGTTTTGACGCAAAGCTTAACCAAAAACTAATTGCAGACGCGGTAATAATAGTCAGAGACCAAATTATTCCAATCGATGCAAAATTTTCGCTTGAAAACTACAACCGAATGATCGGTGAGCACGATAAAGAGCGAAAAGATAAATTAGAAAAAGAGTTCAAGGCTGATATAAAGAAACGAATAGATGAAACTAGTAAATATATTCGTCGCGAGTTTAGTACAATGGACTTTGCCTTTATGTTCATTCCGGCAGAGGGGGTTTATTATAACCTTTTAAATATCGAAATAGGTGCCGGTAGTAACGCAAATAATTTAGTCGAATACGCCTTTCAGAAAAAAGTAATGCTAGTTTCACCAACCAGTCTTTATGCGTATTTACAAACAGTTTTACTCGGTTTACGAGAACTGAAATTTGAAGAATCAGCTAGTGATATCGTAAAACAAGTAGGGGAGCTTGGAAAACATTTTCGTAGCTACTCGGATCACTACGATAAACTTGGAAAGCATCTAAATACAGCGATTAGTCAATATAATCAATCAACTGATGAGCTTCGCAAGCTTAGCAAGGACGTAAATAAAATAACCAACAGTACAGCAGAAGACGTAATTCTTCTTGAAAAAATCCAGCCAAGTGTTGTTGATTAATCATCAAAAAAATAACCCCTGAGGGTTATTTTTTTTACTTAGCATTAGCTTTTCCAAGCTTTAATGCAAGGCGAGACTTAACTCGAGCGATTTTGTTTTTCTTAAAGATGTTCTTTGTAACTGCTTTATCCAACTTCTTATCTAGAAGTGGGAGCATTTGCTTAGCATCCTCAAGTTTTCCGCCATCTACAAGTTTTCGAAAAGCTCGTCGAAGTGAGTGGATTTCATCCTTCACAATCTGATTTCGAGCTGCTCGTTTATCTGCCTGTCTGAGTGCTTTTTTAGCATTCTCTAAATTTGGCATAATATTATGTCGTTATTGCTTAGAATAGAGCGTTCTATGATTGTAGTTAATTAACTACTGCATGCAAGTGGACAGGGGAAGTGTAGTAAAGTTAGCAGGATTTGTCAAGGCAAAACTTTGAAGTAAAAATAACGAACCCGCCTAGCTTCACTCAGAGCTTCAACGAAAATTATTGACAACATAGCTAAATTCTTGTTAAGTAACAGAACTTCCTTTGAAATCAAGCTAACAATCTAGAGACGCGAATCGATATTCAAAACGTAGAGAGTGTCTGAGGTATTTGCGCGAGCGAGTACCTTTTTTATTTATCCAAGCATTTGAATTACCAACCGGTCTACGGCTACATCCATCTGGATCTGACCGTTTTTCATACCCCGATCAAATTTATAGACCATTGTATGCAGTGCTTTTAGTGTAACGAGATCAAAACTTCTAGCTTGCGCTAAAGTTTTCTGAGCTACAAAAGGATGAATTTTCAAAATTTCTGCCACTTCAACCTTTGTGGCTCTGGGGTTGTTATCTAAAATAGATCGAGCTCCTAACAACAAGCGAATCTGACGAGCCAGCATGGCAAATATATGCATATCCGCACTCCCAGATTCTCGTTGTTCCGTCAATAATTGCAAAGTTTTTTTCTTATTTTTAGCCCCAACCGCATCAATGAATACAAACATCTGATCCTCGAAATTAGCCTTCACTAAATCCGAGATCATTTCCCGCGTAACTGAAGATTCTTGTGAATAATCCCTCAATTTTCTTAATTCACTTGAGAGCTGAAACAAATCTATCCCAACCATTGCTACCACTTGGCTTAATAAATCACCGTCTATATTTAAACGCAATCTCCTGACTTCTTGTTTAGCCCAATCTTCAACCTCCGTAATTGTTTGGACTGAAAAAGGATACGTAAAAACTCCATCTTTGCTTCGAAACTGCAAAAAAATTTCCCGTTTTTCGAATTTTTTTATACTTTCGTTATCTTCAAATACTACAATAGTTGATTCTGGAATGGTCTTTAGAAAATCGACCCAGGGTTTTGAAAGTGGTTTAGTCAAAGATGAAACCAAATTTTTGATAATCACCATCCGTTTATCGCTTATAAATGGGGGGGTTTGGACGATTTGCATAACTGAACCAAGATCGATCTCGGTGCCGGGTAATGGAAACTCCACCAGATTCATTCCAGTTTTATCAAATTTTTGAGCAAAATGACCTTTAAGTTGAGCTATTTTCTCAGATGCTAAAAATTGATTGCTACCGTAAACAAATATCATCATATTAACCTCATCTTACCACAAAAGAAAAAGTGCCATAGAGGCACTTTTGTCACAGTATTTATGCGCCAACCTTAGCTGATGATTATTTGAATATTATTTTGCCTTCTATTTCTTAATTCGATGCTCGTTCGCATCTCTTCCATATGGAATTTTCTTGTTTATTATTCGATGCTCGTTCGCATCTCTTCCATATGGAATTTTCTTGTTTATTATTCGATGCTCGTTCGCATCTCACCCCAATTGTTTCCTGTTTCTGTGTCTACTAATAAGGGGATTTCGCTTTTCCATACTGATTCCATTATTTCTTTTAGTCTTGGTAGTGCCTGTACTAAGTCTGCGTCCGCAATTTCGAAGACTAGTTCATCGTGTACTTGAAGTAACATTGTAATATCAAGCTCAGAAGTACTAAGCCAATCCGCTACATCGATCATTGCGATCTTCACTAGATCCGCCTGCGTGCCCTGAATCGGCATATTCACAGCCATTCGTTCCGCAGCTGCCACCAACATATGAATATTACCGTTAATCTCTGGCAAGTATCGCTTTCTACCAAACAGCGTTTCTGCATACTCACGTTCGTGCGCAAGTTTTTTTGCCCGGTCAATATAATTGATCAAACCTGGGTGAACAGCGAAGTATTTATCGATAAACAATCGAGCCTCATCCTTTGAAAGTCCGGTACTTGCTGCCAGTTTCTTAACACCCATACCATAGAGAATCCCAAAGTTAATTCCCTTAGCCGCACTTCGTTCCTGTTTAGTAACTTCTTGTTCATCTTTGTCGAGAATATCCGCGGCAGTACGCGCGTGAACATCAGCTCCGTCCTGAAAGGCTTTAATAAACCCAGCATCTTTGGAAAAAACCGCGGCTAGTCGAAGTTCAAACTGTGAATAATCTATTGCCACTAATTTCTTGCCCTTTGGCGCCACGAAAGCTTTTCGAATCTCGTTTCCCAGTTTTGATCTAGTTGGAATATTTTGCAAATTTGGATCTGAACTTGATAACCGGCCCGTTGCCGCAATTGTTTGGTTAAACGTTGAGTGAATACGACCGTCTTTTTTGATAAGTAATGGCAGCGCGTCAACATAAGTGGACTTCAATTTTGCAAATTCTCGGTATTCACTAATAAGAGGAATGATTTTATGTTCTTCCCACATCTTTTCGAGTTCACTAGCGGCGGTTGAGTAACCAGTTTTTGTTTTCTTAATTTTTGCAGTCGGTAACGCCAGGTCTCCGAACAATATTTCAGCAAGTTGGGCAGGGGAGTTTATATTGAATTCACGACCTGCGAGTTGATATATTTTCCGAGTCAGCTCCTCGAGTTCGACGCCAAACTGAGCCGACAATTCTTTTAATTTTTTTGGATCAACCTCAATACCTGCGTCTTCCATTTTGTGCAAAATAGGAATTAAGGGCATCTCAATATCTTCCGACAATCGCCAAATTCCTTCGGTCTTCAAACCAGCCGACAGCTGTTTATACAGTTTGTAAATCAACTTCGCCCGATCAAGTAATGAAGTTGCGTCCGTTAGTGTTTGGTTAAGTTGTTCGGCTACTATTGTCTCAAGATCAAAATTTCGCGAACCAGGTGCAAGCAAATAGGCTCCAACCATCACATCAAACAGAGTGTTGTCAATATGGTCCAGTAAATGCATCGAGTTTTTAATATCGTGGCCAATAACAATCTCAGATGCATTTAAAAAGTCCACTACCATTGTTATATCCGACTCCTTTGGTGACTCGACTCTATAAGTCTTCTCGCCATTATAAAGCAGAATTTCTTTAATACTCGAACCAAATAAATCCGGTTGACCAGCCTTCAACACAAACACCATTTCGTTATTTTTTAGTTCGGTTAAAGCACTAACAAATTTTACCCCCGTTTTTTTCTGAGTAGTTTTTTTAGCAGTTTTATTTGTTGGCGCAGGTAAATTTTTTGTTTCCGATTCATACTTTGCGAGCAAGCGCCTAAAACCGAATTCTCGAAATAATTTAGCAAGATCTTCAGCTGGTACAGAGTTCACTTTTGCGTCTTCGATGTTAAAATTTTGTAGGTCTACATCCTGGATTATAGTCCCCAGCTTTTGCATTAACTTAATATTTTCTTCTTGGCCTCTGAATTTTTTTGCAAACTTTTCAGGAATTTCATTCTGTTCTACTGCTTTCAGTATATTTGCAATTGTTCCAAATTCAATTAACAGATCTGTAGCTGTTTTTTTACCAACGCCGGCAATGCCTGGAATATTATCGCTAGAGTCGCCCATTAGTGCTTTTAGATCTATAAGCTGGTCAGGTAACAAACCGTAACGCTCTTTCACCGCCGTGACATCGTAAGTCTTTGTTTCTGACATACCCTTCACAAAGGCCACCACCTCCACATCCTGATCAACTAACTGAAGTGAGTCCATATCACCCGTTAAAATCAGAACCTTAACATCAATCTGTGGGCCATATTTTTTTGCCAGTGTTCCACAAATATCGTCAGCCTCCATACCTTCTGTAGTGAGTGAAGGTATATCGTAAACCTTCAAAACATCTTTAATATAATCTATCTGCGCATAAAGTTCCGGTTCTTTTTTCGTTCTAGTGCCTTTATAGGCTTCAAATTCCTCGTGACGGAATGTTTTGCCCGGTAAATCCCAAGCAACAGCCATATAGTCCGGGTGAAAACGTTCGCGCATAGTTTCAACTGCATTTACAAAACCATACACCGCATTCACGATACGACCATCTGGTGCTGTTAGCGGGGGAATGCCGTGCCATGCCCGGTGGAGAAGTGCGTTGCCGTCCAAAACTACAAATATTTTTTTCTTTGTCATACGTCTGCATTGTACGGTGAATAAACCGCAAAATCAAATAAGTAATGGCTAAATTAACGCTTATAAAAATCTCCAAATCTACTAGTATTCAATCAATTGCGTAAGTGTCGTATAATATAGCTATGAACAAAACACAAATTCAAAAAATGATTAAACTATTTTTGGAGTATTTAGAAATTGAGCGGGGGCGGTCGGAAAAAACCACGCGAAATTATGATTTTTATTTAACACGGTTTGCCGAGTGGGCCGACTATCCGGATACTGACAAGATCACGCAAGAAATGGTGCGCAAATACCGCTTATATTTAAATCGAGATCTTGAGGGTCGCGAGGGGGAAAATCTTAAAAAAACTACACAAAACTATCACCTAATCGCTCTGCGATCATTTCTTAAATATCTAGCCAGACTGGATATTAAAAGTTTGGATGCAAATAAGATCGAGCTCGCAAAACAAAGTACTCGGCAAATAGAATTTTTAGAAGCTGATGAATTTCAAAGATTAAGGCAAGCACCGCTGGAACTTGGTGGACTGATTGGACTGCGCGATAAAGCAATTCTCGAAATGCTTTTTTCGACCGGGTTACGGGTTTCAGAGCTTTCTAATCTCCAAATCGACCAAGTCAATTTAAAGCGCGACGAATTTACTATAAAAGGGAAGGGAAGTAAGCACCGTGTTGTCTTTATCTCACCTGACGCTAAAGAAGCCCTGAAAACCTACCTCGGCGTCAGAAAGGATACTTCAAGCTATATGTTTGTCGGGCACGACAGGGCTAAAATAGCGCGCGGAGAGGTAACACCGCTCTCACCGAGGTCAATTCAACGGGCAGTTGAAAAATATGCGCTGTCGGCCGGAATCACCAAAAAAATCACTCCACACGTTTTGCGCCACACCTTCGCCACTGATTTACTACGAAACGGCGCTGATATCCGATCCGTGCAGGCAATGCTTGGTCACGAATCAATTACAACCACTCAGGTTTACACTCACGTTACCGATAAACAACTGAAAAGTATTCACAAAAAATTTCACGACAAGGGTGAGTAAAGTTAAGTGGTTGACAAGATTTATTCAATGTATTGTTCTATTCTTGTCAACCACTTATGTTATAAAAAGAAATAATAATAAAACTAACCAAAAAAAAATCTGTCACCACGAAAGATTTGGTAGGTAAGTTTAGTGTAAGTAGAACCTGTGCTCAACGCTTACTTTATGAGCTTCAATAAGATGGAACAATAGTCTTGCTTGGTAAAACCAACACAGCTCATTACGTATTTAGTACAAATAAGCAAGCGAGAAAAGCTATATGATCCATCACTTTAAAATTGAAAAATTTGAATCTTTATGAAGACTTAATCTTAAAACAGATCGAACATGAAACTGGTATTTTTATAGATATTCAGGATAACGTTTATCAAATTCTTCGATACAGTTTTACAGAAATGCTAAATAACGCAATAGATCATTCAAAATCAAAAAATATAACTATTAAATGTCGATTAGCTCACTTTTGTTATTCGCGACTCGGGTATCGGAATTTTTAATAGTGTGCAGAAAAAATTCCACTTACCAGGAACAATGTCTGCCATTCAGGAGATCTTAAAAGGAAAAACCACAACTGACCCTGAACGACATTCAGGTCAAGGAATTTTTTTTACTTCAAAAATGGCGGATCAATTCATTATTGATAGTTATGAAAAAAACTAACTATCAACAATCTTTTACCTGATATTTTCATTATGACTAGAAAAATGATAAAAGGAACTTGTATTACATTCACCATTCAACTAGCTTCAGAAAGAACAGTTAAAAATGTCTTTGATTCTTTTACCGGGGATGAAAACAATGATTATGAATTTAACAAAACTAGAATTACTGTAAATTATATCAATTCGGCAAAAATCTACTTTCCCGTTCTAAAGCAAAGAGAGTAACAATTAATCTAGAAAATTTTAAAGAAATAGAATTGGATTTTTCTGGCGTATATACAATTGGGCAAGCTTTTGCGGATGAAATCTTAAGAGTCTGGCAGAATCAACATCCAAATATAAAATTTATTACAACCAATACTAACGAAGACATTAATTTTATGCTGAGTCGAGTTTAAACAACAAAAAAACCAGCCGTAAGGCTGATTTTTTTATGGGGCGGCTAACGGGAATCGAACCCGTAATAGAGGTACCACAAACCCCTGTGATAACCGTTTCACCATAGCCGCCATGGTGCACCCGGCAGGACTTGAACCTACAACCTTGAGGTTAGAACCCTCCTGCTCTATCCAGTTGAGCTACGAGTGCAAATGACACAGGTTTTTTCAAATCCTCCCTGTGAGACAAAACTATACACTAATTAGCATAATTAATCAAGTAGTAACAAGTATCGCCCGCATTCTATACTCAATGCACCACCTCAAGGGAAAAAGCTCAAAAAGGCACGGATTTGGAAAATGTGTCAAATTTGGGCAAAAAGGAGCCCTAT
>PFWT01000007.1 GCA_002791275.1 Candidatus Uhrbacteria bacterium CG_4_9_14_3_um_filter_41_35 | reverse complement strand
TTGCTTGCTTGTTGATTTACCACTTGAAGCCGATCGAGGCGTCATGTGGCGTTATGATGAGAGCGGTGCCAGAGCCTGCGTGAACCACGGCGAAGAATCTAACCAAACCGTCATTCAGAGGTGAACGTGAATCACACCGAAGAATCTCATTACTGAATCACTAAGTAAATGCCGGTTCAGCACAGGGCGAATGAGATCCTTCAGCGTAATCTGACGCTAGCTTCAGGATGACGGTATGAGTGTGGGACGACTAATTAAAATACGACAAACAAAACTGTCATTCCGAGCTTAGTGTGAATAACGGCGAAGAAGTTTAATTACGTGACAGGTAATGATCAAACCTCTAAATTTATGGTTTGGTTGACTAATCTACGATTTTGCGAGAAACTGCTTTTGTCTATAAGCTTATCTAAAATAAGCTAAATAATGAAAAGGGCATGAAAATTTCGGTAATTGGAACGGGTTACGTTGGGCTAACGCAGGGGGCGTGTCTTGCACATTTGGGGCATGACGTTTTTTGTGTTGATCTCTTACAGGATCGGGTTGATGCTTTGAATCGTGGAGAACTGCCAATGTTTGAGGAGGGATTGCAGGAACTTGTTGAAAAGGGTCGAGCTGAGCAGAAAATTAAATTTACAACAAACCTAAAGGAAGCTCTCGCTGAGAAGCCGGCCGTGGTTTTTGTGTGCGTGCAAACACCGAGCTATTCCGATGGTACTTGCGATTTATCTTATATCGAGCGTGTTTTGCACCAGGTCGGACCACTTATTAATGCTTCAACACTTGTTGTAATAAAAAGTACGGTGCCACCAGGCACGAGTGATGCTTTTCATTCTTGGCTGGGTAATAATGATATTCAGATCGGTATAAACCCTGAATTTTTACGTCAGGGAACTAGCGTTCGGGATTTTCTGCACCCGGATCGAATTGTGATTGGAACGGAAAGTAAGGCCGCGGAAACTGTCTTGCGCCGTTTGCACGCTGGCATCGACGCGCCGGTGATTGCAACAAACGTGAACACGGCGCAGATGATTAAATACACTGCCAACTCAATGCTTGCGCTACGCCTGTCGTTCATGAACGAGATCGCAAATATCGCCGATATCATGGGCGGCGATATTAAAAAGATAGAGGAGGCGGTGGGTCTAGATCCGCGAATTGGTTCAAAGTTTTTACGAGCTTCGGCTGGTTTTGGTGGCTCATGTTTTCCGAAAGATGTTTTAGCACTTCACCATGCTGGTGTGCGAGCGGGCTACACCTCAAAGCTGATCGCACCGATTATTCACGTGAATAACGAACAACCGCTCAGATTTGTAAATAAAATCTCCACAAAACTTGGCGGACTTCGGGATAGGGAACTTGCAGTTTGGGGACTTACCTTTAACAAAGGAACAGACGACGTTCGTCACTCGCCAGCGATGAGAATTGTACAGGCACTTCGGGACGAAGGCGCAAGACTCCGAGTTTTTGATCCGCAGGGTATGGATAGAGCTAAAGAATTGCTCCACGACTCGGTAACTTTTTCGGGTTCAGCTATGGAGGCGGTTAATGGGGCAGAGGCTCTGCTTGTTTTAACCGAATGGCCAGAGTTTGAAAAAGCTTCATGGCAGGAGGTAAAAGCTAAACTAAATCGCACTCTGCTATTTGATGGAAAAAATTATTTACCTCACGAAAAAATTCGTGAGCTTGGCTTTGAAGTTTACGGTATTGGTTTATGGCAACCACCGGTTCAGTAATATTGAGATGGACTTGCTCCATCTTTTTAGTTAGTGTCGCTATCTGGTCAGTCGCGTTTAGCGAACCTGGCGACGGTGCTTATATTTTTGACAAGGCATCGGAACGGGTGAGTGGCGAGATCTGGCAGGTTGAGAATACGGAGCGCTACCAAAAGATTACGCTTAGAGATGTTCATGTAAATGATGAACGCATAAATTCCGAGGCGCGAACACTTATATTATCACCAGCTTTTCCACCGCTTTCGATTGGTGAGAAAATTGTGTTCAGGTGTAACTTGGAGAAACCAGAACCATTTAATGGTTTTCGTTACGATCGATTTCTAGCTTCTAAAAACGTTTACGCAACTTGTTTTTTAAAAGAAGCTCCACTGGTAATTGGCTACGCAAAACCAACCTTTAGAACAAAACTACTAAGTGTCCGCAAAAATTTTATTAAACACCTGGACTCAACTTTCGGTGAACCGCAGGCTTCACTTTTGGCGGGTTTGTTGGTTGGTGAAAAACGATTTACGAGCGCCTGGGACGAAAAATTTCAACGCACCGGTACATCGCACATCGTCGCCGCGAGTGGTTATAACGTCGCAGTTGTTTCGGCAATTATGTTCGGACTGCTTACTTATTTGGGTTTACGCAGACCGCGAGCTTTTTCTCTGATTTTGGCGTCGATAATTGTGTACGTAATTTTGGCGGGCGCTGATGCACCGGTTGTCCGGGCGGGAGTGATGGGGGTTTTAGTTTTACTATCACAACAATTTGGCCGGAAAACAACCATGGTTAATGTACTGCTTGTGACAGCGAGTACGATGCTTTTCATAAACCCCAGACTTATGCGTGACGACATCGGCTTTGAGCTCTCAATGTTCTCAACGATCGCGCTTATCTACTTTGCACCACTGCTTGAACAAAAACTGAAGTTTATCCCCGAAGATTTTTCAATTAGAGAATCAATTACTTCAACGCTTTCAGCAACCTTTTTTGCCTTACCGATTATTTTTTTAAGTTTCGGTCAACTATCAATTTTGGGGCCAATTGCCAATTTATTTGTACTTTCATTTTTACCAGCGACAATGTTTTTTGGCAGTATTGCCGTGGTTTTGAGTTATGTAAACCCAGTTTTGGCCTACATCGCTTCGGCACCAGCCTGGGCTTTATTGAATTTAGAGCTTATTATGATTGATGCGCTAGCGCAATTGCCTTATGCCACGATCTTAATTCCTTCATCAACAAAATTATTACTCACGATCTTCTCTATACTCTTAATTGCTTACACATGGCGCAAACTTTCCAGAAAAACTTCAAAGCAATAGTAAGTCTACTTATTTTGATTATTGGCTCACTCATTGCTCAAAGTTCAGCTTCGGGCACGACTTTTAACAATGATAGAATTGTTATTTGGGTCTTTGATATTGGTCAGGGGGACGCGATTTTTATTGACGCGCCAGACAAACAGGTGCTCATTGATGGTGGACCTGATGGACAAATATTAGAGAAACTATCGGCAGTTATGCCATTTTGGGACCACAGTATAGATCTGATTATCAACACGCACCCACACTCTGACCACGTAACTGGTTTGGTGAAAGTTCTCGAAAGGTACGATGTAGCCGAGGTTTGGGATAGTGGTCAGGAATATGGTTCAGACGTGTTTGAGTATTATCAGGCACTGAAGGCTGGTCGAGAGAATGGTGTGCAGGCTGGGAAGAAAGTGGATCTTGGTCTTGGAGCTGAGCTTGAGGTGATGTGGCCAACTTTCGATTTAATAGATCAACGCTTGCCAAACGTTCACAACGGAAATGTGGTAACGCTGTTTACTTTCGGTAACACAAATATGTTGATTACCGGAGATTTTGAAGATGAAAATGAACTACAAATTTTAGAGGATTTGCCTCATATCGATGTATTAAAGGTTGGTCATCACGGCAGTCTTACTTCAACATCTATTGAATTACTGAATACAATTACACCTAACTACGCGCTTATTTCGGTGGGAGAGGGTAACGATTACGGTCATCCACACCCAATTATTGTTGATAGATTAAAACGGATCGGAGCATTAATTTTAAGAACGGATAAAGACGGTGATATTCGAGTTTTGCTAGACGGCGGTGAACCGCAAGTTGAATTGTTTGATTTATAAAAAATAGCCGCGGCACCAGGATGGTAATACGGCAGAATTGGTAAGGCTTAGCCTCGACAAGTCTAAGCCTTGAGATAAACCTCGTAGTTGAGAAGCTGTATAGCGCGCGCAACCTTTTCAGCTTCGTCTTGCCACTTAGGGTGAACACCTCGGAGGTGATCTCTGACGAAGTGATTAAAACTGTCCGTCCGCGCTTCAAGACTAATCTCGTTTAGCCAGAGCCCGACAGGTTCTTGCTCGAAGCTCGCGAGCCATAGGAGCCAGGCCCTGGTGAGCTTGAACCAGTGGAGGGTATCGTTCCCGCCACTCATAATGTCGTTGCCATAAAGCTTGCCAGCCGTGCTGACGATGGCAAGACTTCGGAAAACGGACTTCCGAAGTGCGTCTTCAGCCCCGCAGAGGTTGTAAGACTCCTTCGACACAAGATCACGGACTTGCCAGCTTGGCGCGCCAGACTCGGGGTCGTCGGTGATGGGGTCGAAGGGGCGGTCGAGCAGATTCGAAGCGCGATATAATGCGGTGCCAGCGTCTACAAAACCAGCACCAACATAGGCGTGTTGCGGGTTTTGACCAGCCCAGACTCCAACTTCATGCACACCGGGGGTGCGGAGAGCGGACAGTACCTGCTGAACAGCATCGTTATCGAGACGTTCAGCACTGGCGCGCGGGTTCAAGAAGAACACGACTGCTTCACTCCCAAACCTGGTCGCGATGTCTTTTGCGGCTAGGTTCATGATCGAAGCCCGCACGCTCGAGACCGGTAGATCCTGGGCATAAATCCCAACCTCGGTAAAAGCATGCAGAATCTTCTTGCCAGGTACGCCTTTCAATCGACCTGGAATATACACAGAGGGCGTTTGAAGTACTCTTCCGAAGAGCTCCTGAAGCCGAGCATGTTCGGCTAAGACGTTATTAACTAGCGTACCGATGTTGTAGGGGTTGGTCTGATAGAGGCGGTAAGTGGGGCATATAGCCGAGTTTTCGGAATCCATTTTGAATTTTCCTCCTCATTGTGAAAAAACACCAGTAACTTTGTGTTACCGGTGTTTTTTAGATTAACTATAGTTAATTGTCAAGTCTGAATTAGACGATTTCAGCGTGTTTCTTTTTTAGAATCTCGCGCGCAGTTTTATACTTTGAAACTTGCTTTGGTGCCCAACCGATGAGGTGCCAGGGGAGTTTATACATAATTTTCGGTATCCAGCTAGAACCAATTCGTGAGGTGCCGTCGATGCGCACGGTAAAGAGTGGCTCTTCTGAAACGCATTTTGCCATCTTACCTTGCTTAGTCATCGTTAGCCAAAGGTCCCAGTCTTGAAGTCGCTTCACGTTCTCATCAAATAGAGGAAAATCTTCTCGACGAACTAAAGAGGTTGAGTGAATAAAATTCATTTTAAATAACTGTTCTTTGGAAAAGGGCAGACCTTTGAAAGCTTTCCAACCCCAAACGAAACCTGAATAAGCAACTGAAATGTCAGAATTTTTTTCAAGCTCTGCTAGCATTATTTCAAGCATCTTTGGCTTCATAATAACATCGGCGTCGCAGAAGATGACGTATTCTCCGGTACTACTTCTAAAACCATTATTTCGAGCAGCTGGAGCACCAGCGTTTTCTTGGTAAATGTATTTTACACGGTCGAGATAGGGTTTGACGATTTCACTAGTGTTATCAGTCGAACCGTCGTCAACTACGATAATTTCTCTAACTGGGACGGTTTGGGTAAAAAGCGATTCAAAACAACCAGGCAAGGAGTCGGCGTGATTGTAGGATGGAATTATTACTGAAATTTTAGTTTCATTCATAATCAATTATTTCACTACAGCTTATACTCAATATCTCCCGCTGTCTAATAATTGGGCTAGTTAAGCGAAGATCATCTTGCCTTTTCGGGGATAAACTGTTAGTATGCAATCAAATAAAATCTAACTAACCAAAGTTAAAATAACTTATGGCAGACATTCAAAAATCGCTAGTATTAATTAAACCAGACGCAGTACAGCGCGAGTTGGTGGGTGAGGTAATCACTCGTTTTGAGCGACGTGGGCTGAAAATGGTTGGGATGAAGTTAACTCTTCTTGATGAAGCAACACTAACTGAGCACTACGGA
Organism: Candidatus Uhrbacteria bacterium CG_4_9_14_3_um_filter_41_35; assembly: GCA_002791275.1. GTDB lineage: Bacteria > Patescibacteriota > Patescibacteriia > UBA9934 > UBA9934 > UM-FILTER-41-35. The sequence goes on along the minus strand of PFWT01000007.1, from coordinate 84,945 downwards.
CACCTTGCAGATAAGCCATTTTTTGCTGATTTGAAGAAATTTATGATGCAAACTCCAGTGGTTGCGCTAGTTCTTGAAGGACTAGATGTTGTGAATGTTGTTCGTGCAATTGTTGGTTCAACAAACCCACGTGAAGCTGATGTTGGAACAATCCGAGCAGATCTTTCAATGAATGTACCCTCAAACATTATCCACGCTTCAGATAGCGTAGAATCTGCAGAAATTGAGATCAAACGCTTCTTTAACGACAGCGAAGTGATCGGTTACGACAAGATGACAGACAAATTCCACTTCGGAGAAGGAGTATAAGTTAACAAATGATTATATAACCAACCAGTTTTGCTGGTTGGTTATTTGTTTACTAAATTATGCTGAGGTTTTTATAATTATTTGGAGGAAAAGGTAGATTGTGACATAATACAGGTACTTCAGGTTGTGGAATATGTAATTGGCCAATTACAATTTGTAAGGATCCGTGTTTTCGCAAAGGGCTAAGGCATCGACGAGTTAACGTAGACTAGCTGTCCACCTAAATAGGGTGTACGTGCGGGGATCCAGCGGCCTCTCCTAAATACTGCTCGGCGTCTAGGCACTGTCTTACACGCTCGCTAGGTATTGCTGGTTTGCCCATATGTGGCAGAGGACCAATTACAACCCGCACCTGGGGTCAGAAAAAGCGAACACTGTTCGTTTTTTTGTTTATGCTAAATATTTAAGATTCTGATTTTCTGCTAATTTTAAGGTTATTAAGTTCATTTATTTGTAAAGTTTAAAATTACATTTAGGACTTGTTAACAGAAGTTGTTGATGAGTATCAACTCATTTTTTGTTAAAAGATAAATTTTGTTAAGTGCTTGCGTTATATTATTTAGGTTAATCCTTAATAATTTGAAGAATAAATTTTTTTTGTAATTTGCTACTGAACACAAAATTTTTTTCTTTTACAAAAGTGTTGATGATAGCTGACGTAAAGTAGAGATTGATTTCATTGACCCAGGCCTTTAATAATTGGAATATATATTTAGGACGTAACAGCAACCGAATCCTGAGACGGATTCAAGGGCTTCCAAAAAAAAAGATTTCTGGGACTTCCGTAACAAGGGCATGAGTTTAGTGAGACGCCTGACTTACGCAGAACTGGTTTCTATTTGGTGGGTCGGAAAGTATACATGGGGAGTTATTTTCCGACCTGTTCTACCCCTTAACAACCTCTTATAGTGCTTACAATTTACGACTCCCACACTGTAAGAGGTTGTTTAGCAAATTACTGCTTTGCATCTCGTCCAAAAATTACAATAAGGAAGCAACAATGCTTACCAAGTTGTTTCGTGTGTCTGTTCTTTTGCTGATCCTGTCTTTGCAACACGGCTGTACGCCGAGTTGGTTCACGGCTGGTGAGGTGGTGCCTATGAGCTACGATACTGACCACTTCGGTGGTCAGGACAGTGTTGTTGTTCATATGCCCTTCGCCCACGGTGTTCGCTTGCAGTGCGTGCAGGGGCCGTTTGGTAGCTATTCGCACCACTACGACTCCACTATGCACGACGTGGATCTTGATACGCCAAACGATATGGATCTCAGCGTGTACGCGCCGATTTCCGGTACGGCGTACGTTCACACCGATCTCGATAGCGGGTTCGGAATTCACGTGAACATTGACCTCGGCGATGGTACCTACATCATTCTGGCGCATCTGAAGCGCGCGGACACCGAGGACGGCCGATGGATCGATATGGGGGACCTGATTGGTATCGAAGGTACCACAGGTTCCTCGACTGGCGATCACGTGCACATCGGCCGTCACCGTGGCGATGCCTCGAGGGACGGTACTTATGGTACCAGTGTGGAGGGGCTTTCGATCCGTGCGCAGGATGTGAACGCTGGTCTTCAGAAGACTTTGTCGACCGAAAATATGGTCTGCGGATTGGTGGAGGGCAACGTTTACGGTTCCCTGCTCCCGGTCTGGGAGCAGGGTCCGCCACCCGAGGTCGAAGATCCGGGGACGGATTTGGTTCTGAACGAGCCCACGGATCCATCCAGTCTCACGGAGGATAACCGGATTCTGATCTGTATGGATATGCAGAACTACGCCTCGACGCTCACGGCCGTCAAGCTCTACGCGATCAGTCAGTCGATGGCGGTGCAGAGCTACCCCTTCTATCAGGAGGGGCGGGAGGTGATCAACCAGTACATCAACACGAACTCGTCAATGGCGCCGGAATACTGCCAAGTATTTCCGGCGAAGGATGACGAAACCGTGTGGGTGAACGGCTTTGCTTACGTGGGTCCCAACCCGCAAAGTGGCTTTGCGCCGGAGTACTGGCGTCACTTCGTTCAGCCAAACAGCGCTGTCTTTGGCTACATCCACACCTACGCCGACATCTCGAAGCGAACGCCGGCTCGTGACTGTAGTGTTCAACAGTTCCTTTACTACGACGTGAACGGTAACGGTCCCACGGACTACAACAGCGTTCAGCGGGCTTATCACTGTCCAGCGTGGTAAGGCAAAAACGTAAAAAGTTTCTCGAGGGTGTTTTAACACCCTCATTTATTTCTAATATTTGTTTTTGGTACAAACTTATTTAGCTAGAAAAATCTGCAACTGTTAATACTCTAGTTCCGAAGTTAAATTTTAGACAGAATAGCTATCTATTTGCGGAGATTGTTTTGTTAAAACAATCAAGCTTTCGCCTTTATAGCTAAAAGGTTATAATAATTTTAGTTATGAGAAATAAAGGGGGAATATTTTTTTACGTAATTATATTATTATCGTCACTAATTGTTTGTGCGCCTAGTTTTGCTTTTGCAGGAATAGGGGTGTCACCAGCAGAAATTATAAGTCACGATATCTTAAATGACGTCCCACACAACGACCAAGTAATTTTAACGCGCAGTGGTGATGTTTCAAAAGCGTCGGCGGTTAAGGTTGAATTTAGAGGTGATGCCAAGTCTTTTATAAAAGGTGCAGAGCAAATATCTTTTGAAGCGGGCGAAAGCCAGCTGGTATATAAATTTCAAATTATAGCCAGTTCACTTACAAACGGTGATTATTCTGCTGAAATAGACTTTATAGGAATACAGCCTGCAAATCAGAACAATGCCCATTTAGGTGCGGTAAATGTTTTAGGTGGTGTTACTTTGCAGATACATTTTACTGTTTCAAATACTGAAAAGCTCGACTACGAGGTAATAAAAATGACACCAATCCAAACGGAGGAGGGTTTACCATTGTTTATTAACTATACAATCAAAAATAACGGAAACCTGAACTGGAAGCCAGATTTTATAACGGCTTCACTTTTTAATAATAGAGGTAGGTTAATTGAAGAAAAAATTGTCTCGGGGTCAGATCTCGAATTTACCGAACCTGGCGAAACTCACACTCACATAATCGACCTCTTTTCAACCTTGAATCGTGGTGAGTATACACTGGTTGTTGACTTTCAATATAAAGACAAGACGGATACAACAACAAGCAATTTCGAAATTTATGGTACGGGAGTATTAAAACAATCTGGGGTTTTGAGTTCGGTTATTTTTGACAAAACAAGTTATACGTCTGGTGAGCTAGTACAGTTTAACGCAATTTTCACTAATAACGGCGAAACCAGTTATTTTGCCAATATGGTGACCGAGGTTTATGATGGTGAGTCGATTGTTGATATTTTAAAAACAGAACCAATCAAAGTTTCGATAGGGGAGACAGTTACATTTAATCAGATACTCCCAATGACCGACCAAGGTGAATTTCGGATTTTATCTTATGTTGAATATGGTAACAGAACTTCTGAAACCAAAACTTCAGATCTTGCAATTGCGAGCCCTATAATAGAAAAAACTATAAATTATTTGCTGATTATTTTGTCTGCTTTGTTGCTCATGTTCATAGGACTGTTTGTAGCGGTACATAAAAAGGCGGTGTACACGAAGCCACCAAAGATAAATACACCAATCAGAATAACTTCACCGCAGATTACCGGGACTTCAATCGAAAAAGATGGGGCTTTAATTGAAGTTATAGTAAACGGTGTTTCACTCGGTTTAACAATGGTGGGGCACGGAATTTGGGCAATTAACGTGCCAGCGAATACACTTTCAATCGGCGCGCAGGTCATTGCTAGTGTTCGGGTTGACGCAAACCACGACGGAGTGGTTAATTTAAAAGATAAACAAAGTGACTACTCGAACATTGTGATAGTTACCGTGTAAAGTATATGCAAAATTTTATAGAGCGCTACAGGTTACCAATAATAATTTCACTCGTGATTTTGATTTTTAGTTTTTTGCTACTGCTACCATTTTTAAAAACTAATGCAACTTCCGCCATTATCATTATTCGCGATCATCCCTCTCAAGTTAAAACAATAGCCATTAACCGTACTGGTCTCAAAGAAGACGGAAATGTGAACTCAATAACTTTGACTGGTGGCACTACGACAACTTACTATATAATTGCTGACCTTGAAGATTTAAATGGTGTGGGAGAGATTGGGGAAACTGATATTGTTTTTTACCGCTCAGGACTCGAGACTGGCGAAAACTGCACTTCGGATCCGCAAAATTGTTATCGGCTTTCAACGGAAAATAATGATTGTTACTTTACGCCACAATCAGCGCTGGGTGGTACCTTACTTTGTAAGGTAAGGTTTGAGTACTGGATGGATGCAACTGTTGGCAGTCGTTCAAAATACGTAGATCAAAATTGGCAGATGAAGATAGCGCTTCAAAACACAATCAACGATCAAGTGGTGCATGGAAGCTATGTTAACGAGGTGGAAACACTGCTTCAACTGGCATTACCTGAAGTTATTGATTACGGTGAGCTTTATCCAGGTGAATCACGTACAGCTACCGAGCCAGCTATTATCGAAAATATAGGTAATGTAGACGCTGATTTGCAAGTTCGTTTTGAAGATATGGTTTGTGACCGGGGAATAATTCCGGTTTCAGCACAAAGGATTGATGTGACGTCTGGAACGTACAACGAAATGGAGAAAAGTGAAACTTCGGATGCGTTAAATATTGAAGCTGTGAAATATCGGGCAGTGAATTTGCCACAAAGAACAACTAAGAACAGGTCGTTTGATGAAATTTACTGGTCGATTTTGGTGCCAAACACTGGTATTTCAGGTACCTGTACAAGCGGCGGGATTATAACGGCGATATAGATTAATCATAGTCCAGTACTAAAATACGTTCAAAATATACTTTTTAACGTGTTTTTAGTTAATCTGAGTATTGACTAAAAGCTCAAAAATTGCTTAGATCCATAACAAGGACGGTTCTTTTTAACAAGAGAGGTACAAAATGACGGGTTACTTTTATCCGGATAAAGAAGAGCATTTCATTAGTTTTACAGAGTTCGTGCCCCTTGTAATGAGGATGCGGGAGCTCTATGAAATGACACTTGAGAAGCGAGCAACCTGTAAGAAGGTCGCACTGTTTATGGCGTTTTGCCAAGTGAATCGGGAGTATCGCGGGGAAGAATCGTTAGTTGCCGCGATGGGTGCGAACGAGTTTTACAAGGACCTGCAACGAAAGATCGATCAGTCACGAAAGTACTTCAATAGCCTAATTACAGGTCCGCTCAAGCAACGTTTTTCAGCGCTTGATTCTTTTGGACCAGTACAGGTTGCTCTTGAGCCAATTCGCTTGTTCAAAATGGCAACAGTTCCGGATAGTCCGGAATTGTCCGAGCAGGACATTAGGACTAGAGAAGAGGCGCAACGATCGTTTGTGTTTGCGCTCCAGCTACTTTCTTGGGATGTAGTTGAGTCAGAGGCGGATGTTGCTGAGAATCTCTCGCAAATCGAAGAAATTGCGCTACGTAAAATGTTTACTGGCCAGTTTGTGAAGCTCTGGATCGTGATTGAAACCAACCCTGCAAACTCAAGCCGAGCGCTTGGACAACCACTGTTTTTTGAATCAAAGGCGGAAGCACATCGAGCCGCGCTTGATCTTCGACAGTCGATCAAGGAGTCTGCCGAGCAACTCGAACGTGAATTAGTTGAAGCTGGTTCAGGTATTCCTGAAGACAAAAGAAAAGCTCATGAGATGCGTCTTCAGGGTCTAACAGTTCATGAAGAAAAAGAGCTGTGGGAACTGCGAACTGTCGAGATCGACGACGAGATCTGGGAAATTCGGCACGTTAGTCGAGACAAGAGTCTGGAACGTGCCGTGGAAAAGAAGGAGCGTTACTGCGTTCAAGGTTCGTCAAAGAAGGCTGTGGCGGATCGTGGTGGCTGGATGTACATCGTTGTTTCGGTTGTTGGACGCACCGGAACTAGACGAGCAGCCACAAAGTCCGATGCCGAGTTTTTCAGTGAGTACACGCATAAGCGTATTTGGACCGGACCGCTCGAAAAAATCCCTGATCCCGGTGGCGTTAACAAGAATAGTCACAGGGACTATTGGGACACTAAGACAATCGGGCGGTTTACCAGGCAGATTGAGTACGACAATCGAATAATTGCCAGTCGAGTTGAGCAAATCGTGACCACCGCTCGCGAATACCTCTCAACTCAAACCTCAACTGGTGGTGATCGACATAGCACCTACCAAGCTGCGCAACTCTTTGACTACCTTTGTCCACTTTGGTGGCCAAGGCTGTCGTGGGACTCGAAGGAGCGTCATGCGATGATGCTCTACTGGAAAACGCAGTAATTGGTGACCCTGGGTACGCACCCAGGGTCTTTTTTTTGTTCTGAAATATGATAAGCTGTGAATATCACTATAATAAGAAGGATTAGAATATTAACCTGTTTTATGCGAGAACTACGAATTACAGGAGGTGCGCCACTTAAGGGTCGAGTTAAAATTGCGGGAGCAAAAAATGCTGTTTCAAAACAGTTGATCGCGACCTTACTCACAGACAAGGAGGTTATGCTTCGCAATGTTCCCTTGAATCAAGAATACGAAATTGCGCGCGAGCTCCTTGAAATGATTGGCGCAAAAACTGAACTGCACGATCACACTTTTACTACACAAACCAAAGAGATTACTTCAACTTCAACTTTGGAACAGTCACGAAAAAATCGACTATCAATTTTGCTGGCAGCGCCGTTACTCCACAGAGCAGGCGAGGCACACGTTACGCGAGTGGGTGGCGACAAAATTGGTCCGCGACCAGTTAACTTTCATGTGGACGCTCTGCAGAGAATGGGGGCGGAGTTCACAGAAGATGAAGCTGGCTGGCACTTCAAGGTGAATGGTCGCCTCAAGGGGGCGTCGGTTGAACTTGGTTATCCGTCAGTTGGAGCAACTGAAACAATTATTTATGCCGGCGTTTTAGCGCAGGGTAAGACGGAGATTAAAAACGCAGCAATCGAGCCGGAGATTATTGACATGATTATGATGCTTCAGAAAATGGGGGCGATCATTGAGCTTGGTGCTGGACGCAACATTACAATTATTGGTGTTGAAAAATTGCACGGTTGCGAACACGAAATTTTGCCGGACCGGTTAGAAGTAGCGTCTTATGCGTCGATTGCGCTTGCTACTCGCGGAGAGATTTTTTGCGAGGGCGCTCGGCAAGACCACATGATCACGTTCTTAAACGCTGTTCGCCAAATTGGTGGTGTTTATGAGGTTCGCGATGACGGTATTTTGTTCAAAGGTGCAGAGAAATATAAACCAGTAACAATTACAACCGACACAGCGCCAGGGTTCTCAACTGACTGGCAACAACCGTTTGTGGTGGCACTCACCCAGGCTGAGGGTCAATCAATCGTTCACGAAACTGTGCTGGAAGATCGGTTTAAATACACAGAAACTCTAAATAAGATGGGGGCGGACATCCACATTGAATACCTACCAGATCAGGTGCAGGGACGGTTTAGACATATGCACTATCAGCAGTCGGCCGTGATTAACGGGCCTTCGAAACTCACTGCGCAAAATATGACAGTTCCTGATATCCGTGCTGGTCTTGCTTACGTTGCAGCAGCGCTTGCGGCTAAGGGCACCTCGGTTATTGATGGCGTTGATCATTTGGAGCGAGGCTACGAGGATTTGTATGGTAAACTTAGAGCAATTGGAGCTAATATAGAGGTAATCTAAAACTATGATTAAGCGAGGAACTTTACTGCTATTTATTTTTTCAGTACTGATTTTAAATGTACAACCAGTGCAGGCGATTTCGTACGGAATTTCACCACCGTCTGTGTACTCAACGGTAAAAGAAGGTGAAAAAAATATTGTAAAGTACAATGTTTTACGTGACCAATCACAAAAACCAGAGCTGCTTGAAGTTCAAACAGAGGATTCGCCATATGTAAATTTTGTAAATGGCAAAAACGTTAGTTTTGAGACCGGTGAAACAATGGTTCCGTTTACATTTGAGGTAGACGCGCAAGATCTCGCGCCTGGTACTTACGATAAACAAATTCAGTTTGTTCAATCTTCAAAATCAGTAATGACACAGCCGGGAGTAATGTTTTTTCTAGGAGTGAGCGGAAATTTACACCTCTCTGTTTTAAATACCGCTGACTATCATAATTTTGTAATGCAAAACGCTCCGCACGCTCAGGATTTTGCAAAGAGAATCGACAGTGGTGTTATTGCTTCCGCAGTGAATATTTCTTACAATTTAATGAACCCAGCTTCTGATTATTTGACCGGAATAAGTTACAAGTCTGAGTTAACTAATGGTGCGGGTGACGTTTTGGCAGTGAATGAAGGGACGCTAGTTTCTCTTCCACCGAGCGTCACTAAAATTTCTGAAGATTTTCGGCTAAAAGCCGGTGATTACACACTAACAGTAGAAGTTTTGCACGATGGTGAAAAAATTTCTGAAAATAAATTCCCTCTTTCAGTTTTGAAGAGGGATAAAACAATTGACTATATTTTGATTGGTTCGTCGGTACTAATATTTTTATACGTAGTTAGTTTTGTGCTCGCGATGAAGAAGCGAAAGGAATAGGGAAGACAACACCAACAATTTGCGATCGATCAACTGAGCCATAAATGCGGGAGTCTGTACTTCGGCCACGGTTATCACCTAGAACAAAATATTCGTGCGGACCAAGAATTGGGTAGAGCTCTTCGTTCCCAATTTTTGGTTTTGTGAGCACAGAATTTTGAATATACGGTTCGGTTAAAATATTTTCATTCCCAAACTGATCTCGAACATATACAGCGCCATCACGAATCACAATTTGTTCACCGGGCAGGCCAACAACACGTTTAATGAGCAGGAGCTCGCGATATTCATCAAACAAACTTACAGTTTCTCCGCGTTTGAGTGGTGTGAGGAGCGGGGTTATCTTATTGATAATTACTTTTTGCGTATCAATATAGGTGGGTTCCATTGAAACACCGTTGATCTCTGTAAACTCAATAATGAAGAAATGTAAAAATCCGCCGAGTATAGTTATGAACAGTAACAAAGCGAATGAGTTGGCGATATATTTTATAGCAACTAGAGGCATGGTATAATAATATCATGGAAAACATTATTTTAGGACTGCAAGCTGTCCAAAAGTTAATGAGAATAGAGATTGGTGTTATGATAAGTTCAACTTTGATACAAGGTTTTTTTGTAGGGTTTTTTGTAGCAACTTTGGTTTTTGCGTTTGTTTCTGAACAGAAAAGTCGCAAACAAAATTGTGAAATTTGCAAAAACGAAAACGACACAAAATCAGATAAAATTAATACTGATAAAAATTTATAAGATTATGTTGGGGGAAAAATTAAAATTTAGAAATTTTTTCAGGTTATGCACAATGCTTTTGGGAGCTTTTTTATTCCTGGCGCCAAATTTCGCTTTCGCAACTCTGGGAATTTCACCACCGTCTGTTGTTGTAAACGATATTACTCGGGAATATGGTCAGGTGGTAACTGTAAATATTTTGCGTAACGAAGGACCAACTGCGGAAACTTTTGCGGTTGAATTTCAAGGTCAAGATGCCCGATTTCTTGAGGGACCAGACATGATTACTTTTCCACAAGGTGTAACAATTGTTCCGTACCAGTTTTCAATTTTACCAAAAGAGGCAGCGATCGGAAGTTATAATGCAAAAGTGTTATTTTTACCACAAACTGGTGAGGGTGGGGTGGATAAAGGAGCTGGAACGATTTTGCGACGTGGTGTGCAGCTAATGCTCGACTTTTCAGTTTCAGATAAGCAGGTAATTGACTTTGATATTACAAATGTAAACTTCCCACAGACTGAAGAGCTTCTGTCTATTATTTTAGGTTTTCAGGTGGTGAATAATGGAAATACGGAGTGGCGACCGGACGAAATAACGGTTAGTTTTTTTGACGCAGGTAGCGGAAATTTAATTACAACCGAAACGTTTGATGGTAAAAAAATCGGACCTTGGCGACCGGGGGAGACCAGGTCAGAGTTAGTAGACTTTGAATCAAAACTACCAGCTGGTCAGTATAAAGGTGAGATTAAATTCTTGGTTGGCGGAGAAGTGGTTTTTGCAACCACAGAAGATCTACAAGTTTTTTCACCCGGAACTTTAAAACAAAGTGGTGAGCTTTCTTCGTTCTCGGCTTCAAAGGACAGTTACGCACCAAACGAACAGGTGGTGATGCTTGGAACTTTTAGAAATACTGGAACCATCCCGGTTCTTAGCCGAATGATAATCGAAATTTATTCAGCCGACGATCAACTTCTAGATACCTTGGTAGGAAAATCTTTTTCTGTTGGTAGAGACGAGATCACAACTTTTCGTTCTTTCACTGAATTTTCAAATGAAGGTGATTACAAAATGGTGGGTTATGTAGAGTTTGGAAATAAAGTTTCAAATACACAAAATTTGAATGTTAACGTTACAGCTAAATCGCTTGCGGTTGCCGAGGTACTGCCTGCCGATAAATGGGGGTATATTTGGACACTACTAATTTCACTAATAGTGTTGCTCGCTTTTGGTATTCTCTGGTTCTTCTTTAGGAAAAGAAAACAAGTGGAACCACCGGTGGTTAACTCACCGATATTTAGTAACAGCCCAGTTATTACAGGTACTTGTTCAGGGAAGGTTGGATCGGTGATAAATATTTACGCCAACAAAGTGATCATCGGAACCACAAAACTGGAGGGTGTAGCCTGGCAGTTTGTGCCAGCATCAAACACTTTAACTGTGGGCACTTGGATTACGGCAACGGTAACAATTGACTCAAACCAAGATGGAACAATTAGCGACAAAGACCGCACGAGTGCTCAGTCCGAAGGTGTGACGGTTGAAGCTAATCCTTTAGGTTCTGCCTCTTTTGGAACTACACAAATACCAGCATCTCCATCTCCTCTACAACCTCAGATACCACAAGTAACAACACCAGTTCAAACACCAGTTCAAAACCAGTTCAAACACCAGTTCAAACACCAGTTCAAACACCAGTTCAAACACCAGTTCAAACACCAGTTCAAACACCAGTTCAAACACCAGTTCAAACACCTATAACTAAAACTAATCCGGTAAAAAATATTTTAGAAACTACTGATGTAAAAATTAGTACAGACGCAAAAAAAATTCCAGATTCTGTTACTGAAGAAAGCATTAACGATAGTAAGCCGGATGACCTGTGGACAATATCACTTTAAAGTTATAAATAAAATTCTGAAAGGTGGTATAATATTTTTATAAAAATTAATTAAAAATAGAAAATATTTTTATGGCTCAAGAAAACAATGCCACCCACTGGGTGCTTGGAGGCGCATTGCTCCTCATCGGGCTCTTTGTTATCATCGCTTTGGTGCTAACTAGATCTCAAACAGAAACAACAACCGTTCAGATTACTCAGGCTACACCAACAGTTGATGCAGTAAAACTTTGTATCAACGAAGCAGTAGCAGTAGGCTCATGTGTTGGTGTGTCAGAGTTTACCGGTGCAAACACTACATCAACAGAGATGGATTTGTTTGTTCAGGTTTCGGATGCTAACGGTTACGGTGATATCGCTTCAGTTGGTGGATCACTTTATCGAAGCTCAGTTGGACTAGCGGCTTGTAACACCGGTTCGATTGGTGCTGGATCTGAGTATGACGGAAACAGCTGTTACTCAAACTACGATGGACAAACTTCAGGAGGAATTCTTTCATGTGCTCAAAATGATATTGTAAGTACAACATCAGCTTGGTGGAAGTGTGATGTAACACTTCAGTACTGGATGGATGCAACCGACCCTTCATCAAACTTTGCAGCAGAAAACTGGGCTATGGATGCGATAGTTGTTGACTCGCAAAGCAACACTGGTATCTCAGTAAATCCTTCAACATTCAGAAATAACACAGTTCTTTCGATGAACTTCGGATCATCAACAATTAGCTATGGTCCAATGTCTCTTGGTGCAACTAAAGCTGGTGTCTCAGTTTTGGGAACAGCTCAGGGAAACTCAGACGTAGATATGACAATCGCAGCTAACTCAGCAGTTATGACTTGTGACGGAGTAGGTAGCGCAAATATCCCAGTTGCTAATCAGAGATTTGGAACAAGCGATAGTGCTTACGAAGCACTTGCAAGTGCACTTTCAAACTCACCACAGGATCTTGACTTTGAGGTTAATGTTAATGATAATGAGCTGTTGGCTCGAACAAGTGAAACTGTTGCTCCATCAGATACTGTATTTTTTGGAATCGGTATTCCTGCATCTGGAGTTAGTGGAACATGTACTGTAGCAGCAACTTTGGCAGCAATTAATCACTAAATAACATTTAACGCGAGATTTATGAATAACAATATTCTGTCAATCCTTGCCGTTGTTGTTACTTTATTGACTGCTTGGTTGGTGATCTCTCTTGCATCAGGTCAGAACAGTGTAATCGTTGCACCGTCTCCTGCACCTGTTAGAACAGAAGAAGCCGGATCATCCGAAGTTGAAATGTCAGTATTTATTCCAACTGAAACTCTTTCAACAAAAGTAGACATTAGATAGTATAACGGAGGAAAAAAAGTTTAAAGCCATCCATTAATGGGTGGCTTTAAGTTTGACTCGAAAATTTATTTATCTGTTAATAAGAAAAGAAATTAATAAAATAGTTTGCTATAATTAGATTAAATATTTGAGTTAAAAAAAGTATTATGACGCAAGAAAATAGTCTAATGAATTGGGTGCTAGGGGGTGCGCTACTTCTTATTGGTTTATTTATCATTAGTGCAATAGTTCTAACAAAATCACAAGCAGAAATCGCCTCGGTTCAGGTTAGTCAGGTCGCACCAGCAATTAATTCTGTGAAGCTCTGTGCGTTTAACGATCCTGCTGGAGTTGATTGTTTAGGCATCGCTAATTTTTTAGGTAGTCCGAACGCGCAAACGCAGGCAGACATTTGGCTTAACGTTACTGATCTCAATGGTTACGGAGATGTGACCAGACTCACTACATCGGTTCACAGAAGTGGAATTCCGTTGGCCAGTTGTATGAACGCATCGGTGAACGGTCACAAAGACGGCAATTTTTGTTATAACAATATGAGCTTCGGTAACGACGCTGGTATCACTGCCTGCACTGTTGTTTCAAGTGTGAGTGCTACGACTGCCTGGTGGAAATGTACGATCACCTTTGAACCATGGATGGATGCAACAGACGCCCTTTCAAAATATTCGGCAGAAAACTGGATGATTCAGTCATGGGCCCAAGACTCGGTTTCAAATAATAATTGGAAACTTGCTACTTTCGAAAATACCTCAGTCCTTTCAATGAATTTTGGTTCAACAACAATTAGTTATGGTCAGATGTCGCTCGGAGCAACCAAGGCTGGGGTGGCAGTCCTTGGCACGCTGTATGGAAACAGCGACGCTGATATGACAATTCAGGCTAACGTAAACTCCATGGCTTGTGATGGTCCTGGCTCGTCTAGTATTTCAGTTGGTAATCAAAAATTCAGCACAGATGACGTTGTTTATGAGCTCCTTGCAAGTTCACTCACTACTTTTGCGCAAGATCTAGATTTTGAAACCTCGGCGAACGGTAATAAATTATTGGCTCGAACTAGTGAAACTGCTAACCCAACTGATTCTGTCTTCTTTGGTATCCAAATTCCAAATTCGGGTGTTAGTGGAACTTGCTCGGTAACAGCAACCATTCTTTCGGTCGCGCAGTAATTGTATGCTTTTAAAAACGAAAGATACCTCTTGGGTTGTCGCGGGGACATTAGTTCTGATAGGACTACTTGTCATTCTTTCGTTTGCTTTACTACAATCGCAAGCAGATACATCGACGGTAGTTGTGGCCCAGTCAAGACCTATACTTAATCTTGTAAAATTGTGTCCAGCTAACGATGTGGCTGGTACTAACTGCACGGCACTCTCAACTTTTGTGGGCAGTCCAAATACACAAACGCAGGCTGATGTTTGGGCAAAAATTACAGACGGAAATAGTTATAATGACATTGCAAGTCTTCGCATTTCAGTTCATAGAAGCGCAATTCCACTGGCGCAATGTATGAATGCTTCAGTGAACGGTAATAAGGACGGTAATTATTGCTATAATAATATCAATTTTGGCAACAATGCAGGTATCTCTCAGTGCGTATTTGATTCGAGCGACACTGCATCTGCAGCCTGGTGGAAATGTACTGTAACGTTCGAACCATGGATGGACGCCACGGATGATCAGTCAAAATACCCAACGGAAAATTGGCAAATCCAGGCTTGGGCTCAGGATTCGGCCCTGAATAGTATTTGGAAAATGGCAACTTTTGAAAATGCTTCTGTACTCTCCATAAACTTTGGTTCATCGACCATTAATTACGGTCAGCTTCCGCTAAACGCCACAAGCGCAGGGGTGGCGGTGCTTGGAACTTTATATGGTAACACAGATGCCGATATGACAATTCAGGCGAATGCCTCACTGATGACTTGTGATGGCCAAGGCTCAGGTTTTATTCCGGTTGAAAATCAACGTTTTGGCACTAACGATGTTGCATACGAACTTTTGGCTAGCGCGCTTTCTACAGCACCACAGGATCTAGATTTTGAAAGTGATGCAAACGACAACAAGTTAATCGCAAGAACTAGCGAAACCACAAATCCGTCTGATTACGTTTACTTTGGTATTAAAATACCCAGTGAAGGTGTTGGCGGAAACTGCTCAGTAACTGCCACAATTTTATCCGTAGCTCAATAATTATTATATGAAAAAAAATAGTGAATTTCTAAGTTGGTTTGTTGGTGCACTGCTAATCGTGATTGCAGTACTGATTATCATTGCGCTGGCGGTGGTAAAATCGCAAACTGAGACTACTTCCGTTTCGGTTAGTCAGCAGGCTCCTACTTTGGCCTCTGTTAAATTGTGTGACACTGGCCTTGCTACATCGTGTCCGCAGATATCGGATTATCTTGGGAATGCTAACGCACCCAAGGCAATGGATGTGCTTGTAAAAGTTACGGATCCAAACGGCTATGGTGATATTTCGAAAGTTGAAACAACACTGTATCGGTCTGGCATAGGCGGTCCAGCCGCTTGTGCGGGTTCAAATAATGTTGATGGAAATTATTGCTATAACAATGTTTATAATCAAACATTGGGCGGGGTAGATGCTTGTGTTTTTGACTCAGCCGAAGGTATTACTTCAGCTTGGTGGCGTTGTCGTGTAACTTTACAGTCGTGGATGGATGCAACCGATCCACTTTCAAAGTACTCAAGTCAAACATGGAATATCGACGCTGTTATTTATGATACTGCCACATCAACTTCTCTGATTACAGGTTCGACTTTTGAAAACACCTCGGTCCTGTCAATGAACTTCGGCTCATCAACAATTAGTTATGGTCAAATGTCGCTCGGCGCAACGCAGGCGGGTGTTGCTGTGCTCGGAACTCTTTACGGAAATAGCGATGCCGATATGACAATTCAGTCAAACTCAGCCGTAATGAGCTGTAATGGTCCGGGTTCGGCAAACATTCCAGTTTTAAATCAAAGATTCGGTACAGATAATAATACTTACGAACTTTTAGCGAGCGCACTTTCGACGTCTGCTCAAGATTTGGATTTCGAAAATAATCCAAATGATAATAAATTAATTGCACGAACCAGTGAAACGACCAACCCAGCCGACTCAGTTTATTTCGGTATTCAAATTCCAAGTACTGGCGTAAGCGGAACCTGTTCAGTAACGGCAACGATTTTAACTGTAGCTCAATAATATTAAATATATATGACAAAAGACAATAACTTAGTTAATTGGATATCAGGAGGCTTATTAATGCTTATCGGTTTGTTTGTTATTATTGCATTGGTTCTAACGCGTTCACAAACGGAGACAACATCAGTTCAGATCACTCAGGTTTCGCCAACAATAGACGTGATAAAGCTCTGTCCAAGTGGAGGGGCGACTTCCTGTAATCCGTATACAGGTTTGAATGGTGTAACCGGCTCCGCCAACACACAAACACCGGTTGATGTGTTCATGAAAATTTCGGATTTAAACGGTAACGGTGATATCGCAGAAGCGAGGGTTGCGATGTTTCATCATACTGTTATTCCAAATACTAAAACGCTTGTTGATTGTGATACAGCTGCTGAAAAGGACGGTAATTACTGTTATTCAAATTATGATGGTCAAACTACGGGTGGAATTTCTGCCTGCACTCTAGATTTTACAGAAGGCGCTACTTCAGCTTGGTATAAGTGTAGTGCACTCCTTGAATACTGGATGGACTCAAATGATTACCCGCCTTCGTACTGGGAATTAAGTGGTATTGCTTACGACTCAACTGCCTTAACCGGAACAGCTACATCATCATTTACAAAAAATATAGTTCTATCCATGAACTTTGGTTCGTCAACAATTAGTTATGGTCAGATGTCACTTGGTGCAACTCAGGCTGGTATTTCTGTGCTAGGTACTCTTTATGGAAATAGTGATGCTGATATGACTATCCAAGCAAGCTCAGCTGTAATGACCTGTGATGGTCCTGGCTCAGCAAATATTCCGGTTTCGAATCAAAGATTTGGCACAAATGACAATATTTACGAGCTACTAACAACGTCTTTTTCAACGACAAATCAAGATCTAAATTTTGAAACTTCAACTGGCCTTGGTTGGATGCAACATAGAACGAATGAAAACTCTGCCCCAACTGATAGTGCTTATTTTGGGATTCAGATTCCGAATTCTGGTGTGAGCGGGACATGTTCTGTAGCAGCTATAGTAACCGCAATTGCTCAATAATAATTAATGTTCCAATATTAGTTTTAGCTTAAAATACCATCAAGTAATTGGCGGTATTTTTATTTATAAGTTAAAATGCCCACATCCATAAGTAATACCTATGATATTTGATTTATTTTTACACGCACCTGAACTCGCCATTATTTGGCTTCTTGTTATTTTAATCGCGCTTACAGTTCATGAATTTGCTCACGCATATATTAGTTACAAAAAAGGCGACCACACTGCCGAAAATATGGGCCGACTAACACTAAATCCGTTAGCGCACATCGATCCGTTTGGTTTTTTGATGTTACTTTTTCTAGGTTTTGGTTGGGCAAAACCGGTGATGTTTAATCCTTACAACTTAAAAAATCCAAAAGTTGACGCAGTGCACATAGCGCTCGCTGGGCCAATTTCAAATCTTCTACTAGCAATAATTACTGGACTAGGCGCAAGATTTTTTATTGATGTAGCCAGCTTACCGGATTTTAATTTACTGATTATCTTCTTGAAGCTGTTAACGATGGTCAATCTTTCGCTACTATTCTTCAACCTAATCCCAATCCCGCCACTTGACGGTTCAAAACTTATAGAGGCAATTCCGGATCGATCATCGTTAGCACCTGCCCGCAATATCATTATGCAATACGGCTCACAAATATTAATGATGCTGGTTCTGGTTTCCATTGTTTCCAATTTTAATGTATTTGGTTTTATAACAGGGCCATCATTATTTATCTGTAATTCACTAGTTGGTGCGTATTGTTTTTAATTTGAAATATGAAAATGTTGGACTTCTCGCTTAAAGAAACATTACTAGCAATAATAACCGGCTCGGCGTTGTTAACTATTTTGTCACCGCTTGTTGTTACTCAACATTCATATTTTCCATTCCTTTATTCAAAATCCTCGCTAATCCAGATATTTGTTGAGATCATGGTCGCGGCGTTTATTATTTTAGTAGCTCGTTTTCCTGACTATCGACCGAATTTACGAAATCCAATGGTTCATGCGGTCATTTTATTTCTCTGCACACTTTTAATAACGCTCCCATTTAGTATAAATATTTCAAATTCCTTTTTTTCTTCAAGTTCAAGAATGACAGGGGTATTTCAGTATCTACACTATTTCAGCTTTTTTCTTATCCTGGTTTCAGTTTTCAAAACCTGGAAAGAGTGGAAGACCTTCTTTTTTACCAGCAATATCGCCGCTCTGGTTGCGTCCTTCTTTGGTTTTATGCAGATGAATGGTTTGGCTGAAAAAAGAATTAGTTCAGTAATGGGTAACCCAATTTTTCTTGGGGTATTTGCTTTGGTAGGGGTATTCGTTGCTTTAATTCTTTTGCTTAAGGAAGATGAGAGAAAAATGCAGGCATTTTACGGATTTTCAATTGCTGTAAATATTATAGCGCTACTTCTTTCAGCCAGTCGCGGACCATTACTCGGACTTGCAGTGGCACTATTTGTTGGATTTCTCTTACTCGCCGCAACTTTCCTAACAGGAAAAGCGCGTTTTGGTGTTATCTTTGCAACCCTTGCCATTTTTTCAGTAATAATTGGCTCATTCGCTTTACTTAGATCGGCACCAGTTAAAGACGCGGTAAAGGATCAGCTGCCGTTTGTGATTTCACGAATGGTCTATTCTGATTTAGGTAATGATAGATTTGAGGTTTGGGACATTGGGCTCCAGGGTTTTATGGATCGTCCAATTTTTGGTTGGGGACTTGAAAACTTCGTTATCCCAGGGAACCTGTACATTGATCGAGCAAATTTTCACGGTAGTTTAATGGACACTTGGTACGACAAAGTCCACAACCAATTTATCGAAATGCTGGTTCTAACGGGTGTTGTCGGATTTTCTGGCTACGTTTATCTGTGGGGAACAACACTGTGGTTATCTTTGAAAATGAGTTTAACTGAAACGGATCAATCAAAAAAAATTATATTTATTGTTTTGTTTGCGTTTTTTATGAGTCAAATAACGAACTTAATGTTCTTATTTCACACGCCAAATACTCTACCTGGACTAATGTCGCTCTTTGGCTTTTTGGCATTTTTGTATAACGATAAAATAGCTTTTAAAGCTTCAGGTCGTGAGATGAAAATTTTAAGCCATAAATATGCTGGTCTGTTGTCACTACTAGTCATTCTACCAATGGCGTATGTAATGTACATGTATACATTCTTACCTTTTTATCAGAGCTCACTAAACGCAAAAGGTGTTTTGGCTGTGTCATCAGGTGATTTAGATACGGCAGTTTCACTGTACGAAAAATCGCTTAAGTATAAAACGCATATAAATGACGAACTAACTTTCTTTGCCCACGACGCAATTTCAAACCGGGCAAAAATTGGCGATGAATCCCCAGCAATGGAGAGGTATTTAACCATACTTGCGGATCAATTTGAAATTCAAATACAAAACAACCCGAACGATTACCGCTCATATATTTTTGCTGCTGAAGTAAACCGCTGGCTCAGTTTTTCAGACGCGAGCAGACTTGATCACGCGAAGGAACTGGCGAAAACTGCAATCCAGTTTGGTCCATATCGAACAGAAGCGTATCAGGAGTTGGCTGAAATCGCCCTAGTTAAATATCAACCAGACGAAGCTCTGAGTTATCTGCTTGATGCGGGAAAACGTGCGGGAAAAATGCCAGCTCTTTCAGGGGAGATTCGGGTACGGGCAGCGTCTGCTTTTTTTGAAAAACACGATCATGAACTTGCTTTCTCGGTGTTAATGGATGCTGCTAAGAGTGGTTATCCAATTTACGGTGACCCAAGAATTGCTTCCGATATTGCCAATAATTATGACAAAAAAATGGATTTGCCTCTTGCAATAAGTATTGTCGACAGAATTTGGACTGTTTATCGTGATCACTCAAAAGTACTACACGCAAGAGCGGTACTCTATCACGCAGCTGGTGACGACACAGCGGTTCAGTCAATTGTAAACATTGTTAAAACCACAGATCCTCAGTATGCAGATTTTATGAGTACTGAGTTTGGCTTGAGTGCAGGGGATTCTTATATCGATCAAAATTAATTGTGGACTTTAAAGAAAAGTGGCTTAAAAATATCATTTTGGCGTGTGCATTCTTAGTTTTGCTCACGCCGATGTTGGTTTCAGTAAAACTTGTTAGTGATTTAACGGTTGTTAGGGCGAGCTATTTTTACGGCGTAGTTAGCGTTATGAGTTTAGCTTGGGTGCTTCTAGCGCTTGCAAATAATGAATACCGACTAAAAATTGGTCATCCGGTAGCACTAACTCTTACAGGTTTTACCCTCATCCTTGTAGTAAATTTATTTATAAGTATAGATCCTCTAACATCATTTTGGGGGACGAAGGAAAGAATGATGGGGGTGCTTAGTTATATATTTTTTTGGTTGTTATTTTCAAGTCTAGTTTCGGTTTTTAAAAAGAAGGATTGGTTGATTTTGTTGAAAACATCGCTTTTAATTTCCGTAATGTTTTCGTTAAAATCAATTTCTGACTGGTCAGGTGCGCAAATGATATTAAATAATGATCATCGCTTCGGTTCGGTTTTTGATAATCCGTTATTTTTTGCTCAGTATTTACTGCCACATTTTTTTCTTTCAATATATTTTTTAATTAAAGAAAAAATCTGGCAGAATCGATTGATTTTAAGTATCAGTTCCCTGATAACGCTATTTGCACTATTCCTAACAGTTAGTCGAGCAAGTTTTTTAGCCTCGCTAACAGCAGGAATTCTAGAAACTATATTTTTAGTGTTCGAAGAAAAAAAGCCTCGGAAACAAATTTTGGTCGGTGCTTTAATTTTAATTGTTGTTTTAAGCATCTCGTCATTTATTGTGATGCGAGTGCCAAATATTAGATCCCAGCTTGAACCAAACGCTTCTTATATAATTAAGCGGATTTATTATAGTGATAAAAATCAAGATAGGTTTTTTTCTTGGAAAGTAGCGGGAGAGGCGTTTCTGGAGAAACCAATTTTTGGTTTTGGACATAACACATTTTCTCCAGTTTTCGATAAGCATTTTACCACAAATATCGGTGGTGTTTATCTAAACGAACCTTGGTTTGATCGTGTTCATAATGGAATGCTAGAAATATTAGTCGATTTGGGGCTGGTGGGTTTTGTGTTCTGGGTACTGATGTGGTCTTCAATTATTAGCACGCTATTTTATCATTCAGAAAAACAAACTACAAAACACGATAGATTAGCAACTCGGCTTTTAATTATTTTGTTCATAGCTTCACTTGTTCAATTATTTTTCTTGTTCGATCTATTTTCTTCAAGTATCACACTGTATGTATTATTTGCATACTCGGCATTTTTAACTAAAGACGTAGAGTTAAAAAACATAACCTCAGCTGTGAACTTTGAATTTCCTCAACTTAAATTACGCTTGGTCCACTTTATCTCTGCGGGTATTTTACTTATCCCTATTCAACTGTATCTCTGTATTTATCCGTATCAGACTGTAATTGCTGGAAGTGAGGCGATAATTCTGATCCGAAAACAATCCGGCGGAGCCTTAAATTTTGTTGAACAAGCTGTAAAACACAGATCGTTTGTAACTGCTGATGTAATGAGTAACATTTTTATTGAACTTCGAGCTTCAGAGAAGAAGGAGCAACGACACTCGCCTGAGTCTGAACAAATATTAAAAATAGTTACAACTGAACTGGAAGAATCTGCCACCGAGCACCCAAATAATTATAGAATCAACTATAGCGCTGGATCAGCTTTTGAACTACTTAGTTATTACGATCATGGTTATCTATTAAAATCTGAACAATTTTCTAATTATGCAAAACTTCTAGCTCCGAATCGACCAGAATCGTACGTTACGCTTGGTGATATTGAGTTAGCGCGCTCGAACCCAGAACAAGCACTAACTTATTATCAAACAGCAATGGATAGACTACCTGCTTTTTCCAGAACATTTTACGAACAAAGAGTTGCGCTCGAATTTCAGTATGTTTTAGCTTACGCATCAATGTCTGAGTTTGAGATAGCTTTTAAAAAGCTTCATAAAATTGAAGAAATGGGCTTGCTCGTAAACGGGGACGCTCGTTTACTACCAATTTTAGCTGAGAGATACAAAAAAGGAGATCACGATACTGAAATTTTAGACTATACTGTAAAAACAATGTCGTCGTTTCAAACGAATACCCAGGTTTTAAGAGCGGGCACAGCAATTTTTAATGAGGCAAGGGAGTCTTTTGCTGTAAATAAAGCCCTTGAAATGCTAATAGAAGTAGATGTGGAGGAGGCTAATAATTTAAGAACAGAACTTGGCTTGGAGTAGAGAAAAAATGAATTATGCTAAGTTCACTCATGATCTGTTGACGATTTTTTTACTTCGTGATACATTACTGCCACTTATGCCTACCATAAATCAATTGATTAGAAAGGGACGTCAGAGCAAGAGTACAAAATCAAAGTCTCCTGCGATGCAGTACACCCTTGATACGCTTCACCGGAAGCAGACTTCACTAAGAAAAGGCTCACCGTTCAAACGGGGAGTATGTGTTAGGGTTTTTACCATGACACCTAAGAAACCGAACTCAGCGCTTCGAAAAGTAGCACGTGTGCGACTTTCAAACGGCACTGAAGTTAACGGATATATCCCAGGCGAGGGTCACAACTTGCAGGAGCACTCAATCGTTATGATTAGAGGCGGTCGTGTTAAAGATCTTCCTGGAGTTCGTTACCACATCGTTCGTGGTCGTTATGACTCTGCTGGTGTGGATGGACGAAATCAATCTCGTTCAAAATACGGAGTCAAGAAACCAAAGAAATAACCGAAATGGGCTAAAGGTAGCGGTAAAGCCAAAACCTTTTCCTATTTCAAGAATTATTAAACTCCGAGTACTACCTTCCACGGTAGGAAGTTAGCGGAGACTTAACTATAAGAAATATGCGTGGAAAACAAGCCAAAAAAAGAATATTGCCTCCCGATGCAAAATACGGGAATGTTTTAATTACAAAGCTTATCAACTACGTAATGATGGATGGTAAGAAAACAATCGCAGAACGTGTTGTTTACGATGCACTTGCTTTAATCGAAAAAGAAACAGAAAAACCAGCAATGCAAGTTTTCGAAACTGCACTAAAGAACATTACTCCAGCAATTGAGGTTAAATCAAAACGCGTTGGAGGAGCTAACTACCAGATTCCAGTGCCAGTTCGAGGAGACAGACGTCATGCACTTGCTTACAGATGGTTACTGGTTGCAGCACGGGCTAAAAAAGGTAAACCAATGGCTGGTAAACTTGCAGAGGAAATTATCTCAGCTGCAAACAACGAAGGAGCAACAATTAAAAAGAAACAAGACGTTCAACGAATGGCTGAGGCTAACCGAGCTTTCGCTCATTTTGCAAGACGCTAAATTAGGAAAAAGTTATGGGCTGAAGGTTAAAAGAGTGCTTCACTCAGAACTAACCTAAAACCATAACTTTTTTTCATTTTTCTTAACCTATTACAAAAATCACATATGTCCCGTGAATATCCACTAGACCGCGTTCGTAACATTGGAATTATTGCCCACATTGACGCTGGTAAAACAACAACTACTGAGCGCGTGCTTTTCTACACAGGAAAAAAACACAAAATCGGTGAAGTTCATGAAGGAAACGCTGAAATGGACTGGATGGAGCAGGAGCAGGAACGTGGTATTACTATCACTTCGGCTGCGACTACTTGTTTTTGGAAAGATCATCGAATTAACATTATCGATACTCCGGGACACGTTGACTTCACTGTAGAAGTTGAACGTTCCCTACGAGTTTTAGACGGTGGAGTTACAGTTTTTGACGGTGTTGCTGGTGTAGAACCTCAGTCTGAGACTGTTTGGCACCAGGCTGATAAATACAATGTTCCAAGAATTTGTTACATTAACAAGTTGGATCGAACTGGCGCTGATTTTTACAAAGACGTTCAGTCTATTTCAGATCGTTTAACAAAGAAGGCTTACCCAATTCAGCTTCCAATTGGAACTGAAGGTGGGTTTGAAGGTATTATCGACCTTCTAAAAATGAAAGCTTTCATGTACCGAGATGAAGAAGGAAAAGTTATTGATGAAATCGAAATTCCAGATGAGTACAAGAAAAAGGCTGAAGAGTACCGAACAAGTCTTGTTGAGGCTATTGTTGAAAATGATGAAGCGTTAATGGAGAAATTTTTGTCTGGAGAAGAAATTGAAATTGATGTACTGAAGAAAATTCTTCGAAAAGCAACAATTAATTTGGATATTTTCCCAATTCTTTGTGGATCTGCTCTAAAAAACAAAGGAGTACAGATGATGCTTGACGCTGTTATCGACTTCTTGCCATCACCACTAGACGTACCACCAGTTGAAGGATTTGATCCTGCAAATAAAGACCTTGTAATTACACGAGAAGCTACAGACAAGGCTCCATTTGCAGCGCTTGCTTTCAAAATTGCAGCTGATCCATTCGTTGGAAAGCTTACTTTCTTTAGAGTTTATTCAGGAACTTTGTCTGCTGGAAGTTACGTTTTGAACGCAACAACAGGTAAGAAAGAAAGAATTTCCCGAATCGTGCGTCTTCACGCTAACTCTCGAGAAGACGTTTCAGAGATTCACGCTGGAGAAATCGCAGCTGCAGTAGGACTAAAAGAAACAATTACAGGACACACACTTTCAGATCCTGCACACCCAATTATCCTAGAGTCAATCAACTTCCCAGAGCCGGTTATCTCTCTTGCACTCGAGCCAAAAACAAAGGCTGACCAAGAAAAGATGTCGATGGCTCTATCAAAGCTTGCAGAAGAAGACCCAACTTTCAGAGTTCGAACAGATGAGGAAACGATGCAAACTATTGTTTCAGGAATGGGAGAGCTTCACCTAGAAATTATCGTTGATCGAATGATGCGAGAATATGGGGTAAGCGTTAACGTTGGACGACCTCAGGTTAGCTACCGAGAAACAATTAGAATGGAAGCTGAAGCTGAAGGAAAATACGTTAAACAGTCTGGAGGACGTGGACAATATGGACACGCTTGGCTCAAGATTGAACCAATTACTGAAGAGGATGAGGATGGAAAAGTTGTCAACTATGAGTTCCTAGACAAAACAAAGGGAGGTTCAATTCCAAAAGAATATATCACTCCGATTTCGAAGGGAGCTCAGGAAGCAATGGACCGTGGAATTCTTGCTGGATATCCGCTTATCAATATTCGGGTAACTGTTTTTGACGGTTCATACCACGATGTTGACTCAAACGAATCAGCCTTCAAAATGGCAGGTTCAATGGCTTTCAAAGCAGCTGCTAGAAAGGCCAACCCAGTAATTTTGGAACCGGTAATGGATGTTGAGGTTGTAACTCCGGAAGATTTCATGGGAACAGTTGTTGGAGATTTGAACGGAAAACGAGCACAGATTCAGGAAATGGGCGAGCGCGGTACTGTAAAAACAGTAAAAGCGCAGGTTCCACTTGCAGAAATGTTCGGATACGCAACAGGACTTCGATCACTTACTCAGGGACGAGCTAGCTACTCAATGTCATTCTCAGAATACAAAGAGGTGCCAAGCAATGTTGCTAAAGAAATTATTGAAAAACGAAACGGTTAATTACCGAAAAAAAATAGCCAATAGGCTATTTTTTTATATATACTTGATTGAGTATGAATAAGAAAAGAAAGTTCGAAACAAAAAATGTATTAATAGGTTATTTGATCTATTTGTTTTTGCCGATAGTTATATTTCAGCTACATGTAAGTCTGTGTTTTGTAGAAATTTATGGACAAAGCATATTTCTTAGCGCTCCGATTATCATGCTTTTTTTAAGTTCGCGTTATTCAGCGAAGGAATATGGAGAAGATTTGATAGAGCAAAGAATCAAATTAATGAATCAATCAGTAACAAGGTTAATTGATGAATCTTGGAAAAATCAGATTCGACAAGAGGCAAAAGTCGCATGGAATGTATCTACCGGACTTGGAATCATACTTTTGATTTTATTCTGGGGATTATTTATAAAGACAACTATTCAATACGGATTATTTCCAATTTGTTCATAAATTAGTATAAAATTTCTGCGAGGCAATGTGCTTCAGGTTAATAGCGTTGTGATTTGTTTAATATCCTGGTCATCTTACGATGGCTTTGCTAACGTTTCACACGAAATTCGATTTTATCCCTGTTTAAACAAGTTAATGCTTTTTCACACATAGGGTTTTATTTGCCCAAATTTGACATATATTGCAAATCCGTGTCTTTTTATACTTTTTCGTTTTCGGTGATGCATTGAGTATAGAATGTGGGATATAGGTATTCAAGTTTTCTTCGCTCATCCAGGAAGCCTATGGGAACATGGCACAAACGAACACACGAACGGATTGATCCGTTAGTATTTCCTAAAAGGAACAGACTTTGATACAATATCTACAAGAGAAATGCAACGAGTACAGAGACAACTAAACGACCGCCCACGAGTGGCTATCGGATTCTACAGCCTGATGAACAATTTAATGAACTCGTTGCGCCAGATTCTTGAAACCACGTAATTTAGTTGCACTAAAAGTTTGAGAATAAGTTAATAAACGTTGTTGATTTATATATGCTACAAGAAGGAATGGGACGAAGGATGCCAAAACAAGATATTAAACGATTTTTGATTCCGTTTTAGAAGAAACAGACAAAGAATTGCAAGAGGCAAAACAGCTCAAAAAAGAACAATTGGAAACCTTGAGAGAGGAATTACTTGCCACAAAGAGAGAAGGTCTACACACCGCACGATCGATTGAAACACGCTTGCGGGAACTTTCTCAGGTTTTTGAGATCGGTGGTCGTGTGAATACACACACTGTTCCCGGTTCCGAAGTTGTCGGTATGAATGGGGAGCTTTATGCGATTCAAATTACCTTTCAAAATGGCCGAAATGGACATACGGATACTGATTTTATTACATTCGAATTAGGTGAAGATCGAATGGGGTATTATAGAGATCAGTACTCCAATATGATCATCGAAACTGTTGCACTTCCGGACGTTTTTGTAGAGCAGTGGATGAAGGAAGTTTCTGAAGGAACAAAGATTGTAAAGTCTCGACCGGCTTTTATGCACCCGGAACTTTTTAAACTTCCTCCGGAAGATGTTTTCCCTCCCAATGCGGATATTGCGGTGATCGGGGATCCGTTTACGGCGATCGATCGAGAGCGCGCGACGATTGTGGAATACGAGTACGCGAGTGAATTACTTCCTCCTGTTTTGAGCGCCTATATTTCCGGATCATCAGAGACAGGAACGAATAATTGGTTAGAAAACCTATATTTTGAAGATATCCGTGCACTTGAAGGTGTCATTTTTGGGCCGCAATTTACGCCAAAAGACGGAAATGTTTATAAGGATTTCGTTCAAGATGTTATTCATGCTTGTGATGAGCTTGCGACCACAATTGCAACAGGTGCATTTAATGATACAAAGGCTCACGGACAGTTATCTGAATTACGTCGTCGCGCAAAAAAATTCATAGATGGATCGTGGACAATGAATGATGCGAAAGAATTGTATAACATGCTAGGTGTGAACGCGGAAACGTATAACGAGAGAAAAATTGAAATCATTTCGAAGGATAATCCAACACTCTCAAGAGAAGAGGTTATCTCGTACTTTAAAACAAATAACGCATATCAGAATTTGGAAAAAAATATAACTGTTTTCTTTGAAACAAAACAGCAGCAAATTGACAGTTTGGGCAACCACGAGGCTTGGGGGGAATTTGTTGAGCAGTGGTCAAAATATACCGAAGCCTTGCCTGTGGAATATTTACGTGTGCACGATAATGAAGTAAATAGAAAAATAGGTAGATTAAAATACTGGCTTTCCGAGCTACCAAACGCTACATCACATGCAAGAGTTACAAAAGGTGTAAGAGAAATGGAAGATATTTATTTCGATTGGCTCGTTTTTTACGACCAGGAAAATCCTGAAACAGATACTCTTTGGAACTTCCGGCTAAATTCCAACGATAGAGATTTTGGTGTGTCCGTTCCCGGATTTCCAGTTTCGCTTCGGACACGTAAAACTCTGGAAGAATTTGTGTCTCGTTTTGAACAACTCACCACGTATGGAGAAACGCTTTTTCCTCAACTTGTTAAAGAGAAAGAACGATTGGAAGGAATAGGCATTTCACTTACATCAAAAACACTCAATCAGTACCTTGGGGACCTGGAAATCGCGTGGTCGCGCACGCACTTTTTTCGGCAACCTAATAAGTCTATCGCTCTCCACGGGTTTTTCCCTTTTGATTTTCCGAGCATAGAACCTCAAGACAGGATTCTTGCCTTAACAAGTGTTTGGATGCATGAAGGTGAATTCTTAGGTCAAGAAGGTTTTTCGCGCAATATTGAATGTGCCCTTCCGTATCTAAAAATCGGCGGAAAGTACATCATCGGCCCAATTAATAAAAATGCGTATTTTGGTGGGTACGGGGATGGATTTGATAATGAAGGGTTAAATCGAGCATTGATTGCGTTCAAGGAACAGGGAATCATCTCCTACAAATTTCAAAAAGGTGAGAGAACATATATAAATTCTTTGGATGATGTTTATGAAGAAGACGAAAGAAATAAAAAATATGAGCAAGGTAATGAGTTAGAATTGGGCGAAGGTGAAGCGGCTCATTCACTTGTCATTACGCGCTTGAAATAGTGGTGCGCCTGATCGTTATTTTTGTAGTAGTGCAGATAATTGAATAATGTGAAAAATCCACTTTTACTAGTTAAAACTTTGTGTGAAGTGAATGAAAAAAATTGACGTAGTTTTCAGATTTAAGTTACAAGAAAATGGCTTGTTACAATTTAGTATGCCTGAAAAATTAAAGCGTAGAATTGAAATCGAAGATGATCAGCGTGAGTGGTATGAAAAAATGGTATGGTGAGCGTTGGAACTAGGCTTGAATATTCAAAATCACAATGGCGTCAACGTTTAGTATACTCGACCGAACTAAAACGAATAGATCAGTTTATTAATTGAACATAGCAAATCTGCTATGTTCTTTGTTTATTGGCTATATTGACAATAACACGATTTTGTGAAAAACTCGTTGCTTCGTTCTTTTAATTATGGAGGTTCATCATGGAACACAGGGAAATTGAAACTATTTCAAGAAATCAAATCTTGACGGGGTCTGTTCTGGTGTTCATGTGGGTCATCTCGACGACTGGCCTCATAATGAGTACCTATCATCGGGTTTTTGAGACGACCGACATGCTGTTGCTTGGCTCTTCAGCACTCTTTGGACTGCTCAGTCTCGCGTTTCTAACTCATCTCTTACAAGTTATTTTCAGTCAAGTTAGCCTTTTCTCGGAAGAGGCAAACGGGCTTGAATCGGAGCTGAACAATGCTCAAAAAGAGACTGAGCATATTCAGAAACGACTGGATGCGGAGAGGCAGAATTGTCAGAATCTTCAGTATGAGCTCGATCAGGTTAGAAAACCGGTCGAAGCGCTCACTGAGGCAATCCGCGATTCCACACTTGCACGCCTTGAGTTTCTGAAGCTGGTGATGTCCGACAGTGAACTGGAGCGTCGGGAACTGCCAACCTCGGAAGACTTACGGTTTTTCTCCGGAAAAGCGCTGATTGGAGCCTTGGCAGAAATTGACGGTCATACCGCAGAGGTTGAACGTTTTATTCGCCTCAAGGTCGAAGACTCGGGTCATCGGTTGCGGACCGTAAATGGTCTGCTAAGTCTCGAACAAGAGACGGGCGAACGGCGCCGTCAGGAGATTCTGGGCTTCATTTCCCAGCTGTTTACTTGGTCTGAGGAGGTCTTTTCTTGGAGGTGTCTAGACTCAGCTAGCTACGCCAGAAAAGCACACAACCACCAAACTGAGCTGTTGCGGGAGGCTTTTCGGCTTGTTAGGGTCGAGAATCTCGAACCCGAGATGGTAAGCGCAATGCTTGAACAGTATGCGACTCCGCCGGCACTCATGGAAGTCGTCAGAAATGACGGTTACGACCTTGCGCAGGACACAAGGTCTGCACTCCAGATTGTGCTTTTTGCACTCTGTAAGCGTCCGTCAGATCCTGAGATTCAAGCCGACTTCGTGTCGGAAGTTGTTTACGACCAAACGTGAGTTTTAGCCTGCGATTAATTTCGCAGGCTCTTTTTTTACTTGACCACAATATAAAATAGGATAAGATAGGAGCGTATGAATGAAAAGAATCTAAAAAGATTAATTCGCTTAGCTGAACGGACGGGTGATCGTTTGATTGTAGCTGGGGAGGGGGATGAAGAACCAATGGTAATCATGGGTCTTGATGACTATGAATTAATGTTCGATTTGATTTCTGGAGAATCAAATAACACTTGCTCAAAAGGTGAAAGTTGTTGTGGACGAAATGACCAGGAAAATTGCTGTATGGTTTCAGAAGAAGATTTTCAGGATGAGATGTATATGAATAATAATAATTTTGATGAATTTGAACCTGAAATCCAGATTAATGAAAATCCTCACAGTCTCGTGACTGAACAGCCTCAAACTGAAAAGAGAACTGACAATGAACATACCAACGAATTAGAGCAAAGAATGAAAGCAAAAAGGGAAATGGTGGCAGAAGAACATTTTGAAGATGAGGATCTTGAATTGCCTGAAGCTATATTTGCTCCGCTTATTCAAGAAAAAGTTTACGAACCAGAGAAGGATGTTGTACTTGAGGAGTTAAAAAATAAAAAATCTTCAGAAATACTACCTGCTGAGTTCGATAATGAAGAACAATTTTATTTAGAACCAATTGAATAGAACTAAAACATTTTTTACACATAAAAAATGCTAACGTTAGCAAAAAACTTAGCATTTTTTTATTTATGACCGTAATCCACGGCTAAGACTTGCAATATTTCCAGCTTTTTGTTATACTCTCCCCACTTACTTAATAAGTAAAAAAAAGGGAATTACCCTAATATTAATACTAATATGGCAGAACAGTTTGATCGCTCAAAGTCTCACGTTAACGTGGGAACAATTGGTCACGTTGACCACGGTAAGACTACCCTTACTGCTGCTCTTTCTTCTCTTTTCTCTCCGTCAGGACAGAAAAAGGAATTTAGTCAGATTGACAACGCTCCTGAAGAACGAGAGCGTGGAATTACAATCTCAACATCGCACGTTGAGTACGAGTCAGAAACACGACACTACGCCCATGTTGACTGTCCAGGTCACGCCGATTATGTTAAGAACATGATCACTGGTGCGGCTCAGATGGATGGTGCAATCTTGGTTGTATCAGCAGCAGACGGTCCAATGCCACAAACACGTGAGCACATTCTTCTTGCACGTCAGGTTGGAGTGCCTCAGATTGTGGTTTTCCTTAACAAAATTGACATGGTTGATGACCCAGAACTTGTTGACCTTGTTGAAGAGGAAATCCGAGACCTTTTGAAACAGTATGAGTACCCAGGTGACGAAACACCTATCATCCGAGGATCAGCTCTTAAGGCTATCGAAGGAGAGGAGTCAGCTGTAAATTCAATCAAAGAACTTGTAAAAGCTCTAGATGAATATATTGTTACTCCAGTACGAGATACTGATAAGCCATTCCTACTTCCAATCGAGGACGTTTTCTCAATTGAAGGTCGAGGAACCGTGGTTACTGGACGAATTGAACGAGGAATTATCAACTTGAACAATGAAGTTGAAATCGTTGGAATTCGAGACACACAAAAGACTGTTGTTACCGGAATCGAAATGTTCAACAAGAACCTAGATAAAGGTATGGCAGGAGACAACGCTGGACTACTTCTTCGAGGTATTAAGAAGGAGGACGTTCTTCGAGGTATGGTGCTTGCTGCGCCTGGTTCTGTAAAGCCACACACAAAGTTTATGGCTGAGGTTTACTCTCTTACAAAAGAGGAAGGTGGACGACACAAGCCATTCTTTAAGGGTTATAAGCCACAGTTCTACATTCGAACAACTGACGTTACCGGTGATGTAACTGCTCTTCCTGAGGGAACAGAGATGGTTATGCCTGGAGACACAGTTAACCTTGAAATCCAACTAATCCAACCAGTTGCTATGGAAGAGCAAATGAGATTTGCTATCCGAGAAGGTGGACGAACAGTTGGAGCTGGAGTTGTAACAAAGATTATTGAATAAGAAAGCCAATTAAGGAAAAGGTCGCTTAAGACCTTTTCCTTTCTTGCTTAAAAAATTGTCCTTTATGGTAGAAGAAGCCAAAAAAACCGAAGATACAAATCAGAGAATTCGAATCAAAATTCGAGCATACGATCACAAGATTATTGATAGCGCTACAGAAACTATCATTAAGACTGCTGAACGTAGTGGTGCAAAAGTTCTTGGTCCAGTACCTCTTCCAACAGAGAAGAGAATATTCACTGTAAACAAGTCAACTTTCGTACATAAAAAGTCTCGTGACCAGTTTGAAATGCGAGTTCATAAGCGTTTGATCGACATTATTAGTCCAACTGAAAGCACTGTTGACGCTATGATGACACTCAACTTGCCAGCTGGGGTAGACATCGAGATCAAAATGTAGTAAAAGAGTATCTATCGGGTTGTGACCCGTCGATTCTCGGTTATGCCGAAAATCGCAGGGTCATAACCCAACAACAGGTTCTTGGATCGAACCGAGAAGAAAGATCCGTCCAGTTTAGCTGGAGGGAAAACCTTCTCGAAGCTTCGAGAGAGAATGAAAGGAAGCCGTTTTTATTAACAAATTACAATTTACCTACAATCTTCAAGCGATTTTAGGGCTAGAAGCCGCTAAACATCAATTTTTGTGATGTTTTGTGACTTCTGGTTTTTTGCATATCAAAATAAGATTTGCACCAGTTTATCTAACGAATTTCATAAAATATGAAAGTCCTATTAGGAAAAAAAATAGAGATGACTCAGCTCTTCAAAGAAGATGGAACGGTTGTTCCTGTAACTTTAATTGAAGCTGGTCCAAACGTAATAGCAGCTTTAAAAGTTAATGCCCAAGGTGTAAACACTAAGGTTATAGGCTTTGGCTCAAAGAAGAGCGTCAATAAACCACAACGAGAGGAGTGGAAAGGACTGGGTACATTTGCTTTCGTAGCAGAGGTAGCAGTTAATAAAGACGAGACTCTAGAAAGAGGTCAGATTATCGGAGTAGATTTATTCAGTGCTGGAGAAAAGATCAACGTTGTTGGTGTTTCAAAGGGAAAAGGCTTCCAAGGTGTTGTTAAAAGACACGGTTTTAAGGGAGGACCTGCCAGTCACGGACACAAAGATCAGCTTCGTATGCCTGGATCAATTGGTGCAGGTGGTCCTCAAAGAGTGTTTAAGGGAACTAAAATGGGAGGTCGAATGGGAGGAGACCAGACTACTGTTAAGAACCTAGAAATTGTAAACGTAGATACTGCTCGGAACATTGTTGCTGTAAAAGGTGCTGTTCCAGGAGCTCGAGGCAGTTTTGTTAAGTTAATGTCAACTGAAGGAAATGTATGGCAGAAGTAACACTATATAAGACAGATGGAACCAACTCTGGAAAGATCGCACTTCCTGACGAGCTTTTTGCTGTTGCGGTTAAACCATATGTTGTTCACGAAGTAATTACTGCTCAGCTAGCTAATAGCAGAGTTAGATACGCACAAACAAAAGATCGTTCTGAGGTACGCGGAGGAGGTAAGAAACCTTGGAAGCAAAAAGGAACTGGACGAGCTCGTCACGGATCTAGTCGATCACCGATTTGGTCAGGTGGAGGAGTAACTTTCGGACCAGTTGCTGCTAGAAATTTTAGCAAGAAGGTAAATAAAAAATTGCGACGAAATGCAATTTTGATGATGCTATCTGATAAAGTTTTATCAGATAAACTTGTTACACTCGATGCATATGATGTTGAAGCAAAGACTTCTTCACTTGCGCAAATGCGAAAGGCATTGCCTGGTGATGGTCGATCAGCTCTTATTGTAACAACTGGAAATGATTTGAACACAATTCGTGCTGCTTCAAACTTGCCAAAGACCCGATCAATTAGTGCGCGAAGTTTAAATGCTCGAGACCTTGCAAAGTATGAATACCTATTCGTATCAAAGGAAGCTATCGACGTTATTAAGGAAACTTACACTGCTTAATATGGGAATGCTAGATAGATTTAATAAAGAAAAAGAAAACGTTCCAAAAAGCAGTGTTACAAAAAAGACTGCTGACGATCAGAAGAGCGTTAAAAAAACAACAAAAAAAACAGTAGCAAAAAAAACAGAAACTAAAGTTGAAAAGAAAGCTGTGAGAATGATCTCAAAGAAAGCAACTTCAACTATCATTTCACCAATTGTCTCTGAAAAAACTGCTCAGTTGTCAGACGCTAATATTCTTACTTTTAAAGTAGCGCCTGGTGCTAACAGAATTGAAGTAAGAAATGCGTTCAGAGAGCTTTACAAAGTTACACCAATCAGAGTGAACATGATCAATGTTCGCGGAAAGGCTGTTACATTTGGTCGAATGAGTGGAAAGCGTCAGGATTATAAAAAGGCTCTTATTTCTCTTGCAAAGGGAACTAAAGTCGATATCTTTGAAGGAATCTAAAAGTCAATATGGGAATTCGAGTATATAAACCAACTACACCAGGACGCCGAAAATCTAGCGTCCAGACTTTCGATGACGTTACTTCAAAGCGTCCGCTAAAAAGTTTGACTACACACAAAAAGCAACGTGCTGGTCGAGCAATGAATGGAAAAATTAGTGTTCGACACAAAGGGGGTGGATCAAGACGACACATTCGTTTGATCGACTGGAAGTTCGATAAACTAGAGATTCCAGCAATAGTTCAAACTATTGAATACGATCCAAACCGAGGAGCACGTCTAGCTCTGATTGCTTACGCTGATGGAGAAAAACGATACATGCTCGCACCTCAGGGTGTGGAGGTTGGAAGTACAATTATTGTTTCAGAAGAAAAAGGAGATCCAAACCCAGGATGTCGATTCCCACTTGAAAAAATTCCAGAGGGAATGAATATTTACAACATCGAGCTTCAACCTGGAAAGGGTGGACAGATGGTTAGAGGGGCTGGAGCAAGCGCAACACTTCTCGCAATTGAAGGAAAATGGGCAACTGTTAAACTTCCATCAGGTGAAGTACGTATGGTTCTTAAGAACTGTATGGCTTCAATCGGAAACGTTTCAAACCCAGATTGGCGATTGATCCGTTGGGGAAAAGCTGGTCGATCTCGAAATCGAGGTATTCGTCCAACAGTTCGTGGAAAGGTTATGAACCCGGTTGATCACCCTCACGGAGGAGGAGAAGGAAGCAACCCTATCGGACTTAAACGTCCTAAGACACCTACTGGTAAGCCAGCTCTTGGTGTAAAGACACGAAGAAAGCAACCAGGAGATAAGCTAATTATCAGACGTCGAAATCATAAAAAGAAGAAGTAAAGCTACCAGCTAAAGCTATAAATTATGTCTAGAAGTTTAAAAAAAGGACCATACGTAGACGAAAAGCTCATGAAGAAGGTGAGCAAGCTTAAGGTTGGTGACAAAAATGTAATCAAAACTTGGGCAAGAGCATCTTCAATTACTCCACAGATGATTGGATTTACTTTCGCAGTGCACACAGGAAAAGACTTTGTGAACGTTACAGTTGTAGAAGATATGGTTGGTCACAAGCTTGGAGAATTTGCACCTACACGAAAATTTGTTCGTCACAGCGGTAAAACAGCTGACGTTAAGCGATAAAATATATGAATGTACAAGCAACAGCAAAATATATTCACATGTCTCCACGAAAGACTCGTCTAGTGGTTGATCTGATCAGAGGTCTTAGCATCGTTGAAGCACAGAAGCAGTTACAGTTTTCAAGAAAAGCTGCTGCTGAACCAGTACTAAAAGTACTAAACTCAGCAATCGCTAACGCACAAAATAACTTCAACCTTGATACAACTGGCTACACTGTAGTAGTTGCGTCAGTTAGTGAAGGACCAACAATCCACAGATTCATGCCACGAGCTCAGGGTCGAGCAGCTGCAATTCGAAAGCGACTAAGTCACATTACAGTTGCGGTTGGACCTAAAGCTAAAAAGGGAGATGTTGAAAAAGTAGTAGAGACAAAAGTTGAAGAAAAAAAGCCTGTAGCTAAAAAAACTACACCAAAGGCAAAGAAAGAAACTGCTAATAAGGTAGAAACTAAAAGTTAACCTATGGGCCAAAAGATTCACCCAAAACTATTCCGATTGAACACAATTTATACTTGGGATTCAAAATGGTTTGCATCTCGAAAGAATTATGTTTCTTCTCTAAAAGAAGATGTACAAATTCGTGAATATTTAAAGACAACTCTAAAGGACGCTAGTGTTGATTCGATTATTATCGATCGAAATTCAAATAAGCTAAGCATCACTATTACTTCAGCAAAACCAGGATTTATCATTGGTCGAGCTGGAGCTGGAATTGAAGAATTGAAAACTAAAATTCAAAAAGAGTTTTTCAGAGGCAGGAGAGTTACAATCAACTTGAATATTCAGGAGATTGCTCAACCAGCACTTTCTGCAAGCGTTGTTGGACAACAGATTGCACAGGAAGTTGAAAAACGAATGCCTTTCAGACGAAGTATGAAAATGGCTCGAGAACGAGTTATTAAAGCGGGCGCTAAAGGAGTAAAAATCACTGTTTGTGGACGTCTAAACGGTGCAGAAATTGCTCGAACTGAAACTATTTCTGAAGGAAGTATTCCTCTTCATAACCTTAGAGCGGATGTAGACTTTGCTCGAATTACTGCCCGAACTATTTGGGGAGCTATCGGAGTAAGAGTTTGGATTTACAAGGGAGAGGTTTTTGAGGGAGAAGCAGTAAGCAATGTGAAGAAGATTGAAAAACCTCGGCGACGAGAACGCTAAACGTAACATTAGATAGAGCATATGTTGATGCCAAAAAAAATGAAATATCGCAAGCAGCACAAGCGCCGAACAAAAGGCGACCGTCTTGCGACACAGAAAACTGAAGTTGCGTTTGGTCAGTACGGACTTAAAGCTATGACTGAGTCATGGGTAACAGCTCGTCAGATCGAAGCTGCTCGACGAGCTATGACTCGTCACGTAAAAAGAGGAGGTAAAATCTGGATTCGACTATTTCCAGATCACCCAATCACAAACCATGGTGCTGAAAGCGGAATGGGAACTGGAAAGGGATCTGTTGATTATTACATGACTCCAGTAAAGGCTGGTACTGTAATGTTTGAAATGGATGGTGTTGATGAAGAACAGGCTCGAGAAGCTTTTCGTCTTGCTCAGCACAAACTTCCGATGAAAACTAAGTTTGTAATACGCATGTAATATGGAATATAAAGAACTAGAAACAAAAGGCGTAAACGAACTGACAAAGATGCTTTCTGAAGAGCGTGGAAATCTCTACGACTTACAGTTAAAAGTTTCTATCAATCAGCTTAAAAATGTTCGCGCACTTCGTAATTCAAAGAAAACTATTGCCAA
Source organism: Candidatus Uhrbacteria bacterium CG_4_9_14_3_um_filter_41_35 (assembly GCA_002791275.1). Taxonomy (GTDB): domain Bacteria; phylum Patescibacteriota; class Patescibacteriia; order UBA9934; family UBA9934; genus UM-FILTER-41-35. The sequence continues at coordinate 47,426 of PFWT01000007.1, read as the reverse complement.
GTTGCAGACTGCTATCGCAAGTGCAAGTGGTAAGACTGACTCAAAAGAGGAGGTAATTAAGTAATTCGGTCAATATGACAGAGAAAACAATACAAAGTAAAAGACGACGACTGAAAGGTGAAGTTGTTTCTGACAAGATGGACAAAACCGTCGTTGTTAAAGTTGACCGAACGGTAATCCACTCAAAGTACCTAAAACGATACACTATCAGCAAACGGTACAAGGCTCATGATGAAGAAAATGAGGCTAAGACTGGAGATTTAGTAACTATTGAAGAAACTCGACCACTTTCAAAAGGAAAGAGATGGAGAATCGTTAAACAAGCATAATATGTTACAACACTTATCAATGTTAAAAGTGGCTGATAACTCTGGAGCTAAAAAGCTTATGGTTATTCGCGTACTCGGCGGATATAAGAAACGATACGCTCGTATCGGAGATGTTGTAACCGCTGTTGTAAAAGAAGCAGTGCCTCACTCGAACGTAAAAAAGAGTGACATTGTGCACGCTGTAATTGTTCGTCAGGTGAAAGAGACTCGCCGAAAGGACGGATCTTATATCAGATTTGACGAAAATGCAGCTGTGATTATTAACCGTGACAACAAGGAACCTAAGGGTACTCGAATCTTTGGACCTATCGCACGTGAATTACGTGGCGCTGGTTTTCAGAAGATCATTTCTCTTGCTCCTGAGGTGCTATAAATAATTGTATGAAAGTAAAAACTGGAGACAACGTACGCATCACTGCGGGAAGAGACAAAGGTAAAACTGGAAAAGTTATCCAAGTATTTCCTAAGTTACAAACAGTTGTCGTAGAAAATATCAATAAAACTTTTAAGCACCTAAAGAAGCGAGGTGACCAACCTGGACAGCGAATTGAGTATAATGCTCCAATTCATATTTCAAATGTTCAAGTGTCAGGAAAGAATGGTGTTGGACGAGTTGGATATAAAACTCTAGACAAGGAAGGAAAGAATCAGAAAGTACGTGTATTAAAGACCAAGAAAGGTCATGAAGATCTTGAATAATATGAGTAATCTACAAGAAAAATTTAAAAACGAGATTACACCTCAGCTCAGAACTAAACTTGAGCGAAAGAATATCTTGGAAACACCAAAGATTCTTAAGGTTACTATCAACTCAGGTCTTTCAGTAAAGCGCGATGCTAAATTTATCGAAACATTGCAAAATACTATTCGACGTATTTCAGGGCAAGAGCCTGTGGTAACTAAGGCTAGAAAATCAATTGCTGGTTTCAAGGTTCGTGAAGGGATGCCGGTAGGAGCAATGGTTACTTTAAGAAGTGCACGAATGTGGAGCTTTATCGAGAAATTGGTAAGCGTAATTTTTCCACGTATCAGAGACTTCCAGGGTATTCCACTTAAAGCAGTTGACAAAGATGGTAACTTTAGCTACGGATTCAAAGAACATGTAGCTTTTCCAGAAATTCACGCGGATGGAGCAGATGCTTTACACGGATTGCAGGTGAATATTACTACAACAGCTAAAACTCATGAGGAAGGTATTGCACTGTTTGAGGCTCTAGGGTTTCCATTTACTAAAAAGATTGTGAAATAATATGGCAAAAAAGAATCAAATTGCAAAATCTTTAAGAAAGCCAAAATTCATGTCTCGAAAAGTTAACCGTTGCTGGAAATGCGGACGAAATAGATACTTTATGAGAGCTTTTGGCACATGTCGTATTTGTTTTAGAGAGTTAGCTAGTCGCGGTGAGGTTCCAGGTATTAAAAAAGCAAGTTGGTAAATTTATGATGACAGATCCAATTTCAGACATGTTAACACGTATCCGGAACGCTTCCATGGTTGGAAAGCGCCTCATTGAGATGCCTTCATCAAAGATTAAATTTGCACTTGCAAAAATCTTGGAAAGTGAAGGGTATGTTGAAACAGTAAAAGAAGAAACTGATGGAGTGAGAAAAACTTTGTACATCAACCTTAAGTTTGATGGAAAAGTGCCAGCAATCTCATCAGTTAAAAGAATAAGTAAACCAGGACGACGCGTTTACGTGAAGTCAAGCGAATTGTCTCGAGTTCTTTCTGGTATGGGACTTGCTATTATCTCAACTCCTAACGGACTTATGACTAACGGGGAAGCTCGAAAGCGAAGTCTTGGCGGAGAGGTTATTTGCGAAATATACTAATATGTCAAGAATCGGAAAAAAACCAGTTTTCCTCCCAGAAGGAGTGACCGCAACTATCTCAGACTCTGAGGTGATTGTTAAAGGTCCAAAAGGAGAACTTAAGGTAACAATTAACCCACAAACAGAAGTAAAGCAGGAAACAATTGAAGGTTCTGGTGATGCACTTATCGTTACTCTTTTAAACGAGAATAATGGTGCTATTTGGGGAACTATGCGCGCTCTTCTACAGAATATGGTTGAAGGAGTTGTGACTGGTTGGAGCAAAAAACTTGAATTGAACGGAGTTGGTTTTAAAATGAACCTAGACGGTGCCGTTCTTGTTATGAGTCTTGGATTTTCTCATGAAGTACGATACGCACTTCCAGAAGGAATCAACGCAAGTCTTGAAGGTTTAGTACTTACAATTGCTGGAATTGATAAACAGCTTGTAGGAAAAGTTGCTTCAGAAATTCGATCACTTAAGAAACCAGAACCGTATAAAGGAAAAGGTTTTAGATACACCGATGAGGTGATCCGCCGAAAGGTAGGTAAGGCAGCGAAATCTGATTAATCTCTATGACAACTTCAATAAAACAAAAACACGAAAGTAAATTTAGAAGGGCAAACCGAACACGTGCTCGTGTTCAGGGTACCTCTCTACGTCCTAGATTGTCAGTTTTTCGAACTGCTAAACATATTTCTGTTCAGGCAATTGATGATGTAGCTGGAAAAACTCTTGTTTCTTCTTCAGATTTGAAGGTTGATACAAAGGGCAAGAAACCAGTTGAAATTGCTGGCCTAGTTGGAGCAGAAATTGCTAAGTTGGCAATCGCTGCTGGTATCAAGACAGTAGTTTTTGATAGAGGATCTTATCAATATCACGGTCGTGTAAAATCTCTAGCAGAGGGTGCGCGAGAAGGTGGTTTAGAATTTTAGTCTATGGAAAATACTACAAATAAAAAGGTTACTCACAAGACCGGGGATCAGCGAAAAACTGGTGATCAGAGAAAAGCTGGAGACCACCGAAAGACTGGGGATCAGCGAAAGTCTGGTGATCAGAGAAAAGCTGGAGATCACCGAAAAGCTGGAGATCAACGTGGAACTGGCGCTGGTCGAAAGGGTCGACGAGAACAAAAGCCTCGGGAAGTTCGAGAATTTGAACAGAAAATCCTAGACTTAGCTCGAGTTACTCGTGTGACTAAAGGTGGAAAACGAATGCGTTTCCGAACTTGTCTTATTATCGGTGATAAGAAGGGTCGAGTTGGAATGGGAGTTGCAAAGGGAGTTGACGTTGCCCAATCTGTTGAAAAGGCATTCAGTCAGGCAAAGAAAAACCTTGTAACCGTACCAATTTACAACGAAACAATTCCTCATGAAATCTTGGTGAAGTCTGGAGCTGCAAAGGTTATGCTAAAACCAGCACCAGAAGGAACCGGACTTAAATCTGGCGGAGCTGTGCGATTGGTTCTTGAGCTTGCTGGAGTACCAAATGCTGTTTCAAAGATTTTAGGATCAAGCAACAAAATTAATATTGCCAAGGCTACATTTGCCGCTTTGCGTTCTTTTAAGGATGTAGAGGAGAAGGTTGTAATGGTAAAAGAGGAGAAAACAGTAGAAGCTAAGGCTTAAGCTAATATATGACAATTACACTCCATAATTTACAACCAAAAAAAGGTTCAAAGAAACTTAAAAAACGAGTTGGTCGTGGTTTAGGTTCAACTGGAACAACTGCTGGACGTGGGCAGAAAGGACAGAAATCTCGATCAGGAGTTGGTGGTCTGAAAAGACTTGGAATGAAGAAGACAGTTCTTTCAACACCAAAACTTCGAGGATTCAAATCTCCACATGCTAAGAATGGCGTTATAAATCTTTCAGCTATTGAAAAGAGCTTTAAGGTTGGAGATGTGCTTACACCAAAGAAAATTGAAAAGTCAGGTCTTGTTCGAGAGGCAAAGGATGGGGTTAAGATTCTTGGAAACGGTGAAATTACTATCGCTGTTAAGGTTCAAGGATGTTTAGTTTCAAAGAGTGCTGCGGAAAAGATCTTGAAAGCTGGCGGAGAGATTATTGCTTAATAAAAGGGTAGAGACAGTAGGTTTCAGTTATCCACTTCGCGTTTCTTAACCGGTGCGTAAAGTTGTAAACTTTAACCTACTAACTAGACCTAGTATAGAATCATTTATGAACATGGATACTATTAAGCGTATTTGGAAAACAAAAGAGCTCAGAAATAGTTTATTCTACATTCTTTTTGCTCTAACAATATTTCGAGTAGCTGCTCATATTACTGTTCCTGGTATAAATCCTGCAGGATTGGCTGAGTTTTTAAATTCTAACCAATTTCTTGGGCTTCTAAACGTGTTTTCAGGTGGAACACTTGAGAATTTCTCGATTGTGGCAATGGGAATTGCTCCTTACATCACAAGTTCGATTATTTTTCAGCTTCTTGGGATGATTTTTCCTCAAATTGAGGAGATGCAAAAAGAAGAATCTGGTCGACAGAAGATTAACAGATGGACTCGTCTTGCAACCGTGCCGTTAGCACTTGTTCAGGGTTATGGTCTAATTTCAATCTTCAGTCAGCAGGGGCTTGGAGGTGTTCTTGGAAGTACAGCAAGTTTTGATCTATCAGGTTTTGGCCTAATCGTTGCGCTCATTTCTATGACCGCTGGAACGATTTTCTTGATGTGGATTGGTGAGCTAATTAGCGAACGAGGAGTTGGAAACGGTATTTCAATTATGATTCTAGCTGGAATTATTTCCGGATTCCCAACCTTCCTTCAGCAAGTAGCTTCAACATATACACGTGATTCTTTAGGTGATATTTTACTCTTCGTTTTATTAACATTGGTAACCGTGGTTACCGTGGTAATTATTAATGAAGGGCAACGAAATATCCCAGTTCAGTATGCACGAGGTGGGGCTGGAAAAGTAATGTCACATTTGCCGTTACGAATAAATATGGGTGGAATGATTCCAATCATTTTCGCAATTGCTATCATTGTTTTCCCGCCACTAATTGCACAGTTCTTCCTTGAAGCTAGAACTGAATTCTTGAGAAATGCTGCAACGTTTGTACTGCAACTTTTCGGAAATGGAGTATTCTATGGAGTTCTCTACTTCTTGCTAGTATTTACCTTCACATTTTTCTACGCGTCTGTGGTTTTCAAACCAGAACAGGTGGCGGAGAATTTACAAAAACAGGGTGGCTTTATTCCTGGAATTCGACCAGGTGAACAAACAGCCAATTATCTAAACTGGGTAAAAAACAGGATTTTGTTAACTGGTGCAGTATTCTTGGGTGGTATTGCGGTTTTACCGCTTATTGTTCAGGCCTTCACTGGTCAACAGAATTTGGTGGTCGGCGGAGCAAGTATCTTAATTATCGTGGCGGTGGTTATCGACATGATTAAACAGATTGAATCTCAGATCACAATGCGACAGTATTAAACATAAAAGAACGGACTCAGGTCTGTTCTTTTGTTTCAAAAGTTTTAAAAAATAGCTATACTATAGCATATGGCAGAACAAAGAAAATCTTTTAACGAAAGCGCTATTCAACGAGTGATCTACCGGATAGGAATGAATACTTATCAGAGAAAACTTGTTGAATCAGCAATTATTATTCTATCTCGCCGCCTGGGCTTGATTGGTCCTCGGGATGTTGATAATGTACTTAGGCATCTTGAAGCTGCTTACCTAATTAGTAGTAGCCACAGAAGAGATATTTTAAATAATATGTTTGAATCGGAAAAATAATTATGCAGAAGATACTTATTGCTGGACCTCAGGGAAGCGGTAAAGGAACTCAGGCAACAAGGTTAAGTCAAAAATTAGGTATTCCAGCATTGTCTATGGGGCAATTGCTTCGGGATCAGATTACTGAAGGTGGTGAGCTTGGCAAAGAGATCTCAAAAGTCATTTATGAGGATGGAGAGCTTGTTTCAGATGAACTCGCTTTAAGAATTCTTAAGAAAAGACTAGAACAAGCGGATGCGCAGGACGGTTATATTTTGGACGGCTATCCTCGGAACGTTGAGCAATACAATGCTTTTAAAGCTTTTGATATGCCAACAGCGGTTATATTAATCAATGTTCCGCTTGACGAGTCAATGCGTCGACTAGCGCGTCGAGCTGATATTGAAAAGAGAGCAGATGACGAACCAGAGCAGATTAAACGCAGACTTGAAATTTACGAAGAAGAAACAAAACCAGTCCTTGAACTATTTAAGTCGCAAGGTGTGTTAAAAGTCATCGACGGAATGGGAACAATGGAAGAGGTTGAAGAGCGGATAGAAGAAGCACTTGTAATCTAGCTAAGATTCACTATGGCACTTATTAAAACAGACGATGAAATAGCGAAAATGCGCGAGGGAGGCGCCTTGCTTTCAAAGGCTCTACAGTCTGCAGTAGATATGGCAAAACCAGGTGTTACTATGCGAGAGCTAGACGCTGAAGCTGAACGTGTTATTCGCGCAGGCGGTGGTGTACCCTCGTTTAAGGGCTACGGTGGTGCTGATCCATTCCCATCTACTCTTTGCATTTCAAAAAATGATGAGATCGTTCACGGTATAGGTGAGCGTGATATTGTGCTTGAAGAGGGCGACATTGTTGGACTCGACATTGGACTCTGGCTACATAATTTAGCAACAGATATGGCAGTTACGGTACCGATCGGCAATATCAGTAAAGAACGGAAGGCATTACTGCGAACCACGAGAGATTCACTTTATGCAGGTCTTGAAGTGATTAAGCCAGGAGCATTTATTTCGGATATTGGAACAGCGGTTGAGTCTGCGGTAGACACAAAAAAGTACGGGATAATCGAGGCTTTAGTTGGCCACGGTGTAGGTCATGCTGTGCATGAGTATCCGCATATTCCTAACTACAAAACAAAACAGTTTCCAAAAGTAAAGATTAAAAAGGGGATGTGTTTAGCGATTGAACCGACGGTTACAACAGGTTCTAAAGAAATCGCAACAGATGAAGACGGTTGGACGATTGTAACTGAAGACGGTTCGGACGCTAGTCACTTTGAAGTGACAGTCGCGGTTACCGAGGCTGGCTACGAAATTCTAACGCCACTACCAGAAGTAAAAATCTAAATAAGGTATATTCAGTTAGTATGAAAAAAGATTTATTGTATTTACTTGGTATTGTTGGCTTTTTGGTTGCGGCTGGATTTTTCTTCTTAAGTTCAAGCAACGAAAAGGTTTTGCCTTACAGACCAGTTGATGTTGGTGGTGGTTTAATTACAGTTTCTGATCAAAATACGTTAAATACCGTTACTTTAAGTGCTTCTCTGGCAGCGCCTGGCTTTATTACCATTCACGAAGCACTTGGTAGATCACCGGCGGATATCATCGGAACATCCGAGTATTTGGAAGCAGGGGAGCATTCGGATATTGTAATTAATCTGGAGCAAGAGATGTTGCCAGGTTATATGTATATCACTTTATTGCACGCAGATAACGGTGATAAAGTTTACGAAACAATGAAAGATTTACCAGTGAAGGTGAATGAAGAGGTTGTTAGACCAGACTTCATAGCTCAACCAGATGCAGCGCATTTAGTAATTCCAGGTTCAGAGGAGGCTCAGAACATGCCGAACGTTAATGAAAATATAGAATAGTATGCGATATATTGGTATTGACTTTGGCTTACGGAAAATTGGAATAGCGCTTGGTGACAGTGAAACAAAGGTGGCGATGCCGGTTGAGGTGCTTTATCTTAAGAAGACAAAAGGGCAGGAGGGTGTTGAAGGTGTTAACGAGGTTTTGAAGTTAATAAATGCTGAAGGCGTGGATGAAGTAGTAGTTGGAGTGCCTCTAAAATCAGGTGATTATTCTTCTGATCAACTCGATATCACGAAAAAGTTTATAGAAAATTTACGGGTTGCTTCTGGCGTTGTCGTTCACGAAGTTGACGAGCGATTTACATCGGCCGAAAGCCAACGTTTAAAATCTGAATATGGAGCTGAAGCAGAGGAAGATGCACTTTCTGCGATGCTGATTTTACAGAGCTATTTTGATAATAATTAGATTAATTTCTAATTATTTCTTTTTGAAGAATTTGAACTATGAGTTGGTCGTCAATAAAAACAGAAGGTATCGTTTTGACAGTTGTGCCAGTAAGGGAGGCGGACCGAGCTTATAATATTTTAACACCAACACACGGAAAGCTTGAGATTATAGGTCGAGGGGCGCAAAAAGGACTTGCGAAGCTTGCCAGTCATCTGGAACCGTTTGCTGTTGTGGACGTTGAAATAATAAGGGGGCAGCACAGCACAACGGTTATCTCGGTTGATCGACAGTTTACTTTTAAAAAAATCAGTAATGAACTTAGTACTCGACTACTAGCTCAGTCATCGTTAATTTTGCTAAATAGATATACGCATGAATTGACGGATGATCAGGCTTCTTATCAAGATTTAGTTGATTGGCTAAGTTTTTTAAATGTAGGCAGAGATTTTAGCGCAACTCGATCGACATTTTTACTAGGGGCTTTTTTGTTAAAACTAATGAAGCGATCGGGTTACGATGTTGAACTTGTAAACTGTTTAGCTTGTAGAAATGAAATTGCGCCATCTGATTTTAGGTGGCACGCAGGAAAGGGTGGTCTAGTTTGTTCAGACTGTGTGAGTGCAGATAAAGAGGAATGGTTTACAGCGAGAAATATTGAGGACGATGTTATAAAATTACTTCGCTTTGCAAGAGACTCAAGATACGAGGACCTAATTCGCCTGGCGCTATCTGGTGTTCATATGGAGTCGTTTGCAAATATGGTCCATGATTTAGTTTCGTTTCACTTACCTGGTAGATATGATAGGCCATTTTGGGAGGGAATCTTGGCGGATGTTGAGCTTGAATTCCAGCCAGAAAGCGTGTAATGTAGGAGTATTGTTAATATAAAATTAAAAAGGGGTTGCGCGTCCTTAAGGTGCGACAACATTAAACTATCGGTTATGCGCAGAATATTTACATCGGAAACGGTTTTAAAGGCCGGAGAAACAGTAAAAGTGGCAGGTTGGATTCATGCTAGGCGAGATATGGGAAAAGTTATCTTTTTCGATCTTCGCGACAAAGACGGATTGCTCCAAATCGTGGCAGTGCCTAGTGATCTTGGCGAGGAGGGTTATGCTGTTGCCAGTTCACTGCGATCAGAATGGGTGGTTGAAATAGAGGGAGTTGTGCAGACTAGAAGTGCCAAGCAGGTGAATAATAAAATTATCACCGGTACAGTTGAACTGCTTGCAAAAAACATTAAAGTTTTAAATGAAGCAAAAACTCCACCGTTTGAACTTGATAAAGACACTTTTGGTATTGGTGAGGATTCACGTATGAAATATAAATATTTGGATCTTCGAACCGAGCGTATGGCTAAGAACTTACGGATGAGAAATTCAATTTTTCAGTACATGCGTGGTTTTCTTGATAAGGAGCAGTTCGTGGAAGTTGAGACACCGATGCTAACCAAAGGAACCCCAGAAGGTGCTCGTGAGTTTATGGTGCCTTCAAGACTGCACGAAGGAACATTTTACGTACTACCACAGTCACCGCAACAGTTTAAGCAGTTGCTGATGGTGGCGGGAGTTGAACGTTATTACCAGATGGCTCGATGTTTTAGAGACGAAGACCAGCGTGGCGATCGTCAGCCGGAGTTTACACAGATGGACTTAGAGATGAGTTTTGTGGAGCAAGAAGATGTAATGGATGTTATTGAGCGATTACTCATTGAAACAGTGGAGACGCTGTACCCTAACAAGAAAATTCAGGAAAAACCATTCCCACGCATTTCTTATGCTGAGGCTATGAAAAAATATGGTACAGACCGTCCGGATATTCGAGCGGATAAAAACGATCCAAATTTATTAGCGTTTTGTTGGGTGGTGGACTTTCCTTTCTTTGAAAAAGGTGGGGATGGTCATTGGACATTTACGCATAATCCTTTCAGTGCACCGAAACCTGATCAGATGCAAGAGCTGCTCAATAAGGAAAATATTGGGGAGATTATTACAACACAGTACGATATTTGTTTGAACGGTTTTGAAATTGGTGGTGGGTCTATTCGAAATCACCGACCCGAGGCACTCAAATCAGTGCTTGAAATCATCGGGCATTCAGAAAAGCAAATCAATGATCAGTTCGGTCATATGTTGAAAGCTTTTGAATATGGCGCACCACCTCATGGAGGAATTGCCTTTGGAATGGATCGAATTGTTGCGATATTACAAAATGAGCCAAATATCCGAGAAGTGATCGTCTTTCCAAAGGACGGAAACGCACGCGATCATATGATGGATGCACCAAGCGCAATGCCAAGTACAGCACTTCAGGATGTGCATATTAAGCTAGATATTTAACCCAAGAAATCAAAATACCCTAATTATAGGGTATTTTGATTTTCACTCTAGAAATAGGCTTGAGTTATTTGTTAAGACGCGCTAAACAAACTTTCTTTTGTTATTCATTCTGTGCTAAAATGGCTGTATTATGACATTCGCTGTTGAACAGGAATCGTTTTCAGGTCCACTAGGATTATTACTGGAGTTACTGGATAAAAAGGCCTTGGAAATCAAAGAGGTGTCGCTTGCAAAGATTGCAGATGATTATTTAGCGTATCTTGATAAAGCGGAAGTCCCAGGCGATGAGCTTGCTGATTTTTTGGTTGTGGCTTCGCGCCTCATATACGTAAAAAGTCGGGAATTAATGCCGTACCTTAGAATCGATGAAGAGGAGGAAGGCTTAACAACACTCGAAGAACAACTAAGAGCTTATCGTATTTTCGTTGAAGCTGCGGAGCGCATTGAAGAATGTTTTAAGGAAGCTGGTTATATATTTAAACAGCCAAGATCGAGAATCGAAAAGAAAGAGGAAGAGGTACGTTTTGTAATTCCGGCAAATGCTACTGCCGAAAGTCTACATTTAGCTTTTGGTTGGGTGTTGAAACGCTTGGCACCTTTTTTTGCATTGTCGCAAGCCAGTATCGAGAGGGTGCAATCTATCGAAGAAAAGTTAAAGGAACTCACAAGTGTGATTACTACCCGTGCCTCGATGACATTTAAAGAAATAGTTAGAAGTGCAAAAAGTAAACCAGACGTGGTAGTGAGCTTTTTGGCTTTACTTGAGCTTGTGAGACGGCAAGTGGTTAGAGCTACACAAAAAGATGATAACGACATTGCAATTGAAAAAATATGAACGAAACTCAAGCTAAAATTGAATCAATCCTTTTACTATCAGCAAGACCGGTTTCTTTTCATAAGCTCGGGAAGATTTTGGGTCTAAAAGAAACAGAGATTGAAAATGAAATTAATGACTTAAAGGTTTTTAGAAATATTAAAACCTCAGGTATTCACGTCATTGTGGCAAACGGAGCAGTGGAGCTTGGTACAAATCCAAATTTTGCCGACATCTTAAGTTCGATGAGTAAAGAGGAGACAGAGTCTGAACTCACAAAACCACAACTTGAAACACTCACAATTGTGGCTTATAGAGGGCCAATGACAAAGCCAGAAATAGAATATATTCGCGGGGTTAACTGTTCGGTAATCTTGAGAAATTTGCTAATGCGCGGTCTTATTGTGGAACGTGAAGACGAAATTCGGATGCAAAATGTTTTTACGCTTTCAACAGAAATGTTACGCCACCTTGGTTTGCATGGTGTTGAGGAGCTTCCAGATTACGAGAGTCTACACCATAATGCAAAGATTAGTCAGATGCTTGAAAACCTTTTGGTTGGAGAGAAGACTGAGGAGGTGGTTAAAGAAGATGAGGAGTAGTTTATGCTTATGAAACTGATCGGACAAGCGATTTTTGCTATTGCAATGATCCAAATACTACCTGCTGACGCTGCATATCTTGAATGGATTGCTGGCGCTGGTAGTTTTGAGTCCGCACAGTTTTCTGGTCAAGAACTATCTATTCCAACTAACTTCTTGCCAATTGCCGAGGAACGAGTTGAAAGAGATTTTCCAGTCAAAATTGATACAGATTCTTACGGTATTGTAACAACAGCACATAGCGCCCTTGTTGTAGACAGTGCCAGTGGAATGGTTTTGCTAGCTAAGCATCCAAATGACGTTAGGCCTATCGGGAGCGTTACGAAGCTTATGAGTGCTCTTGTGTTCCTAGACACTGAACCAGATCTAACCCGGTTAGTTTCACTAGATCCGAGCTTGGATTTGGTGACCGGAGGTAGAATTTACCTTGCCTTCTACGATCCTTTAAAACTCGAAGATGTTTTAGCAGCGAGTTTAGTAGGTTCAGACAACACTGCTACGGAATCACTGGCTAGATTTTCGGGAATGAGTAAGGAGGTTTTTGTTCAGAAGATGAACGAAAAAGCCAAGGACTTTGGCATGAACTCAACTATTTTTACAGACCCAACGGGGATAGATGCAACGAATACCTCGACCGCAACTGATCTAATAAAACTTCTTGAGACTGCGGAAACGAAGTCAATTTTGAAAAAATATATGACTTCAGAGTCGATCCAGATAGTTCAAAATAGTGGTCAGGTAATTACGATAGAAAATACCGACAAATTATTAGCCAGTTACTTGAACGAGGGTAGCTACAAAATCGTGGGTGGTAAGACTGGTTATTTGCCTCAGGCGGGTTATGTTCTAGTTACAACAATTGATCGAGAGGGTGACGCTGTGCACGTTGTTGTGATGGGGGCTGAAAGTAAAGATGCGCGAGTAAATGAAGCCAAGGGTTTAGCTGCGTGGGCATTTAAGGTCTTCAGCTGGCCACAAAAACCATAATATTTATGACTGAAGCTATTTTTCAATATTTTTCCCAATTCTCACCGGAACTTGCAACTTTTATTTTATCAGCTTTTCCGATCACAGAACTTAGGCTAACGATTCCGGTGGCGATTCGTGTCTGGGGAGTTAACCCCTATAATGCTTTTGGCTTAGCGGTACTTGGTAATCTGGTTCCATTTTTTCCTCTGTACTATGGTCTTGATCAGCTTCGAAAATTATCAAAAAAGCATACGCCATGGCTCACTAGAATAATAGACAACGCGGTTAGTCGGGCGCATAATAAAGTTGAAAAAAAATACGCGCGCTATGGAGCGCTCGCATTATTTCTGTTTACAGCAATACCTCTGCCACTAACCGGTCTTTGGACAGCTACACTTTCAGCAATTGCACTCAAGGTGCCGGTTAAGTATGCGTTTATCGGGATTGCTTCTGGTGTGGTTGTGGCTGGGGTGATTATGACCATTGGCAGTTTGGGGTCCGAAGTTCTTTTTTAAATTGTCTTAAAAACCAAGAAGATGAAGATGAACTGACCAAGAAGTGAGTAGGGGAGTTTGATGTCGTGATACTTGATAATGAAGTAGTCATGGAAAAAGAAGTGAAGTCTGTTGAACCAAAGTAGATATTTAGATTTGGTTACTTCGTAAATTCCAACAAGTAGGTCAGGAAGAACACTTCCAGCTATTGAAGCTCCGAGAACAGCGGTATTATCAGCTGAGCGGGTTTCAAAAAGTGTGACGATCAAAATTATTGCAGTTACGGCGTCGATCATCATGTAGGCTAGAATTTTTTTGACGTTTACTTTTTGAACCTTGTATTGATCTGCGATTTCACTATCTCCATGTGGGATCATATCCACTAAAAAATGTGAAATAAAACCAAGAATGAAACCAACTATAGGGTTACCGAAGCTAAAGCCAATAATTGCGCCAATGGCTGTGTGGGTACTTAGTGTCATAATGCGAAAAGTATAGCATTTTTCTAGAAATATTGAAAGATTTAGCTGACTAGATAATTGTTGACGAAATCATATATATTTGATATTCTAATCGCACATTTTATGCCGCGGTGGCGGAACTGGTATACGCGCACGACTCAAAATCGTGTGGGGAAACCCATGCGGGTTCGATTCCCGCCCGCGGCACCAATCTGTTTTAATGGCAGAGTAGAATAAAATATGACTGAGTAGCTCAGTTGGTTAGAGCGTGGGACTCATAAGCCCGAGGTCGAGGGTTCAACTCCCTCCTCAGTCACCAAAAACCTTCCGAATTTTCGGAAGTTTTTTGTTTGTGGAAAATTTTAAGTATAACTTAAAAAAGAGTATAATTCATTTATCTATGAAGCTACTAAAAAACAAATGGTTTTGGATTGCTACTCTGATCATATTTTTGATTGCAATTACGTTAATTTTTTCTCTTAAGAAAAATCCGAAAGAAAACTATATTTTTTATCAGGTTCAAAAAGGTGATTTAATGCAAACCGTTGATGCGTCTGGTGATTTAACTTCTATACAAAAAGTGGACTTATCTTTCGAAACTGCGGGTACGGTTGATGGAATTAGTTTTGAGGTGGGTGATATCGTTGAATCTGGAGATATACTAGCGGTTTTAACCGCGACTGATTTAAAAGCTGAAGTTCGAGCTTCAGAGCAACAGCTAGCGATTGCTAACGCTAAGTTAAATCAAGAGTTGGCCGGAGCTACTAATGAGTCTGTTGCCGTTGTTTTTTCTAGTGTTTCAGTGGCAGAGGCAAACTTACAGGCTAGTGAGACCGATCTTGAAAATACAAAAATTATCGAAAAATCGAATGTGTCTGAGGCTTTAGTTACTCTTGAAACTGCAAAAAGCGAACTTGAGGATACTAAAGCAAAAAATATTTTGAACCTTAGAGAAGCTCGGGAGAATTATACAAACGCACTTAAATCTGCAATTATAGATGTTCGCGGCACTATGGCAGATGCGGATGAAATTCTTGGTGTTGAAAATACTATCATTAACACTAATTTTTACCCCTACCTATCTGCGCTGAATCCAAATAAATTGGGTTTTGCTGAGCGCGCTTTTAGCTCAGCTCAGGTATCACGTGATCAGGCGGAGGAAATTGTATTTGAACTCTCGGCTAACAATACAGATGAAGAAATTCAAAACGGAGCTTTAATAGTAGAAGGAGCTCTTCACAATACTTCAATTTTGCTTCTATATACGAGACAAGTTCTTGACGCGACAACAGCAAACACGATCGATTTTACGACCGCAGATTTGCAGGGTTATAAGGCTAGTATTGACTTGGCGCGAAATACAATTCAAACTGAAGAATCAAATTTTTTAACCGTGAAGCAGAATTTTTTAAGTAGTTCGCTAGACGCAAATATTTTAGAAAACAACGCTGTTAACGCTCTGTCAAAAGCAAAACAAGCGTACGAGCGAGCACTTTCTAATCAGTTAAGCAATACCAGTATTGCAGATTCGAGTGTGACTTTAAGAAAAGCTGAACTTGAAAAAGCGCAGGCTTCGCTAGGCGAGATTGAAGCTAATCCACGAACTGTTGATTTAGCGACTTTTAGGGCAGATGTGGCCCGGGCTAAAGCTGATCTTGATGCTTCAAAAGCAAGACTTGAAAAAGCTCAAATTATCGCCCCAATCAGTGGTAGGGTAACTGCAGTGAACGCAAAGGTTGGGGAACAAGTGAGTCAACAAACGCCAGTATTTGTTGTTCAAACAACCGATGATGATCAGTTTAAAGTAGTCGCAAACATAGCGGAGTCAGACATTTCAAAGGTTTCCCTAAAAGACAAAGTCAAGATAACTTTTGATGCATTTTCCGACAGTTCAGTATTTGATGGTTATGTTGGCGCAATTAATCCGGCACAAAAAGAAATTGAGGGGGTTATTTATTACGAAGTAGATATATTTTTGAACGCTGGCAATCTTACAGATTTAAAACCAGGAATGACGGCAAATATCTTAATTGAAACCGAAAATCTAGCTAACGCTGTGTACATTCCTCGGCGGGCAATATTGAAAAATGATAATGGAGAAACAGTTGTTCGAATCAAGGATCAAGATAACTATAAAGAAATTCTTGTAGTTACTGGTTTGTTTGCTGACGGTGGATTTGTGCAAATTTTGTCGGGTCTTAACGAGGGGGAGGAGATAATTGTATCTATCCTTTAGTATGAAAAGTAAACCTTTTGTAGAACTAAAAAAAGTTGAGCGGGAATTTACAAATGGAGACGTGGTAACTTCAGTTTTGCGCGCGATTGATTTAAAAGTTGATGAAGGGGAGTTTGTGGCAATCATGGGTCCGTCTGGATCTGGAAAATCAACTATAATGCATATTATTGGTTTTTTAGATCACCTGAGCGCAGGAGAATATTATTTTAAAGGAAAAAATGTTGCAAAATTAACTAATGATGAACTTGCGGTGATGCGTCGCGATGAAGTTGGTTTTGTCTTTCAATTTTTTAACTTACTTGCTGGTTCAACTGTACTTGAAAACGTGTCGCTACCAATGATCTACGCTAAGATTCCAAAAATTGAACGAAAAAAACGGGCAATCAAGGCATTAAAAGAAGTGGGGATGGAACATCGTTTAGATTTTAAAGCCAACACAATTTCAGGGGGTGAGCGTCAACGTGTAGCAATCGCAAGGGCTTTGGTGAATGAACCTGGAATAATTTGCGCAGACGAACCAACGGGAAATTTAGATACAAATTCTGGTTTAGAGGTGCTTAAAATTTTCCAAAAACTAAACGATCAGGGGCGAACAATTATAATGGTAACGCACGAAGAAGAGGCAGCTGAATTTGCGAAGCGAATTGTGAGGGTTAGGGATGGTGAAATAGTTTCAGATACCTTGGTAAAGAAAAGACGGACCGAAAGTTTTAGAAAATAATATGAAATTTTCCGACCTAATTGAAACTTCAGCCAGCTCCCTCACGAGAAATAAATCGCGGGCTTTTTTGACTATTCTGGGAATCGTAATTGGAATTTCCTCGGTGATTTTGATGCTCTCTATTGGTAGAAGTGCAGAGGGATTGATTTTGAATCAGGTGGCTGATTTAGGCGCAGACTTAGTTTTTGCAGAGCCGAGTTCTGGTACTGCAACTAGTGGTCCGCCAGATCCATTTGTGGAACAAACGATTGATTTAAAGGACTACAAAGCTTGGGTTAATAGTGGTATTTTTTCAGCTGTTGACGCTGGTATTTATATTACAACAACCGTAACATTCGAGCAGGAAAGCCAGTTTTCACAAATAGCTGGTGTTACCGATCAGTACCTGAATATTTTTCCAGCAAATGTGGCGCTTGGCTCATTTATTACAAAAACCGATTTTGAATCCGGTGCAAAAGTCGCAGTACTCGGTAGCGAGATTGCCAAAGATTTGTTTGGAGATAGAAATCCGGTAGGCCAAAGAATAAGGATTAAGAACACTCCTTATCGAGTAATCGGTGTTATGGCAGATCAGGGTACTAGGTTTTTTCAGAATTTAGATATGCAGGTGGCATTACCAGTTACTTCTGTACAACGAGATTTGGTGGGGGATACCTATGTGAATTATTTAACAGGTAGGGCAAAGGACGGTAATATTGAATACACAAAAGACGAAGCAAGGTGGCTTTTGCGAGACTCACACAATCTAGATAATCCAGCGGGCGACACCGCGAAAGATGATTTTTTAGTGTCATCGCAAAGCGATGCTGTTGAAATTATTGGGGTTGTTGGAAATGTGCTCTCGATACTTCTAGCATCGATTGCAGCTATATCACTGGTGGTCGGGGGGATCGGTATTATGAATATTATGTTAGTTTCAGTTACTGAGCGAACAAAAGAAATAGGTTTACGAAAATCGGTCGGTGCAACTTACAAGGAAATTTTAGTCCAATTTTTATTTGAGGCAGTTTTGTTAACAATGATTGGTGGAATAATCGGAGTTCTACTTGGAGCAGTATTGTCGCTCGGTGGTGGTTATGTGGCTTCAAAATATGTCGATGGTTGGATGGCTACTATCCCGTTAACTGCTGTGCTGATGGGGGTTGGTGTGGCGACTATTGTGGGCGTGGTTTTTGGCCTGTATCCAGCTCAGCGGGCAGCAAAACTAGAACCAGTTGATGCGCTTAGATACGAATAGACTTGTGGATAAATAAAAACACACATGGCAAATCATGTGTGTTTTTGGTTGCGGGGATTGGATTTGAACCAATGACCTTTGGGTTATGAGCCCAACGAGCTACCAGACTGCTCTACCCCGCAGGAGAATAATAGTAAAGTTAGAGGAATTTGTCAAGCCACTCTGGCTATTTTGGGTATAAAATGGTTTAATTGTATTAACTTAATACAACTCAAAGTACATATAATTATTAATATACAGCGGTATGTCTAAAGAAATATACAATAATTCATTTTTCAATTTCTACATCGATAAAATCCTCGGAAAAGCCTGGGGTCACTTTAAAGACAATTGGTCTACCTTAATTTTAAGTGTTATGGCAACTTCAGCCTCTTTTTTAGGGGTTTTTGCCGTGTATGCTCTGATGTTGGGACTAGTTAATTCAAGTTATTTTCCAGCTTGGTCATTCTTTGTACTATCTGCAATCCTGGTGATTGCACTAGTTGCGCTGCTAACGATCATATCGGCTGGTTGGATTAAATTAGTACTTAATATTGTCGATCATGATAAAGCGAAGGTGGGGGATTTATTTTTGGAATACAAAAAAATCTTTTCATTTTTTACAGTGATGTTTTTGTACTCTGCAATGGTGATTGCGGGAATAATGTTTTTTATAATTCCTGGGATCGTTCTCGGACTTATGTTTATGTGGGCACCAATTTTGGTTGTTGATAAAAATATGGGTCCAATCGAAGCGCTAAGTAAAAGTAAGGAATTGACCAATGGAGCAAAGTGGGATCTGTTTCTGGTGAAAATTGTTGAATCTGGTGGCTCTTATATTTCAGGGATATCGATAATCGGGATTGTGGTTGCAGTGCCGCTCATAACAATCTCAAAAATATTAATGTACAGGCACGTTCAAAGATAGACTTTGAAATGCGCTGTGCTTTGGCTTAGCGCATTTTTTTGTTATAATATTCTCATTATGGCACATGTAGTATCAGTGGTTAATCAAAAAGGTGGCGTGGGCAAAACCACAACTTCCGTCAATTTAGCGGCTCATTTAGCGAATCTGGGAAAATTTGTTTTACTTGTAGATTTAGACCCTCAAGGGAATGCTTCGAGTGGACTTGGACTAGATACTCAGGGACTTGAAGGGACTTATGAGGCGATGGCTGGGCTAAAAAGTGCGCTTGATCTAGTTCAAAAAACTGATCACGATGGCTTGCACGTTTTAGCTGCAAACCCAAACCTGGCCGGGGCTTCGGTAGAGCTCGTTAATGAACTAAGTCGGGAACGTAAACTCCACAATGCGTTACTCGAGGTTCGTAACAATTATGATTATATTATAATCGATAATCCACCGTCCCTTGGTCTGCTGGCTATAAACGGTATGGTGGCTGCTGATTCGGTCCTAATTCCTGTACAGGCAGAATATTTTGCACTCGAAGGACTAGGGCAACTTATGAAAACTGTTGAGCTAGTAAAACAATCCATCAAACCAGAGCTCGAAATAATGGGGGCGGTGATTACAATGTTTGATGCACGCACACGACTTTCGAACCAAGTTTTGCAGGAACTCTACAAACATTTCCCAGAAAAAATCTTTCGCTCAGTAATTCCTAGGAGTATTCGCTTAGCAGAAGCCCCAAGTTTTGGTAAGACTATTTTGCACTACGATCCAACCTCCAAAGCAAATAAGTCTTATGAAAGATTAGCGATCGAGTTTTTGAACCGTGAACAGCTATAAAATATTATGACAAAACCACAAGGAGGTTTAGGTAGAGGACTCGGTGCATTAATTCCACAAAAAATTGCGCCAGAACCAAATACTGAAGCCGATGTAATTGTTAAGTCTTCAGGGATCACTGAGATTGACCCAGCACTTATTGTTGCAAACCCGCACCAGCCACGTTCGTACTTCTCACCAAGTTCGCTGGAGGATTTGCTTGGCTCTATTAAAGAGCACGGGATAATGCAACCGCTTACGGTTACCGAAGTGGGTGATGGTAGATACGAGCTTATCGCAGGGGAGCGTCGTTTGCGAGCTTCTAAAATGCTCGGACTTTCAGCTGTGCCAGTGATTGTACGCACAGCAACAGATCAGCAAAAGCTGGAGTTAGCACTCATAGAAAACATTCAGCGTCAGGATCTAAATACCGTTGAAGAGGCAAGAGCCTATAAGTCACTTGCGGATCTGTTCAGTCTTACACAACAGGAAGTGGCAGAGAGAGTGGGGAAGAGTCGATCGGCAGTTGCGAACACAATTCGTTTACTCGAGCTTGATGACGAAATGCTCGACGCTTTACAAAAAGAGGATATCTCAAAGTCACAGGCAAAGACGCTTTTGGGTGAGGATAACTTGCGTAAACGGCACGAGTTATTTAACCAGATGTTGTCTGGAGAGCTCACGGTCAAAGAAGCAGAAGAGAGGGTTAGATCTACATCAAAAAGGGCTAAGGCTAGCAATGAAAAAGACCCAAATATTTTGGCGCTTGAAGATGAGCTTCGCTCTAGTTTGGGGACAAAAGTGAAGATTGATATGTCTGGCGGAAATGGAAAGATTAGTGTATACTTTTACTCACGCGATGAGCTTAAGGAAATAATTAAAAAATTGACTTAGGCGAGTCCGTAACGAGAGAAGCAAAAAGTTGGCCTTAGGGTCAATTTTTTGTTATGCAAAAAAAAATGACACCAGTTGGTGTCATTTTATCGATTCATTAATGAGCGGAGTAGGGACTTTTTATCGCGCCTTAAGGACTCGTTAATTTTTAGTCTGGCGTGGTGAGTTTTTATAAATTTAAGCCATTCTGGGTTTGGATTTTTCCTGCTTTGGTTCAGGATTATTTCCACCATATCGCCAGATTTGAGAGTGCTGTCTAAGTTTGCTGTAGCATCGTTTATTTTAACGCCGATAGCTTTATTTCCAACATCGGTGTGGACGCAGTAGGCAAAATCAATTGGTGTTGAGCCAACTGGAAGATCAAAGACATCACCCTGAGGACTGAAAACGAAGATTCTATCCTGAAACATATCAAGTTTCAGCTCGTTTAGTTTATCCATGAAGTCTGTGCTTTTGAGTTCTTTTTGAATGTGCGCCAAATCCTCCATCCACATCACCTGACGATCTTGACTCACCTTTTCTTTGTAACGCCAGTGAGCAGCGACTCCGAATTCTGCTGCTTCGTGCATTTCGGTAGTTCTGATCTGAAATTCTAAAATTGAACCATCATCTGAAAAAACTGTGGTGTGCAGTGATTGGTAACCGTTTGGTTTTGGTTGAGCTATGTAATCTTTAATTCGACCAGAGAGCGGTTTATAAACACTGTGCAAAATTCCAAGTGCAGCGTAGCAGTCGCTTACGTCTTTAACAACGATACGTAAGGCCACAATATCGTATACTTTATTAATATCATTGCCGTACATGGCTAGTTTTTTCGACAAACTATAACAAAACTTAATCCGGCCATGAAGATCGTCGGGAATAATATTATTTTTTCGAAGTTCAGTATCAACATCCTTTAAGGCTCTATCCATGCTTGAGCCAAACTTTTTTACACGTTGCTCTAGAAGATGCTTGGTCCAGTTATATTCTTTTGGTGAGATATATTTAAATGCATAGTCTTCAAAGAGTCCGCGATATTCTCCCATTCCAATACGATTGGCAATTGGCGCGTAGATCTCCATTACTTCCTTAGCAATCCGTAGGCGCTTGCTTTCCGGGATCATATAGAGCGTTTCCATATTATGCATGCGGTCAGCAAATTTAATAAAGACCACTCGCACATCCTTGGCCATGGCTAGGAACATTTTGCGAAGATTTTCTACATAGCGATCAATACCTCGGTATTTTACGTGCCCGAGTTTGGTAACCGAACTCACCATACCGGCAATGTCTTCACCAAACTCTGCCTCAAGTTCTTCGATTGTGATTTCGGTATCTTCAGCTACGTCGTGCAAAAACCCAGCGGCTACGATTTCTGCCGGCAGATAAAGGTCGGCCAGTTTGGTTGCGGTTGCAAAGGCATGCACAAAGTAAGGCTCACCGGTTCGGCGTTCCTGACCTTCGTGGGCCATCTCAGCTACATCGTAGGCACGCTTAAGAAGCTCGATATCACTTTCAGAGTATCGATCCTTAGCTAGAGATTTCTTAAAGACTTCAAAGTCTGTTTTTGCCTTTGTTCCAGTTGTCATACAATCAATGTATCTATTATTCAAAATTTCGGCAAGTAATTATTTGATTTTGAAGCTTAACGTGAATTTAGCTTTTTTGCAAGATTTTAACGAAAAAAGAAGCTTTATGCTTCTTTTTTCTTGCCCCATTTTTTCTTCGGGTTTTTTCGTTTTTCCTCGAGCATTTCGACTGCTTGATCAAAAGTAATTGAAGTTGGTTCAATACTCTTTTTGATCGAAACATTAGTTTTTCCATCGGTTACATATGGTCCAAAACGACCAGTTTTAATCACGATAGGCTTTTTGCTGTTTGGATCTTCACCAAGCTCTGCAAGTGGTTTTAACATCTGTTTTTTGAGTTCTGCACCTTCCTTGAAAATCGCTACCGCGTCTTTGGCCTCAATTGTTATGGGATCGTACTGTTCTGGCAAGGTTACGTTGATTTTACCAGCCTTCATATATGGTCCGTACGGCCCAATAAGCACTGTGATCATTTCACCTTCATCGTTTACTCCAAGTTCACGCGGAAGCTCTAGAAGCTTCAAAGCGTTTTCTAGAGTCACTGTTTCCATATTCATATTTCTAGTCAAAGAAACACTTTTTGGTTTGTTCACCTTTGCTTTTCTGTCTTCTTCGGTCCAGTCACCAACTTGAATGTAGGAACCGAAGCGACCGCTCCGCACGTAAATTGTTTTTTCAGTTTTTGGATCAACACCGAGCTCGCGCGGTGGTGCAATTTCTTCTCTTGAAAGACCTTCGGATTTTTCTTCTAAGTTTTTATGAAAAGGCACATAGAATTCTCTTAGCATCGGTACCCAGTCAATTTTACCTTCTGCGACTTCGTCCAAACTTTTCTCCATTTTAGCTGTGAACTCAAGATTCACGATTGTTGAAAAATGCTCAACAAGTAGGTCGGTTACGATCATCGCGATATCGGTTGGGGCTAGTTTTTTATTGTCATCACGCTCAATATAACCGCGATTTTCAATTGTGCTAATGGTTGGCGCATAGGTTGATGGGCGACCAATTTCATTTTCTTCAAGCGCTTTAATGAGTGTAGCGTCTGAATATCTAGCAGGTGGTTCAGTAAAGTGCTGATTTGGCAAGATTGATTTTACGTTTACTGGGTCACCTTCAGCTAAATTAGGTAGGAGTTTTTCTTTAGCACTGCGATAGACCTTCATAAAACCATCAAAGGCAATTGTGCTTCCGTTTGCTCTGAAAATATACTCCTTCGCCTGAATATCGATGGCTGTTTGATCAAGTTTAGCGGGAGGTAGTTGGCTGGCAACGGTTCGTCGCCAAATAAGATCGTAAAGTTTCCACAGACCAACATCAATCGTGCCTTCAAGTGACTCTGGTGTTACTAAAACATCGGTTGGTCGAATAGCCTCGTGAGCTTCTTGCGCTCCTTTGCTTTTTGTTTTGTACACAACAACTCCCTTTGCGTAGTCAGGACCAAATTTATCAGAAATAAAAGTTTGAGCTTCGCTTAGGAACTTCTCCGACAGATTCAAAGAATCTGTTCGCATATAGGTAATTTTTCCGGTCTCGTATAATTTTTGCGCGAGCGTCATTGCTTGCTTGGCACTCATTCCAAGTTTGTTGTTGGCTTCCTGTTGTAAAACCGAGGTGTGTAGTGGGGTAGGTGGTTTTCTGGTACTTTGTTTTTTAGTGACTGCACCGATTTTAAATTCAGCACCAGCTAAATCAGAAACAATTTGTGTTGCCTCTGCTTCGTTGCTAATGTCTAATTTTTTCAACTTTTTACCTGCTCGTTCAACTAGCTTACCATCGAACTCAAGTTCATCTTTGTCGAACTTACCCTCGATTGTCCAGTACTCATCTTGTTTAAAAGCCTGACGTTCACGTTCGCGATCAACAATTAGTCGAACAGCGACCGATTGCACACGACCTGCTGAAAGACCTCTGCGCACCTTTTTCCAGAGAAAAGGCGAGAGCTCGTAACCAACTAAACGATCTAAGATACGACGCGCTTGTTGAGCGTTAATAAGATCCTGCGCTAAAGTTCGAGGATGCTGTAAGGCTTCTTCAATTGCGGTCTTAGTAATTTCGTGAAAGGTAATTCGCTTTGCTGTTTTTGGGTCGATTTTCAAAATCTCGGCAATGTGCCAAGCAATCGCTTCTCCTTCTCTATCTTCGTCGGTTGCCAGGTAGATCTCGTCAGCTTTTTTGGCTGCGGTTTTAAGTTCGGTGACTTTGGCTTTTTTATCGTCGGGTACAATGTAGGTTGGTTCAAAGTCATGTTGAACATCTACACCAGTTTCTTTTTTTGGTAAATCACGAAGGTGACCATAAGAAGAGGTTACAATATAACCTGGCCCTAAAAATTTTGTAATTGTTCGAGCCTTAGTTGGAGACTCAACGATAAGAAGTTTAACCATAATAGCTCCCACTATGCGGAAAAAATATGGTTTTGTCAACTTTTGAAGCTATTTGCCTTTTCAATAATCTCCGCCTCGCTAACCCAGCGGGAGCGTAATTCACCGGCTAAATAGAGTGAACCGGTCACCACAATGATGTCATCTTTTGTTGCTTTAGCGAGCACAGCGTTCAGGGCATCTTCTGGAAAGAGGTGATAGGAGCGACTTTTGGTACTTGGGATCAATTTAAGTAATTCGGCAGGATTTGCTGCTTTTTTAAAGGTTTCAGTGAATCTTGTAGTTGTGAAAGTTTCAGTTACTGGAAGTAAGAGCTTGACCATTTCTTTAGCATCTTTGGTGGAAGTGGCTCCAAAAATAATGTGGACTTTTTTGCCAAGGCTATTAATCCGCTCAACGGTGTCGCGAATTTTAGCGGGGTTGTGGGCACCGTCTAAAATAACCATTGGTCTTGAAGACATAGTTTCAAAACGACAAGGTAGTTGTTTGGGTGTAATTAAAACTTTTTTAATGATCTCGTCTTTGATGCCGATCTCCATTCCTGCTCGAACAGCCAAGGCGGCATTATGTTGCATACCAGGACCCATATCACGGTGAACAAGGTTTTCTAGAGGTGGAGGTACAAAAAATAAGGCTGAATTTTTTTTGATTGCTTCTTTGGTAAAAATCTTTTTAAGACTTGGCCGAACCTCTCCGCAGAGGACAGTACCACCTTTTTTCATTATTCCCGCTTTAGCAGTGGCGATGTCGGTTAGCGAGTCGCCTAAAAATTCGGTATGGTCTTTATTTACATTGGTAATGATAGCTACCTCAGGAACCGGAATAACGTTTGTACTGTCCCAGCGACCGCCCATTCCAGCTTCAAGAACGCACCACCTGGCACCAGATTTTTTTGCAAGATAAATTCCTAAACATGTAATTATTTCTCTGTACAGCAACGGCTCTGACTTTTGTAAAAACCTAGTATAAATCTGTAAGGTGTTTGAAACACACTGCGCAAAGGTGTTAGCGTCTACCAGTCCGTCATTAAGTAAGAATCTTTCGAGGATCGTTGTTGTGTGTGGCGAGTTTAATGTAAAAACTTTTTGCTCACTTTCGGTGATCATTTGGTGAATAAGGTAAGCGACGGAACCTTTGCCACTTGTACCAACGACGTGAATGAACTTCAGGTTTTTTTCAGGGTGACCAAGGGCTTTTAAAAATGATCGAGTTCGATTCAGGGAGTCTCGTAGCTCTTTTTTTGAACTTGAAAAAGCCCTGGTATTCAGGTTAGTTAGTGACAAGAGCTTTTCGTAAGCCTGGTGGTAGTCTTGAGCCATAAAGTTAACCTGGGACTGTAGTGTTAATAGTAAATAAGGCTAGCGAAATGAGTTTAGATTAGACAAGTATATAATACATTCCACCGATTTGGCGAGTCCGACCTTTGATTTCAAGGATGCCAAGCGTACTGGCTACTTGAGACGCGTTCAGATCTGTTTGTCTGGTTAGTTCGTCGATGTGGATAGGATTTTTTGAAAGTAGTTCTAAAATTGAGGCCTCCTCTTTATTGGCTGGCGGTAGTGGTGGTAGAGCATTAGCTTCAATTCTTTCAACTTGGAGCGCACTTAAAATATCCTCGGCACAAGTCACTAAATGGGCGCCGTCTTTGATAAGCTGATTGGTTCCGCTTGATGTTTCGGAGTAGATTTGTCCTGGAATGGCAAAAACCTCACGAGCCTGTTCGAGCGCAGATTTAGCAGTGATCAGCGAGCCTGATTTAATTGCCGCCTCGATTACCAGGGTTCCGTGACTCATTCCAGAAATAATCCGATTCCTAATTGGAAAATTGTGCCTAAGTCCGCCCATCTTAATCGGGAACTCTGAAATAACAGCTCCGCCACCTTCAACAATTTTTTGGGCTACATGACGCCCTCGACTATTTAGCATACCTAGGCCACAACCAAGGATAGCTAGGGTAACACCCTTACCGGTCATAGTGGCGCTGTGGGCAGCTTCGTCGATACCGTAGGCTAGTCCAGAGACAATTACTACGCCAGCTTCAGCAAGCTCCTCTGTAAGGTCACGGGTTACCCGAATACCATAGGGCGTCGCCTTACGACTACCCACAACCGCTAGATGAGGAACCTCGGGCGCTGGTAAATTCCCGCGAATATAAAGGAGGGGTGGAGGATCGTAGATAGTTTTTAAAAGTGGTGGATAGGCGTCGTCGGTTATTAACAAAACCGTAACGTTGTTGCGTTCAATTTGTGCCCAAAGTGCTTCAACGTCAATTTCTGATCGTAAGTGCACAAAACCTTCAGCTGTTTTTTCTGGAATACCAGCAGACCTAAGCTCGGCGAGCGAAGCTTTAAAAGCCTCTTCCATTGAATCAAAATAATTTAAAAGTCGCTCGAACATTGCTGGTCCAAACTTCGTGTAATTGCTAAGCGCGACCCAATATTTTCGATCATTATTTTCCATAGCGGCATTTTATCTTATAGATCAAATAATGACAAAAAGCCTGTTGATACAAGAATATGGGAAATCTTTCATAAAAATAAACTATGCACAGTGTGCATAGTTTATTTTTTTTCTGTTGAAACTGTAAGTTCTCCTTTAGTGATGCCTTCAAAAATTAGATCACTTATTTTTTCAGCAACTTCGTTTAGCGTTTTAAGCTCATCGCTAGTGAATTTTGAGAGTACCCAATCTTCTAATTTTCTTCTATCAGGTGTAGCCCCAACTCCAATTTTAATTCTACCGAATTGAGTACCAAGTACACTTATGATTGATTTAATGCCATTGTGACCACCAGCTGAACCCTCTAAACGAACGCGAACAATACCTAGTTCCAGATCTACATCATCGTGAAGTACCCAAACATTTTTAGGCTCAACTTTGTACCTAGCTACTAACGCCTGAACTGCTTCACCAGACAGATTCATGAAAGTGATTGGTTTTGCGAGCACTACTTTTTTGCCATCGACATTCATTTCAATCGCCTGCGCCTTAATGGCTCTTAGCTCTGACCACTTTTCGTCCACCTTGTTTGCAAAGTAATCAAGCGCTATAAAACCTGCGTTATGACGAGTTGCACTGTATTCAGTTCCTGGATTACCAAGGCCAATTATGAGAATCATATTTGAGTAGTAAGAGTGATCTTAATTCAATATAAATTAAGTGGTGTGCGTTTTCTTTTTTGCGTGCACGTGAATTCTGATTGGCGTACCTTCAAAATCGTACGCTTCTCGTAAAATATTTTTGAGGAAGCGGATATAGCTAATATTTAGCGCATCTTTTCGACTTTGTTTTAGACCAAGTTTGAATGTAGGTGGGTTGATTCCAGTTTGAACAAAGTATTTGATTTTTGGATGTGAGATTCCGCGACCCTTACTTGGCTTGTGTTTCAAAATCGCCTGCGAAATAAATTTTCGGGTTTCGTTTCCGTCTAGCTGAGTAAAGCGACTAGCGAAAACCTTATCAATTACTTCGAAAAGTCCCGACACTCGTTTTCCGCTCACAGCATCCGTAAACACGATCGGACAGTAGGAAAGCATTGGCATTAACGCTCGAATATAGTCTTCGTACTCGTTAATTGTACCAGTTTCTTTACCTGGAATTTTGTCCCATTTGTTTGCGATGATAATCACACTGGCACCAGCTTCCGCTAGTTCTCCACCAAGAAATTTATCCTGTGTTTTGATTTCTTTTGAAATATCGATTACGAAAAGGACAACATCGGCTTTTTTAACAGCTCGTAAAGTTCGATCAACACCTGAGGTTTCGAGTTTGCCTTCTGAAGCCCGAACGCGCGCCATTTTTCTAATCCCGGCAGTGTCAATTAATGTGTAATCTTTGCCACCAACATTGATCATTGTGTCGTTTGGTTCCCTGGTTGTGTGGTCTTTGTCGGCCGAAATAAATCGTTGCTCACCGAGCATTGAGTTTAAAAGTGTTGATTTTCCAACGTTTGGTTTTCCAATCACCGCAACTCTGGTTGAGGTGATTTCTGAAATTTCAACCGGTGGTGTTCCGGCTTCTGTTAATTTTTCAAAAATAACATCTAGAAGATCTCCAGCTCCAACGCCACGTTTTGCTGAGAGAGCGAGAGGTGTGCCGAGTGACCATTTGTACCACTCTGGTTCCTGTACACTTGCTCGAAGTTTAGTGTTGTCTGCTTTGTTTGCAACAACGATAAGTGGTTTGTTTGTTTTTTGAAGTAGTTTTGCAAGTTCTCGGTCTTCTGGTTGTAGACCTGATTGAGCGTCAACAACAAAAAGTAGGAGGTCGGCTTCTTTAATCGCAATTTTCGCCTGAAGTTCAATATTCTTTTCTATTTCATCCTGACGGTTAACGTCTAGTCCGCCAGTATCAACTAGTCTGATCACCTGAGCACGCCAAATACAATCGGCTTCAAGTCGATCTCTGGTTGTTCCGGGAATTGCTGAAACAAGTGACTTTTGCTCTTCAACCAATCGATTAAAAAGCGTTGATTTACCAACATTGGTCCGACCAACAATCACAATCTTAGGAGCCTTATCTGAATATTTCATATGAGAAGCGAGGATACGTAGCTTCGAAAAGCGAGGATACGTAGCTTCGAAAAGCGAGGATACGTAGCTTCGAAGAATAATAGCTGTATTTTGGCTACTAGTACTTAGAGTCCTCTGTTTATTAGCCTTTAATTTGTTTAAACTTACAGGAATTACAACTTAGTTTGTATTTTACCGACTAATGTCAAAATATAGTCGCTTTAAAAATGCTACAAAATAAGTAACAGAATTAAATTTGCTTTATTGGCTATTATTAGCCATAAATATAACAACTGAATTCTATAAATAATACTTCACCTGCAAACTGTGCTGTGAAGCGTAACTATGCCATAAGAAGAAGTTTTAGTCAATCTTAGCGAAGAACTAAACTTTGCGCATCTTCACCTAGGATTACAAGAAAATCTATTGGTTCTTCGGATTGAATATAATCTTCGCCAGGGGTTGTGACTGTTAACTCACGCGGAACAACTTCTTCTGAATAAACCCAGCCTTCAGTTGAAAGGGCGACGTCCGCTTCGAGGAAGTTTTTTAAAATAGCTAATTCATTTGCTTTAGTCCCGCCAGTTAGGTCGTAGATAATTGTTTTGTTGTAGCTTCTAGAATCAGCGTTACCGATTTTTTGAACATTAAAACCAGTACCTGAAAGTAACTGCGAAGTTTCAAAAGCTAGTCCGCTCATATGAGTACCATTTTGAATTTCAATTGCTACTTCAGAATTAATAGCCTTTTTTTCTCCACCGATGCTGTTTTGGTCACTGTTTGCAAACACATTTTCCGCAATGCTCCGAACTTCTGACCAGTCATCTTTCTTTGGGAGAAGCACGTACGAGCCGTTTATGTTTGAAGGGTAGAGGGGGCTGGTAGCTGAATCGTCGAGCACGTGGTGTGCCATATTTTCTGAATTTATATCTGGCGCAAATTTAGCTAATTTCAGCATCTCCCAAACAGTAAGATCTGTTTGAACATTTTTTTGGAAGATTTCGATCATTTTATTTAACTTTCCTGGATTCAAGATAACGCTCGGTGAAAGTACCTTATCCTTTACGGCTAGTAGAATTTTCTGTTGACGGATAGCTCGAGCGAAATCTGAACCTTCGCCGTTGTTGCCGTGTCTTGAGCGAGCAAACATTAAAGCTGTTTCGCCATCCATTGAAGTCCAACCTTTTTCAAAGGAAATTGTTTGAACAAGCTCATCGTTTGTTGGGTAGGTGTTGTCGGTAAAAGAATTATCAACGTAAACATCAACACCGCCAACGGCATTAATTAGCTCTTCAAAGCCATTGAAATTAACCTTCACAGTGTAGTGAATATCCTGACTCAGCATTTCGCTAACAACCTGCTTTGATTTTACAGGACCTGTCCCAGCTTCTTCCATTTCGCCATAGGCGTTTGCGTGGTTAATTTTGCGGTAACCGTAGTCTGGAATTTCAACAATAAGATCTCTCGGAATCGACATTAGGCCCATTTCTTTTGTACTTGGCCTAAAACTTGCGAAAATCATTGTATCTGAAAGTTCAGGACCGTCGTGGCCAGCACCGCCAACACCGAGCAATAAAAAATTAATTCGATCATCTTGCTCACCAACCAACTCTTTATCACGTGAGGTCATAAATCGCTTTACCGATGAGAAGATTGAAAAGCTTTCAGTGCTTGGAGTGTCGTTAACAGGAGTTTTGGCAACCTGATAAGAAAAGAATAGGCCAGAAAGTATGGCTACAGCAAAAAATACTCCTAAAAATTTAAGACCCTTTTTATTTTTACGGGGCTTTCTTTCAGGAGCAAGTTTGTACTTTTTCTTAAGGAAATCGACTGACAGTTCTTTATCCATAATTATAAGCAGTATATCGTATTTTTGAATATTGTCTAATTTTAATACTCGAAGTTGTGAATATTATTTACTTGGAAAAATATTGATTTAAGAATATTGGAGCGGGCTTATTGATGGAAGTTAGTTAAATGATTTTTTACAATCATTTTTTTGTGCGGTGACTAATTTTTTCTAAAAAAAGTAGACTGATTTCTAATAATCAGGACATTAGTTGTACGAGTTATAAACGCTTGCAAGAAGTAGGTTTTTATGGTATAATGGTATAGTTCTTATCTAACCATAGCCAAATGTTAAACGAAAAACACAAAAACGAAGATATGTCGTTTGTGACTCGAATATTTGGAGCAACGCTTGGTGCGGTTGTTCTGTTTGTTCTCGAAGTGGGTCAAATACTCATTATTGCAGCTGCAATAATTTTGCCGATCAGAGCGTTTCTGGTAAAACCTTTTATTGTAAGAGGTGCTTCGATGGAGCCAAATTATTTTGACTCGGAGTACTTAATAATCGACGAAATCACCTATGATTTTAGAGAAGCAAAGAGAGGTGAGACGGTTGTTTTTATCCCACCCAGTAACCGAGATCAATTCTATATTAAAAGAGTGATTGGTTTACCTGGTGAACGTGTAACAATCGAAAATGGAGTCATTACAGTTTATGAAAACGCGGACGCTAAAGTGGGGACGGTTTTAGAGGAAGATTATATCGTTGAAGAAACTCAGGGAACCGTTGATATAATTTTGAAAATGGATGAGTATTTTGTGATGGGTGATAACCGTGATCATAGTCTTGATTCGAGACGATTTGGTGCGGTGAATGTAAAAGACATTGTGGGTAAAGTTTGGCTAAGAGGTCTACCTCTTGAAAAAATCGGCAGTATTAAAACTCCAGATTACAATTTTTAACAATATATTATGGCAGTGAAAAAAGTAGTAGTTGAAGAAGAAGAAGTTAAAAGCAAACCAAAGGCAAAAGCTAAACCAAAAGCTAAAAAAGTAAAGGTGCCAAACACTTTGCGAGGTTTTCGTGATGTGTTGCCGGACGAACAGTTTTACTGGGACATGGTAATAGATAAAGCGCGTCAGCTTTCTGATGATTACAGTTTTGGTCGGGTAAGGTTGCCACTGCTTGAAAAAACAAGTTTGTTCGAGCGTTCAGTTGGTAAAGGAACAGATATTGTAGAAAAAGAAATGTTCAGTTTTGCTGATCAGAGCAATGATCGCGTGACTCTAAGACCAGAAGCAACAGCACAGATTGCGAGAGCCTATATTGAACACGGAATGCTCAATATGCCTCAGCCAGTAAAAATGTACTACATTGGCCAAATGTTTAGATACGATCGGCCACAGGCTGGAAGATATCGACAGTTCTGGCAGTGGGGTCTTGAGGCTATTGGATCAGACGAGCCAATTATCGATGCTCAGGTTATCTTGGTGTGTGTGCGAATGATGCAGGAGCTTGGTCTAGACGTGATGGTAAAGATCAACTCAATTGGAACCGAAGATATCCGAAGAGGTTACACAATGGAACTTGTGAGTTATTTTAAACAGTTCAGAAGCAAACTGTCTGAACTCGATAAAAAACGTCTAACAAAAAATCCGCTCAGACTTCTTGATAGTAAGGAGGAAGGGATCGAGGAACTTAAGGCAGACGCTCCGCAGATTTTGGATCACCTTGATGAAAAATCAAAGGCTGATTTTATGAAGGTGCTTGAGTATCTAGACGAGGTGGAAGTACCATACGAACTTGATCCGTTCTTGGTTCGCGGTCTTGATTATTACAGTAAAACAGTTTTCGAAATCGTAGCTATCGACAAAGAAGGCAAACAGGGAACAATTTCACTTGCCGGCGGTGGACGTTACGACTCGCTCATTCCACAGCTCGGAGGTCGATCTGAGGCTGGAGGAGCTATGGGTGCTGCAGTTGGTATCGAGCGCGTGATTAACGCAATGAAACACAAGGGAATTGATGTGCCAAAGCGCCGAAAAGTTGATGTTTTCTTTGCTCAGCTTGGTGAGGCGGCTAGAAGAAAAGGGCTTGCGATTTTCGAAAAGTTTAGAGCTGAAGGAATTGTAACTGCCGAAGCCTTTGGTAAAGGTTCACTAAAAGCTCAGCTTGAGATGGCGGATAAGTTAGAAGCTAAGATCACTCTTATTCTTGGTCAGAAGGAGGTTTTGGACGGAACTGTGATTATTCGCGATATGGAAAGTGGAGGTCAGGAAATTGTACCAATTGAAAAGGTTGTGGAGCTTGCTAAGCGATCACTGAATAATTAATTAGCTATTCTGAAGGATTTTAGTAGTGTTTTAGTGAAACTATTTCAAGAGATAAAAAACTTGACAACTTACACGAAATATCTTAAACTCCTTGCGAGGTGAAAATTATGTCTGATATCAACATCACAAAGAAAAAAGGAGAAAGCTTTGACGCAATGTTTAGACGCTTTACAAAGCGTGTACAGCTAAGCGGAAAGATTCTTACTATTCGCGATGGCCGATTCCACAAAAGAGCTGTTGGAAAAAATAAAGTGAAGGAAAGCGCACTCCGCCGACTTCTAAAAGGTGAGGAGTTTGCTTACAAACTCCGAACTGGAAAAATTTCCGATGAAGAACTTCGTGGACGACGTCGACGATAAGCAAGGAAGAGCTCTGAGGAGCTCTTTTTGCTTTGCGGGAATATATAAAAGCAAAATTCGCAAAAAACTTATTAGTTTTGTATAATTGATTTAAATAACAATAATATGACTTTATACACTCAAATCAAAGAAGATCTTATTACCGCGATGAAAAGTAAAGATAGCCAAACCTTGAGTGTGCTTCGGTTACTGACTGCGTCTTTGAAAAATAAGATGATCGAACTAAAGCGAGAAATGGAAGACGACGATGTTTTGTCGGCTATTCGAAGTGATGTTAAAAAACTGGAAGATGCCATGACGGACTTCGCAAAAGCTGCTCGTGAAGATTTAGTTGATTCTTCAAAAGCAGAGATTGCAGTGCTGAAAAAGTATTTGCCAGCTGAAATGAGTAAGGAGGAGCTTGAAGAAAAAGTTCGAGCTGTACTTGGCGACGGTGGTTTTGAAACAGCTGAAGATATTGGTAAAGCAATGGGTGCGGTGATGGGAAAACTTAAAGGTATGGTCGACGGCAACCGTGTACGTGAAATGGTTGAGCAGGTACTGAAGGGTGATGAGGAGAAGAAATAGGAATAAATTCTAGAAACAGCTTCGGCTGTTTTTATTATTAAGGCGGGTTTTTGATAATCAAAGAACGAAGGAGATCCTTCAGCATGAGCCAACGTCAGCTTCAGGATGACGGTATGGATGCGGGTCGAAAAATTAGATTAACTAAACGGTCATTCTGAGCGCGGCGTTTGATCACCTCGAAGAGAATCACAAACCCCGTCATTCTGAGGTGAACGTGGATTATACCGAAGAATCTCAGTGCTGGATTACTAAGCAAATGTTGGTTAAGCACAGAGCGAAGGAGATCCTTCAGCGTAATCTGGCGCTCGCTTCAGGATGACGGTATGGGTGAAGGGCGACTAATCAAAACAACGACATGAAAAAACACATCGCATTATCAAAATCAAACCGTCATTCTGAGCCTGGCGTGGATTGTGGCGAAGAATCTCATTATCTCGTCATTCTGAGGTGAACGTGAACCACACCGAAGAATCTCAGTGTTGAATCACGGCGTAAATATGTTTTGGTTCAGTAAGAACAGAGTAGATTTTAAGTGTGGCCGAATACCTATTTAATGTGTTGTATATGAGCTTACGATAATTACTAAAACGGAGTATTATTAGCTATATGAAATTTTTCAAAATCTCCGACATTTACATAATTTGTGGTGTAGTTGCAGTTTCACTATTTGGGGGTGTTGTTACGGGATCTTCTATGATTTGGTACGACTCACTCACGTTACCAAGTTTTACGCCAGACGGTTCTATTATTGGGACAGTTTGGACTCTGATTTTTATACTTTCAGCTATTTCTTTAAGTAGAGTGAGCCGAAAAGTAAAATCGGCCAGCGACAGGCAGTTTATATATCTGGCTTTCGTAGTAAATGGTTTATTCAACGTACTTTGGAGCGTTATGTTCTTCGGACTCCATTTGCTCGGACCAGCTATCTTTGAAGCTGGATTTTTGGGACTAAGTGTAGCACTGATTATTGGACTTCTCTATAAACACGATAAAATTGCCGCCGGACTGTTGGTGCCGTATGTAAGCTGGGTGAGTTTTGCGACTTTTTTAACTTATTCAGTTTGGGTACTAAATAATTAATTATACACACCCCTATTCGCTTGAGTAGGGGGTAGTACAGAATAAGATCAAAATTGTCTATTTAAGAATATGAAGCACTGTGATATTTTTGTTCAATAAAAATGTTTATGAGAAAAGGATTTGAAAGTCAATTAAGAAATCTTAATAGAAATTTGCTTGAAAATAAGGATAGTGAGGAAGATGGAACTATGGTTGAAATTCAGAAACAGAAAAAAAAGGGTGATGACCGAGTTACATGATAGAATAAAAATGGTTGAAAATAACGTAGAGGTGATTCCTGATTTAAAGTATCTTTGGAAAGTTATATATAACAATGGAACTTACATTGCGCAGGATGAACTTGGTCATGAAGTAGAAGTTACGCTAGGGGATATTATGACCGATGCTTCCTGGAATATTGGT
Organism: Candidatus Uhrbacteria bacterium CG_4_9_14_3_um_filter_41_35; assembly: GCA_002791275.1. Taxonomy (GTDB): domain Bacteria; phylum Patescibacteriota; class Patescibacteriia; order UBA9934; family UBA9934; genus UM-FILTER-41-35. Next base: position 11,794 of record PFWT01000007.1, on the reverse strand, counting down.
TATGCCTTGGATCCTGAAACCGTTCCTCGGACAGTTAGAAAAGATTACGTTATCGAACGAGCAAAAAACAAATTATCTGAGTTTTTGGATGCGCAAATTCTTCATACTGAAAAAAATAAAGAGAATAACTATCAGGAGTCTTTTAAAGCAATTGCCGAGCGATATGAGAATATGGAGGTTGTGTATGATTTAGATCAAGGACACCTTGGGGAAATTTTTGTAAAAAATTATTTACGAAAACTTGCAATTGATGGAATCTTACCTATTGAAATAAATGGGGCAGATGTATTTGAGGATGTGGTGGATAAAATAGATTTTTTTGTAAGAATAAAGAAACATATTAGGGGTGTTGAAATAGAATCTACATCAGAAGACAGTGAAAATAGTGAAGATATTGCTGTTCAGTTTACACTGATGAGTAGAAAAACACAGGTGTTGAACAAACGAAAGATAATGACTGATGCTATTTTTGATAGAGGCTTACTTGGTGATGCGAATGTAGATGATGTGGCATTACTTTATTTGCATGAAAGATATATAAGACGAGCTATTGGAAAGTGGAAATATAAACGACTATCGGAGGATTCATCTTCTCCAATTCCTGGTGGACCAGAAAAATTATTTGAGGATAGGGGTCAGAGGGAAGTTCTACATAGATTGTTTGATGACTTGCTTGGTGAAGAATATATAGATGGTATTTGCGTTACATTAAATCTGGAAAATATGCGTAAACCAGTAGAAAAACTGTAAATTAATGGCTTTTATCTGCAAGGATAAGTGATGAAATTCTAAATATATGCAAGAAGCAAAAAATAAGAATGTCCGAGTTGTAGAAAGATGAGGCGATGCGGACTAAACGACCGCCCAAGAGCAGTTCTTGAATATTACAAACCAGATTAAGTACTGAATAATTTAGTTGCACTAAAGTTTGAGACCAAATGATTAAAATGTTAACACCCTCGTCAAGACCGCATATCTTTCCTAATCGGCTATTTATGTGATATGTTTTCGTATAGAAACGAGTTAGGCGAAATACTGCCCATTTTTATATATTTTTAAAGGGAATTTATGAATAAGAAAAAAATCAACATCGGAATTTTATTTGGCGGAAAATCAGCTGAACATGAAGTGTCATTACAATCCGCAAAAAATGTTTTTGATGCAATTAATAAAGAAAAATACAACCCAATCCTTATTGGGATAGATAAAAGCGGAAAATGGTTATTGAATAAAGAATCGAAATTTTTGCTTAATGCTGACGACCCCAAGCTTATCAAACTAAATCAATCAAGTGACTCAGTGGCATTAGTGCCTCAAAGTGCTGGAGAGATTTCCAATTTTACTAACAGTAGTCAAAGTTTAAAAATTGATATCGTTTTCCCAATCTTGCATGGCCCATTTGGCGAAGACGGCACGGTTCAAGGTCTGCTCAAGCTTGCCAATCTGCCTTTTGTTGGGGCAAGCGTTCTTGGTTCAGCAGTAGGAATGGATAAAGATATCATGAAACGCTTGTTGCGTGATGCGGGTATCCCAATCGGCAAATTTATTGTTCTAAAATCCCATGAATCAATCCCAGATTTTCAGAAAATTAAAGATGAATTGGGCTTACCTTTCTTTGTTAAACCAGCAAACATGGGATCGTCAGTTGGAGTGAATAAAATTCATGATAAATCTGAATATGAGAATGGAATAATAAAAGCATTTGATTTTGATACTAAAATAATTTTAGAAGAATTTATAAAAGGAAGAGAAATTGAATGTTCAGTGCTTGGAAATGAGAAACCGATTGCTTCAGTTCCTGGCGAAATAATTTCGAATCATGAATTTTATTCTTATGATGCCAAATATATCGATGAAAATGGGTCTGCTTTAGAAATACCCGCAAAAATTTCGGATCAAATTACAAGGCAAATACAAGAATTAGCCATAAAAACATTTCAAGCATTATCATGCGAAGGATTGGGAAGAGTTGATTTTTTTCTTAAAGATAACGGCGAAATAATTATTAATGAAATCAATACCATTCCTGGTTTTACAAAAATAAGCATGTATCCAAAACTATGGGAAGCAAGCGGGATTTCCTACACCGAACTTATTGATAAGTTGATTCAATTAGCAATCGAAAGATTTAATAAAGAACAAAAATTGAAAACGAATTATAAGGAATAAAAATGGGCAGTACATCGCCTAACACTGGATATGCGGTTCCGCTTCGCTCCACCCATATTGCTATCGCAACATCGCATATCCAGAAACGTTAGGCGACATATTTTTGAAAAATTTGTATTTAAAATGTTTTTGGTGGGCTTTAAGAAATAAGGAATTTGATTTTTTTAATTTTTAAAGAGGGGGGTGAAAGGTGTTTTCTCCGCTATCGCTCCGAAAACGAATTTTATTTATATTTAAAACAAAGGTATAATTAAACTATGAAATTTATAGATTTATTTGCAGGAATAGGTGGAATAAAAATAGGCTTTGAAAACGCTGGATTTCAGTGTGTTTTTTCTAATGATTTTGATGAAAACGCAAAGATAACTTTTGATCTTAATTTTTCTGAAATATTTGAAATAGAAAAACAAATGGTATTAGGCGATATTCAAAAAATACCTGCTTCAAAAATTCCTGATTTTGATATTTTATGTGGCGGTTTTCCGTGTCAGCCTTTTTCTATCGCAGGATATAAACAAGGGTTTAATGACGAAAAAGAAAGAGGAAATTTGTTTTTTGATATTGTGCGAATCTTAAAAGCTAAAAAGCCAAAGGCTTTTCTACTTGAAAATGTTAAGAACCTAAAAACACACGACAAAGGGAATACGCTAAAGGTTATCCTTGAAAAATTAGAAAAGGAGCTTGGCTATTTTGTTAAGGTAAAAGTTTTGAATACCATGGAATACGGCAATCTTCCACAAAATAGAGAAAGAATTTACATTGTCGGTTTTTTGGATAAAAAAGCACACGATAAATTTTCTTTTCCCGAAAAAGTAAAACTTACTAAAACAATTCACGACTGCCTTGAAGAAAAAGAGGTTGATGATAAATATTATTACAACGATAAACCACTTTACGAAGTATTGAAAAAAGAAGTCAAAAAACGAGATACTGTTTATCAATGGCGAAGAAAATATGTCAGAGAAAATAAAAACAATGTCTGTCCTACTTTAACGGCAAATATGGGAATGGGCGGTCATAATGTTCCCTTAGTTTTAAATGGAAAAGGTATTAGGAAATTAACGCCAAGAGAATGTGCTAATTTTCAAGGATTCCCAAAAAATTATAAACTTTCCAATATTGCCGATTCTCACCTTTACAAACAATTTGGAAATTCCGTTTCAATACCAGTTATTCAAAAAATAGCTGAAAATATGAGAAAGGCTTTAACTAATTAAATTATGTTTTTTCAAACTCAAAAACCCGAATTAAAAAAAGAATACGAGCATTTTCTAAAAATTGCTGGTTGTCTTTCTAATCTTTTTTCTGAATCTGATATTCCATATCTATACTATCGAGTTGCGGAAAAAGTTTTTTGTCGTGCCTTTGGTGCAGAGGACTTATCAAGAAGTGATGTTTCGGCTGATGCAAAAAAAGACGCTATAGGAATTGGCTTAAAAACTTTTTTGGCAAATAACAACAAAACTTTTCAGAAAGTTGCCGAATTTAACAGCGATAGACGACTTTATGAAAATCTATCTCCTGAAAACTTAATAAAGAAAGTTTCAGAACTAAGAAACGCCAGAATTGAATTTACAGAAAACGCTCATGCTCTTGAAAATTCAATTTATCACTGTGTAGTAAGAAATAAGGGAAAATTTTTGATTTTTGAGGAAGCAATGGATAAAGTTGATATTTCTAATATCAAAAACATAACAGAAAGAAAAGGCTCAATTGCTTTTAATGACGGTAAGCATGATTATTCATTTTTAGTTTCTAAAAGTACACTTACAAAAAGATTTATAACCGAACCGATTGTTTATGAGTTTAATGTTGATATTTTAGAAGATCCACTTTTGGAATTGAAAAAATTACTTGAAAAAACAGATTTGCATTTTGAAAAAGAAGTAAAAATAAAACAGACAATTTATTTACCTTTGTATGGCAGAAATCAAACAGTTTTTGAAAAAAGCGGATTGAATCAGTGGAACGCAGGCGGAAGAGATAGGCATCCGAACGAAGTTTATATCCCGATCCCAGCGGAAATTCATAAAAATTTTCCAAGTTTTTTCCCTGACCGAGAAACGCCTTTTGACTTAAAACTACCAAATGGAAATATAATGCAATCAAAAGTGTGCCAAGATGGCGGAAAAGCCCTTATGTCATATTCAAATCGTGAGTTAGGGCAATGGATTTTGAGAGATGTTTTGAAGCTAAAAGAAGGAGAGTTTTTGACTTACGAAAGATTGCAAATTTTGGGAATTGATTCAGTAAGAATTGATAAAATAGATAATACTAATTTTGAAATCAATTTTGCCAGAATTGGAAGTTATGAGCAGTTTAAAAATATGTACGAGAAAGAATAAGGAGTTTTGAAAAATGGAATTCACCCCCAGCCCCTCTTCCATTTTTCAAAACAAAAAAATCAAATACAATAAAAAGCCCACCAAAAACGGAATAATATGGATAAATTTTTCAAAAATACGCAAGGCACGTTGCACTCTCACTCCGCTATCGCTTCGTTCGGCTCGCCTAACACAGTATATGCGGTTCGCTTGTTGCACTTCGCTCTCCCATATTTTGCTCCGTTTCACTACGCAAAACATCGCATATACTGAAACGTTAGCTGAAATATTCCTTTTCTTTTTTTGGGCTATCGCCCAATTGTTTTAAAAAATTTTCAAATTTCTTTTTCATTAATTAAAGAGGGGTAATAAGGTGTTTTCTCCGCTGTCGCTGCGAAAACGATTTATTGATAAGGGGAAAACGAATACAATACAATTACTTAAATTGGATATACAATTATGGCAAACAAAAATCTTAACAAAGCAAAAGAAACAAAGAACGACGAGTTTTATACTCAGTTCGGCGATATTCAAAAAGAGATTGGAGCGTATTTGGAATACAGCCCCGATGTGTTTCGTGGCAAGGTAGAGTATATTGCAACTGCGACGATCCGTTTGAAAGCAATTTTTTTCGCTATTTCGTGCTCAATTTCAATAAACTTGGTTTGAAACAGCTTATTACTACGAGCTATAAACCCTCACCTGTCGCCAACACACAGCTACAATTATTTGGCGATGATAAAACACTTGTGAAATCAAAAGGCCGTCCCAAGATAACCGCCAACAAATTTATTATCAACGAAGTGCGCGACATAGACGGCGACGGCGAATTCAATTTGAAGGATGTTGCCAAACAGTTAAAAGCAAACAAACACAATGAATGGACGCCACTTGAAGGCGACGGCGACTTTCGAAGCGATGAATGCGTGAGTCTTCTTAAACAGTCTGATATCGTCGCAACAAATCCGCCGTTCAGTTTATTTCGGGAATATGTTAAACAACTTTTTGATTACAATAAAAAGTTTGTCATTATCGGTAATATGAATACGATCACTGGTAAAGAAATATTTCCGATAATTAAAGATAATAAGTTGTGGTTAGGAAATGGTTTTCATGCTGGCAATGCTTATTTTTCTACTCCTTTTGCTAAAGAATATGGAGAGGGAGTTTATATGCCAGAAACTGGTTTGGTTAAATTTAGGAATGTTTGTTGGTTCACAAACCTTGATCATGGACGACGCCACCAACCATTACCACTTATGACAATGGAAGAAAATTTGAAATACAGCAAGCACAAAGAATTTAAAGGCAAAAAAACGTATGAGAAATATGACAATTACAATGCCATAGAAGTGCCGTTTACTGATTCTATCCCTAGTGATTACAAAGGAGTAATGGGCGTGCCAATCAGTTTTCTTGATAAATATAACCCTGATCAGTTTGAGATATTAGGAAGTGATTACAATATCAAAGATGGTTTATTGCCTGAATTAGTTAATCCCAAATGGGCAGGTAAATTGGACAGGGGTTATGTAAATGGCAAAAGACTTTATACTCGTATATTTATACAACATAAGGAAAAATAATATGAAAACAATTTTAAAAACTAACACTACTGTTAAAAATATTTGCGAAGGATTTGTCTATAATGAACTTGAAGGCAAAGGTTTGTTTGGTTTGGCTGGCAAACTTACCATTCAGCCAGAATATCAGCGAAACTATATCTATGCCCTAGACGGCGGTAAAAGAGAAATGGCCGTCATTGAATCTGTTCTCAAGGGTTATCCGATAGGATTGATTTATTTCAATAAAGCGAATGAGAGTAATTTTGAGGTTCTAGACGGACAACAAAGAATCACCAGTCTTGGACGATTTGTTACCGACAAATTTGCCATTAAAGACGAAAACGGAATGGAGCAGTATTTTGGCGGTATGGCAAAAGACAAAAAAGATAAGATATTGGAAACAAAACTACTCATTTATGAATGTGAGGGAACAGAAAGCCAAATAAAAGAATGGTTTAAGACGATCAATATTGCTGGAGTTCCGCTCGTCCCCCAAGAATTGCTAAATGCGATTTATTCCGGACCATTCGTTACACTGGGTAAAGAAGAGTTTAGCAATAGCCAAAATTCAAATATGGAGCGCTTACATAAAAGGTAGTGCAAACAGACAAGCATTTTTCGAGAGGGCTTTAGATTGGGTGAGTAAGGGAAATATCGATGACTACATGAGCATTCATCGCAACGACAAAAATATCAATGAGTTAAAAAGATATTTCAACAGTGTGATCGATTGGGTCTCAAGCGTATTTACCGATGTAGAAAGCGAGATGTGCGGACTTGAATGGGGGCGACTGTATGAGCAGTATCACAAAAAAGCCTATGACCCCAAGAAAGTATCAGTCGAAGTGCGTAAACTTTATGGAGATCCATATATCAAAAACCGCAAAGGTATTTTTGAATTTATTCTAGGTGGTTCTGCTGATACAAAATTGCTTGAAGTTCGAATTTTTGATGAAGCAACAAAAAAAGCAGTTTATGCAACACAAACCGCTAAGGCAGAAAAAAACGGCAAATCAAACTGTTCATATTGTGCTATTGGACACGACGCGAACAAAGCGAAAATTTGGGGTTTGAGCGATATGGACGCTGATCATGTTTCGGCTTGGAGTAAGGGCGGCAAGAGTAATATTAAAAACTGCGAGATGTTGTGTAAGACACATAATCGAGCAAAAGGAAATCGGTAATAAAATAAAAATTTCTGATGTTTTAAGTGAAATATAACTATGGCAAGCAAAATGTATATCAAAGAAGTAAATATTGAGAATTTTAAATGCTTCAAAGGCAAGTTTAATTTAAAGTTAAATGAGGGGCTCAATATTTTGGTTGGCGATAATGAAGCGGGGAAATCAACTATTTTGGAAGCAATTCATTTGGCCATTTCTGGCTGGATTTATGGTAAATATTTGGGTTCAGAGCTTACACAATCATTATTTAATTCAACTGTTGTAAAAGAATACTTAGAAAGCCTTAAAACAGAGGATAAATCAGAACCGCCAAATATTTTGATCGAACTATTTTTTGAAATTGAAGATGATTCCGTAAAAGCTCTTTTTGAAGGAAATGGGAATAGTACAAAACAAAAAGCCTGCGGTATACAATTTTTAATTTCCTTTAATGAAAAATATAAAACAGAATATGACATTTTATTAAATTCTAATGAAGATATTGATTCTTTACCGATAGAATTTTATGAATTTGCTTGGTCTTCATTTGCTCGTGATGATAGGCTGACGCCTAAAATTATTCCTTTTAAATCACACTTAATAGACTCAACGAACAGTCGTTATCAAAACGGATCAGATGTTTATATTTCACGCATTATTCGTGATCTTTTAGAAGAAGATGAAAAGATAAAAGTTTCTTTGGCCCATAGAAAACTTATAAAATTATTTTCTCAAGAAACAAGTATTACAGAGATAAACAATAAATTGAATAGTGAAGAAAATAATAAAATTTCAGATAAAAACATAAAGTTATCGGTTGATCTATCTTCAAAAAATGCTTGGGAAACAAGTTTAACGACATACTTAGACGATATACCATTTACAAACATTGGGAGAGGTGAGCAATGTTTGATAAAAACAAAACTAGCACTTCATCACAAAAAATCGCAGGAAGCGAACATCTTACTTCTTGAAGAGCCAGAAAACCATTTATCCCACTCAAAACTCAATAAACTAATTCAATACATAAAGGAAAATCATAATGACAAGCAAATTATTATTTCCACGCATAGTAGTTTTGTAGCAAATAAACTCGGCTTGGATAGTTTAGTTTTGTTAAGTAGAGATGAAGCAACAGAAAAAAGATCAGAAACAAGAATTGATAAATTAAGTTCTGATACACAAAAATACTTTCAAAGATTATCAGGTTATGACACTTTGAGGCTGATTCTTTGTAGAAAAGCAATATTAGTTGAAGGTCCATCAGATGAGCTGATAATTCAGAAAGCATACTGTAAAGAAAAAGATAAGCTACCGATTGAAGATGAAGTTGATGTAATTTCCGTTAAGGGATTGTCTTTCAAAAGATTTTTAGAAATTGCTGAAAAAATCAAAAAGCCTGTTGCCGTCGTTACAGATAATGATGGTGATTTTGAAAACAAAGTTACTCAAAAATACAAGGATTTTGAAAATTGCTCATCAATAAAAATTTGTGCTAGTAATAATAATGATCTTAAAACACTTGAACCACAAATTGTAGAGGCGAATAAGGACAACCTCGGCACATTAAGGACTATATTAGACATAGATGAAAGTAGCTATCCAGACCAACAAAGCATAAGTGAATATATGCAAAAGAATGACAACAAAACAGATTGTGCTTTGAAAATATTTGAAACAAAGGAAATAATAAATTTTCCTCAATATATTTTAGATGCAATCAGTTGGGAATATGTGCAACAATAAACTAATCATCGCAGCTGCAGGATCAGGGAAAACAACTTATCTTGTTAATCAAGCAAAGAGCATTAAAGATCAAAATGTTTTGATTACAACTTATACAGAGGCGAATGAAGGAGAAATTAGAAAAAAATTTAATGGTCGTATTCCGAAAAACATAACAATTCAAACTTGGTTTTCGTTTTTATTACAACATGGAGTAAGGCCTTTCCAAAGTTCTTTAAATGATGAACTACACAATAAAAAGATTGGTTTTTTTCTTACAGACAAATGCTCAACAAAATATAAAGGAAGTAATGGAAAAACTTATTCATGGGCAAAAGGAAATAATTTTTATCAATATTATTTCACCTCAAAAGAAGGTTTAAAGATTTGCTCTGACACTATTGCAGATTTTATTGTAAGCAGTAATGAAGAAATGAATAGCGAAGTGATAAACAGAATTGCAAGAATATATCCCTATATTTTTATTGACGAAGTGCAAGATTTAGCAGGTTGGGAGCTGGAAATAATTAAATTATTATTTGGCTCATCTTCTAAAATTTTATTAGTTGGAGACCCAAGACAAGTAACTTATCTTACTCATCACCCAACAAAATACAAAAAGTACAAAGATGGAAAAGTTAATGATTTTATAAGTCAAGAATGTGCTAAAAATATCTGTGAAATTGATGCAATAACCCTAAGCAAAACTCATAGAAATAACCAAATTATTTGCGATTTTTCTGCAAAATTATTTCCTTCTTTTGAAAAATGCGAGCCATGCAATTGTGAAAAGTGTCGTCAAGGAGTAGATCACGAAGGAGTTTTTTTGATTAAAGAATGCGATATAGAATCCTATATTAAACAATATCCAAAGGTTACTATATTGAAAGAAAAAGAGGCTGTTTTCCCTAATTGGAATTACGGCAAATCTAAAGGACTAACATTTGAAAGAGTTTTAATTTACCCAACAAAAGATATAAAAAAATGGATTAAGGATAATACACAACAACTTGCAGAAAGTACTCGCTGTAAATTCTATGTAGCCATAACAAGAGCAAAATATAGCGTTGCAATAGTTTATGATTATAATGATGACGAAGAGTTTGAGGGAATAACAAAATGGAAAACAGAATAATGAGACATCAAATAAAAGGCAAAAATTCCCTCCCCTTAAACCCCTTCCTTTTTGCCTTTTATTTGAAGAGAATAAGGAGTTTTGGATTTTAGGCATTCACCCCTAACCCCTCTGCCCAAAATCCAAAACAAAAAAAACAAAATTAAAATTCTTTTTTAGAGCAATCCCGATTGCTATCGGGATCAAAGTAAAACATGCACATCACATAACACGGCATATCTAGTTACGGCTTTTATACAAAAGCCTCCACCCATATTTGCCTCCGCTACGCTATGGCAAACATCAGATATGCCGAAACGTTGTCCAAAATGCCTCCGCTTCGCTACGACATTTTGGACAACGGCGCGCGGTTCCCGCTGTTGTACGACTTAGCCTCCGCTATGCTCCGGCACATCGTACAACAGCGGCTATACGCAATTCCGCCTCCAGAAAAATTCCGTTGCACTCCATTTTTCTTCCTGCGAAACTTCGCATAGCCGCGCGCCGTTATACGCAATTCAAAAAATATTTTTCTAACGGAGAATAAGGAATGATAGGCTTTCAAAGGGGAATAAATTTGATTTTTTCTTTATTTAAAGAGGGGGATAATATGGTGTTTTCTCCACTCCGTTGCGAAAACGATTTATTTAAAAAGACAAAACTTATATAATAAATACAACTTTTACTTTTAAATGGGAATGACTATGAGCAAACAACCAAAACCAGATTCCAAGAAATACACCGATTTAATTTCGGAAATTCAAAAAGGACAAATTAAGGTTCCGAAGTTTCAACGTAATTTTGTTTGGAGTTTGGACAAAACAGCAAAACTACTTGATAGCATCTTAAAGGGTTATCCTATAGGAACTTTTATTTTATGGGAAACTAACGAAAGATTAAATGATATTAAAAACATCGGAAATCTTGAATTACCAGCAATTCCAGACGATATTAAAGTTCAATATGTTTTAGACGGACAACAAAGAATAACATCTCTTTATGCCGCTTTTTTAGGTGCGAAAATCCAAAAAGAGGGTGAAAAGAAAATCACTGATTATTCAGAAATTTATGTGGATTTGGACGGCGATGTTGAAAACAATGACGACCAAATTGTTATTTCGGAAAAGCCAGAAGAGGGTGCTTTTATCACACTCCACGAAATTTTAAACTTCAACGATAATCTGCTTGAAATAAAAGAAAAATATACTGACGAACAATTCAAAAGAATACATCAATATTCTCAAACATTTTCTACTTATGATTTTTCAACAATCGTTTTGCGTAAAGAAGATATAGATTCTGCTATTGAAGTATTTACAAGAATAAATACCGGCGGACAAACATTAACTCTTTTTGAAATTATGTCTGCCAAAACCTATGATGAAGAACAAGATTTTGATATGGAAGATAGATTCCAAAAATTACTAAAAGAATTAGAAGAAAGAAAATACGACACAATTTCAAGTTCAGTAATTTTAAGTGTTATATCTCTTATTTTAAGCAAAAATAAAGAATGTAAAAGAAAAGTGATTTTACAACTTGATAAACAAGCAATAATTGATATTTGGGACGATGTTATTTCTGCACTAAAAGAAAGCGTTGATTATTTCCGTTCTGTTTATCGTATTCCTGTTTCAGCAATTTTACCCTACGATTCACTTTTAGTTCCATTTGCATATTTCTTTTACTTCCAAAAAGAAAAACCAAAAGGCGAACAGATTAAATTTTTGGAAG
>PFWT01000008.1 GCA_002791275.1 Candidatus Uhrbacteria bacterium CG_4_9_14_3_um_filter_41_35 | reverse complement strand
ATTCTCACTTCAAAAAAAGCTCATCCTCGCTGCTTGGTATTTGGCTACACGACAGGGGCAAAAACCAACTTTAAATGTCGATTAGCTCGTTTTTAAGCTAAAAGTCAAGTATTTTCTCCCTAATTAAAAAAATAACCGCCCGTTTTACGGGGCGGTTCCACATTAACGTGGCTAGTAGCTACTTCCAGTCGATAAAATGCTCGTCTCGGCGAGACTGCGGGTTCCGCATCAGACCGATCTGGCACTTTGTTTCGTCGACCACCTTGGCCGTAGCCAAGTCAACATATGACCAAGCCGGCCCACCAACCGTCTGCTCGGCCTCAAACGAGAGGTCAGACTGCGGGAGGTAAAGCGCGTGCAAAATGCCGTCACCAAGGTACTGGTGCGCCATTTCGTAGATGGTGGTGCTCCTGTTCCAGCTCCACATCCGAAGCCACTTCACGTTGTTAAGTGGCTCAAACGTATGCTGGGTGATCGCTCCGCTGAACGTGAGGTGCATCTTACCGTTTCCGGCGTCCACGCAAGTGATCTCGACATCACAAGCGCTCACATCTGGATCAACGGTGTCGACCAGACCATCGCAATCGTTATCGCGGTGATCATCGCAAGCCTCAACCGCAGTCGGTGCCACCAGCGTTGTAGCGTCGTCACAGTCGGTGTTGTCGTTGACGGTGGCAGTCGGCGCCACGCAGTCATGGGTCGGAACAGCGATTTCGTCACCGAACCCGTCGCCGTCAGCGTCCGGGTACCAGTTAACCGGACCAAACACCATATTATTGGTGTCGTCGCAGTCGGTGCTGTCGGCCACAAACCCGCTTGGAGCGTTGCAGGCCACTTCGGTCACGAAAGCATTACCAAACGAGTCGGTGTCTGCGTCCTGGTACCACGTCAACGCATCCACCGCGCTTACATCGACCGTGTTATCACAGTCGTTGTCGACGCTGTCGCAGATCTCGGTGGCGCCAGGGTGAACCAGGGCAACGTTGTCGTCGCAGTCGGTGGCGGTGGCCACAAACCCGCTTGGAGCGTTGCAGGCCACTTCGGTCACGAAGGCATTACCGAACGAGTCGGTGTCTGCGTCCTGGTACCAAATTACCGCGTCAACTGCACCAAGGTCGATCGTGCCGTTGCAGTCGTTGTCGATCGTGTCGCAGATCTCGCTGGCCTCTGGATTAACGCTGGACAAGGTGTCGTCACAGTCGTCGTCAACCGCCGAGTAACCGCTAGGCAAATCACAGGCAGTGATCGTACTTTCCGAGTTACCGTGGCCATCGCCGTCAGCGTCCTCGAAAAACGTAATCGCGTCCTGTGAATCCGCATCCCGAGTTTCCTCATCACAATCCTGGTCCACCGAGTCGCAAAACTCAGGCGCACCGGGGTAGATCGTGTTGTTGAAGTCGTTGCAGTCCGTGCTCACACCCACATAACCAGTTGGCATTTCACACGCCAACACGGCAGTCAGGAGCGCACCGAACGAGTCGGCGTCCGCGTCCTTGTACCAGCTAAGTGCGTCGACCGCCTCGAAATCGACCTTGCCATCACAGTCGTTATCGACCGCGTCGCAGATCTCAATCGCGCCGGGATTCACTTCTACATTGCCGTCGTTGCACTCTTCGCAGGCGAAGTAGTTGTCGCCGTCGTTGTCGATCGCGCCAACTGCGCCGTCGCAGTTGTAGTCGTTCGTGTCCGTGCAATCGGTTTCGATCACCCCGGGGTTGTAAAGCGTCGAGGTATCGTCGCAATCAGTAGCATTACGCACGAAACCTACGCTCGGCTCACACCCCTTTTCTGAAACCGCTTCGTTGCCGTAGCCGTCACTGTCCGCGTCCTCAAAGAACGTAGAAGTAAGGCCAACGTCGATATTGCCGTCACAGTTGTTATCGAGCCCATCGCACACTTCACTTGCACTCGGATGGACTTCGGCGTTTCCGTCGTCGCACTCTTCGCAGGCAAAGTAGTTGTCGCCGTCGTTGTCGATTGCCCCAACTGCGCCGTCGCAATTGAGGTCGATCGTGTCGGTACACGTTTCAAGCGCGCCAGGGAACCGAAGTGAATTTGCATCATCGCAATCGTTCTGCGAGTCTACAAAGCCACTCGGCGCCACGCAAGCCGTAACCGAAACCAGGGGGTCACCGTGACCATCACCATCCGCATCTTGGAAGAAGGCGGATGTTAGGCCAAGGTCGACCGTCCCGTCACAGTTGTTGTCAACGCCGTCGCAAACCTCAGGAGCACGTGGACGCACATCCGGATTCGTATCATCGCAGTCACCGTCCTCGACAGTGTACGTGTCGCCATCAACGTCTACTGGCGCCACAGCATCCGTAAACGGAATAGGATTGTTGAGTGCTGGCAAACAGGCCGTCGCTGTCAACAGCGTAAAACCAACTAAAAACTTCTTAAGCATTCGGGTCTCCTGTGTTAACTGTTTTTGTGAATCAAAGAACAAAACAAAAGTCCTAAAGAGGACATTTTATCCTAGTCTATTTAAGTGATTTTGTAAAGATCCACCCTATTAAGGGCAAAAGTTGACAGAAATTTGCTTGCGTGGTAGATTTTGACCACTTTTAGCGAATATTATGAAAAAAGATTTGCACCCAACTTATCACACAGACGCCAAGATTACTTGTGCTTGTGGCAACGAGATCACTACTGGTTCTACCCAGGAGAATATTAACATTGAACTTTGTTCAAAATGTCACCCATTTTACACCGGTGAACAGAAAATTGTTGATACAGCTCGTCGAGTTGAAAAATTCGAAACAAAAACCACTAACAAAGAGGACGCTGACTTTGGTTCAAAAGCTAAAGCAGAAAAGAAAGCTGCCCGAGCTAAAATGCGAGCAGACAAAAAAGCACAGGCTGAAAAGTAGCTGTACTACATTACATCCCTTTTATTTAGGGATGTTTTGTTTTACCTGATATTATTATACATATGAACTTCGACGATAAAATTCAACATTTTGAAACTAAAAAAATTAATTTGGAAAAAGAACTCTCTGATCCAACTATTTTTAGTGATCAAAAACGCCTTGAAGAGACTAATCGAGCCTTTCAATACACAAATAGGGTTTTAGAAATCGCTCACCGCTATACATCAATTGAAAAAAGTATTCTTTCTGCTAAAGAATCGCTCGAGGATAACGACGCAGAAATTAGAGAAATGGCCAAGGTAGAACTTGATGAACTGGGGGTAAAGTTACCTATCGTTGAAGCAGAACTTAGATTAGCCCTGATTCCACCAGATCCGCTTGATAAAAATGATGTAATTATTGAGGTACGAGCCGGAACTGGTGGTGACGAGGCCTCACTTTTTGCGAGCGAGCTCTTTCGAATGTACTCCCGCTACGCTGAAAACCATGGCTATAAGGTTTCAATTATGAACAAAAGTACCAATGAGGTTGGTGGGATTAAAGATATGACTTTTGAAATAACTGGCGAGGGAGCTTACGGTGATCTTAAATTTGAGTCTGGCGTGCACCGTGTTCAACGCGTACCGGAAACAGAAAAACAAGGTCGAATTCATACTTCAGCGGCCAGCGTGGCGGTTTTTCCAAAGGTAGAAGAGGAGGAATTCAGCATTGATCCCGAAGACCTAACGATCGAGGCAACTACTTCAACTGGAGCTGGTGGACAAAGTGTTAACACCACCTACTCGGCTATTCGTATTGTTCACGTTCCGACCGGTATTATGGTTTATATGCAGGAGGAACGTTCCCAAAAGCAGAACAAGTTAAAGGCACTTGATATTATTCGAGCCCGAGTTTTTGCTTATGAACAAGAACAAAAGCGACTTGCTCAGGAAGCCGAGCGTCGCGGAATGATTGGAACTGGTGATCGATCAGAAAAAATCAGAACTTACAATTACCCACAGGATCGAATTACCGATCACCGCATCAAAGAATCTTGGCACAATTTACCTGGTATTATGGATGGAGAGCTTGAGCCGATAATCAGCGCACTAAAGCTTGCTAACCAACAAGATTAAACGTAAGTAAGATCAACCATCAAAATATGACCATTCTTGAAGCGCTGTCCTGGGGGCAAGCGCAGATTAAAGAAACTGAAAATGAAAAACCAAAAGGTCGGCACAACGCAAAGCTTGATGCCCAAATTTTGCTTAGCCATATTTTGGAAAAACCAACCTCGTTTATCTTTGCGCATATCGATGAAATCCTGACCGACAAACAAATTGACAAGTACCAGCGACTAGTCGCAAGGCGACGTCGGCACGAACCAGTTGCTTACATTCTAGGTGAACAGGAGTTTTACTCACGGTCTTTTATTGTAAACCAAAACGTCCTCGTACCAAGACCAGACACTGAACTAATGATCGACGAAGCGCTTGCTCGCAGGCAGGAAGATCCAGTAATTCTAGATATCGGTACAGGTTCCGGCGCAATTGCCGTTACCTTGTCAAAGGAACTCGATACCGAACTTATTGCTATCGACATTGATCCAGATGCACTAGCAGTAGCGAAACAAAATGCAAAAAAGCACGGAGTTCAGAACAAAATTTCTTTTATGCAGGGAAATTTACTCGAACCTTATCTGAAAAAACAGATCGACCTTTCAAGGGGTGATAACTACGTACTTATTCTTGCTAATCTCCCTTACCTCACTATTGCCAGTTGGGGAACGCTTGATCCAGATGTACGCAACTACGAACCAAAGCGCGCGTTAATTGCTGGCGTTGATGGGTTAGATTTTTACGATGAACTTTTAAGCCAAATTAAATCTAAACGAAACCTATTTCCGAAAAAAACCGAAATAATGATGGAAATAGACCCCCACCAAGAACTAACCCTACCTCGACTAATCAAGGAACATTTTGAAGGAGCAGTTGTAACTTTAAAAAATGATCTGGCTAATAGGCCAAGACTTGTGATCGCAAAAATATAAGAGCCACCAAATTAGGTGGCTCTTATATTTTTTAATCAATTACTCGAGCTTGGCTCACAGAAGAAACAACTTCAATCCAAGTCTTCCCTGGGTTCATCCGAATCTCTTCATTATTAGTGTCCGTAAAGTAGAGTCGCCCGGTGCGTGTTTCCTTCACCCAGCGCACCAACTTCACCTCTCCATCTTGTAACAACATTGCATCACCAGAACCAACTGTGACCATATGTTTTCGACCCTCGGCATCGAATATTTTTATATCAGTTGCAATAACCGCAACGTTATTAGCCTCAATTTGGTTACCGTTTTCGAGCACCATCTTTCTTGAACCTTGATCTCTTACATAAGTGTTCCCGCTTTGATCAAAATTCCAAACCACATCGTAAGTAGCACCATCTGCAAAATCAACTTTTACAGACTTATTCCCGGTAGCACCGGTATCGTCCTTAAACTTCCAAAACTCATACTTTGGCGCATCAAGATTCAAACCCGGCAGTGCATCCTTTAGCATCTTTGTAGATGTAAAAACGTTGTGCGGTGCGTATCGACCGTTTGTGAGCTGACGGTAATAACTATTTCCGTGAAAGAATTGATTTAGGTCAATTGTGTTGTAAGTGAACTTAATTAAATCAAGCGCCTCAAACGAACCACCGACGTGCCCATAAACCGCATCAAGCGCATCATTCCAGTCTAAATAATAAGGTCGAGCTGAACGTACGGGCCCGATCTTTGCAATATCATCCTCAACTGAAGAGAAAACTATAAAACGCGGGATATTTGCTTCAACCGGTGCTTCGATCACAAAGAAAGCTTCATCGAGTCCTGACAGTGGCCAGGCATCTGCCGAATTTTCCACCATTGTTCCAAAAACCTGAGGTAAAGTATCAAGTTCAGTTTCTAGAACTTTTCCAGTTAATGGATGACGCAGAACCAGAGCAACTTCTGGCGCTAACTGCTCAATTACTACTGGCGTCTCTTCAGGAGCAACTTTGTTTACAGTTGCTAAAACAACAAGTCCAATAATTCCAACTACAACCAAAACAGCACCGAGAGAAATCCAGACTTCTTTTAGTTGACTACTCCCCTTCCCCTTTTTGTGACGGAAAAAAGAATTAAGCCTCTTCAAAAGAGGCTTAAACTTTCCATCAAACAATTTTTCAACGTTGTTTGGTAGACTCATATTTCTAAATTTTACTTCTTATTTTCGTCAACCTTCTTTTCAGTTGTAACCTCAACTGCTCCTACGTCACCTTCAACTGCGTTATCAAGAGCTTCCATTTCTTCTGCAGTTCGTGGTGATGTTACTGAAGCAATAGTTGCTTGCGCATTTGTAAGTACCTCAATTCCCTCTGGAATTTCTAGGTCGCTAACTCGAATTGCATCATCGAATGTTTTTAGAGAACCGATATTAACTTCAATCTCGTGAACAAGCTTTGAAGGTAAGGCTCGCACCTCGATTTCTTCACTAGCTGTTACCAAAGTTCCACCCATTTCTTTAACAGCAGGCGCTTCACCTACGAAAATTAGTGAGATTGTTGTTTCAACTGTCTTCGTCATGTCGAGGCTTCTGAAGTCAACGTGAATAATGAAACCAGTTAGCACATCTCGCTGAATATCTTGGATAAGAACATTGTATTCTTTTCCACCAACTTTTAGGTCGATCACTGAACTCTCTCCAGCTTCACGGTAAAGCTTTTCAGCTGCGTTTCGATCAACAGTGATGTTTATTGGCTCTGTATTAAAACCGTAAACAACTGCTGGTGTTTTTCCCTCATTTCTTAGGGCATCAGTCTTTCGACCGTGGATCTCTCTAATTTCTGCTTCGATAATTAATTTTTCCATATTTTGTTTGATTAAGGAAAAGGATGAGGTTTGGGTCCCAGCTTTATCAAGCAGTATGTTCCCAAGTACCTTTTCCTGTAACCTGTATCCTAATTATTATTTGCCTTGTAATGGCCGTATTTTTACCCGATCCTGCTAAAATTGTCAAATTTTAGTGCTTTATGCACCTGAATAACATCATCAATTGAAATCGCCTCGTTATTTAGGAAGTTATTTGCATCTTCAAAGCTGAGATCGGTTAAAGTTGCAAAACAAACAGTTTCTGACGGATTTAGAGCAAAATTCAACTTAGTTGTGCGGTTGCACCCGGAACATTTTGCGAAAATTACCTCGTAATCCGGTGTTCTTACGAGAATTTTATGGCTATTCTTGCCAAACGCTTTTTTACAGCTTGAACAGCTAGTTAGTCTGAAACTTAAATAATTATCAATCATAACCTAACTAATTATACCACCTACTTAAAACAATGTCCCCCGGCCTTGACTGGAGCGCCATACTTTCCACGATTCCTAGCATAATAAAGGAAAAAAGAAGCGACGTACCTCCGTAACTCACAAACGGCAAGGCAACGCCAGTTGCTGGTAAAATTGCGAGGTTAACGCAAATATTTATAAAAGCCTGCGTAAATATTATTCCAAAGATGGCAATTGCCAAAAAACTCGAAAAGTTATCCCGCGCTCCATAAGAATGAAGTAATATTCTATAAAAAATAATTAGAAAGGATAAATAAAGAATCGTTACCCCAAAAAAACCTAACTCTTCGGCAATTACCGAAAAGACAAAGTCAGTGTGGCTTTCTGGCAAGAATTTTAGCTGGCTCTGTGAACCAAAACCAAGCCCTCTGCCAAATAACTGACCAGAACCAATAGCAATTTTAGCCTGAGCAATATTGTAACCTTTTTCAAGTGGGTCAAGGTCGGGATTCAAAAATACCTGGACTCTGTCTCTTTGGTACCCAGCTAGTAAAAAGAACCAGGCAAAAATAATCACCAAAATTGCGCTTCCTCCTAAAATTGCCGCCTGGTGCCACTTAATGCCCGCAAAAAATATGAGCATTAACCACATCCCAATTAAAAGTGAGGCGCTACCCAAATCGGGTTGCAACATAGTTAATATAATTGGAACTCCGGCCAAAAACCCGCTCGAAAAAATCTCGCGCCAACCAAATTTACGCCTGGCGTGTTCTCCAAAATAACTAGAGAGCTCAACTGCTAAAGCGAGCTTCATAAACTCAACTGGCTGGAACGAAAACCCGAAAATTACAAACCAACCGGTTGTACCGCGGATCGTTAACCCAAAAAACAAAACAGCAACTAATAAAATTACGCCGATAATATACAAAATTCGTGCGTAATTTCTGAGTTGCAAATAGTTTGTGCTTGCAAAAATAAAAAAAGCCAGCAAACTAAAACCAAAAATCATTAAGTGCTTTTTTAGAAAATAAAAATCAGAACCATCGTGAGACAATTCAACCGAGTAAATTGCTGCGACACCAAAAGCTACCAGTACCAATGTTGCTAAAAGCAGAAACCAGTCCAGCTTCTGTAAGCGTTCAAAAATGCGTCTAATAATCATGCGACTATCTTGGCATAATTATAAAAGAATGTACATCAGTGTTATTTGAGTCTATCCCTAACATCTTCAACTGCTGAACTGTTAACATTCATATAAACCGTATCATCGAAATAATTGATCTGAGACTCAACGCTTACTTCATCGGCGGTTGGCGCTCCGCTAAACCAATTTACATCTACATGTCTAGTTTCCCCAGATTCAAGCCCCTGCAAAACCACTTGGTTTACCCCAACTATAGTACCGCCACGAGTTAGCGCAACGCTAAACACTGCTTCCCAATAAGCAAATGGCGTATTGTTGGTTATATCAAACGATGACCGAGCAATGTTTGTGCCGTCAACTGCCACATCAAAACCATAAACCGCATTAGTTACCAAAAAAGCCTCGTGATCCTGCATCCACGAATCAATATCTGGAATATTGTGGTGATCGACCCGCTTCCAACTAAGGCCTTGAACAACAAAAACTGGATTTGATGGTCTGGTTGTAAATGTCTGATTAAACGAACTTATAAGCCGAACATCACCTGGCAGTAAAAATCCTTTTTTTACTTCGGTGTTTCCATTATTTGTTTCAAAGTAATACTCAAATTCAGCGTACCAATCCGTGTTCGGATTGGTAACCTTCGTGTAAAAATCGTACCTCCCCTCACCTAATGTGAAAATTTTAGGTGTATCAAATTCAATAGCGCTTGCGCTTCTGCTTGAACTAATATTGTTTTGCGTAACAATATTGTTAGCAATTGCTGCTACCTGACGTTTTTCTTGAAATGATCCGTAAACCAAATAGACAACAACCGAGAGAACGAACGCTAAAATTAACATCACATCGACCAGCCCCCAAATAGCAAAAAAGACTTTTTTTAACAAAGGCTGAGCTGAAGTTACCAGAACTTCCCGTTTGTAATCAGATTCTGCCGATATATATTCTTGATTAATCGGTGTTTGTTCCTCCATAGTCGTTTTTATGAATGTTTAAAGTATATCACAACCACGCCCCCTTGTTGACCATAGGTGTTTATGATAAAATTCCGAAGTATTAAAACGATTATGCCAGCAAATAAAGCAGATAAAAAAGTAAAAAAAGAAGAATACGGTGCGCAAAGCATTACGGTTTTAGAAGGTCTAGAGCCAGTTAGAAAAAGACCTGGTATGTACATTGGTTCAACCGGAGCCACTGGACTTCACCATATGATCTGGGAAGTTGTTGACAACAGCTTCGACGAAGCTATGGCTGGTTATGCCACAAAAGTGACCGTACGACTACAACCAGACAGCTGGATCCAAGTTGAAGATGACGGTCGCGGAATTCCAGTTGGTATTCACGCCGAACAAAAAGTTTCAGCCCTTGAACTCGTACTCACAAAACTCCACGCTGGAGGTAAATTCGGAGGTGAAGATAGTGGCTACAAAATTTCGGGAGGTCTTCATGGGGTTGGAGTTTCAGTGGTAAACGCCCTTTCAACAGAACTTACCGCAACTGTTCAGCGAGAAGGTCATATTTACTCACAAACTTACAAAAAAGGAATCGCTCAAGGTAAAGTTAAAGAAATTGGCAACAGTAAAAAAACCGGAACCAGTATTCGATTCCATGCCGACGATAGCATTTTCGAAACCATTCAGTACGATCTTCAAACGGTTCTCAATCACCTTCGTCAACAAACGTACCTGACCGCTGGTGTCCATGTGGAAATTTTTGATGAACGTGGTGATGTGCCAGTACCTTACGGCTTTTACTTTGAGGGTGGTATCGCGAGCTACACTCGTCACCTTAACCAAAACAAAGAAGTAAAACATGAAAATGTATTCTATGTTCAAAAACAGTATGGCGAATTGGCGGTTGAAATATCATTTCAGTACACCACCGAATACCACGATTCTGTGCACTGTTTTGCAAACAACATTACAAACCCAGACGGTGGTACTCATCTAGCTGGTTTCCGCTCCGCTTTAACCCGAAGTCTTAACGCTTACGCTAGAGATAAAGGTTTCTTAAAAGAAAAAGATCCGAACCTTACAGGTGACGACGCACGCGAAGGATTAACTGCAGTTATCAGTGTTAAGCTTCCAGATCCACAGTTTGAAGGTCAGACCAAGGGAAAACTAGGAAACCCAGAAGCGCGAACTGCGGTTGAGGCTGTTTTTGCTGAAGCTCTTCAAATTTATCTTGAAGAACATCCAAAGGATTCAGAAGCAATTATTGGTAAGTGTCTACTTTCAGCCCGTGCCCGCGCCGCAGCTCGAGCAGCTCGAGAAACAGTTCTTAGAAAAGGTGCACTCGAAGGCCTGATGCTTCCAGGAAAACTCGCCGACTGCTCAAGTAAAGACCCGCAGAACTCTGAACTTTATATTGTGGAGGGAGACTCAGCTGGAGGATCTGCAAAACAGGGTCGCGATCGCGACTTCCAGGCGATTTTGCCACTCCGAGGTAAAATCCTAAACGTTGAACGAGCTAGACTCGATAAAATGCTAGCTAACAACGAAGTCAAAAACCTCATCATTGCGCTTGGTACCAATATAGGTGAAGGTTTCGAGCTTGAAAAACTTCGTTACGAGCGAATCATTATCATGACCGACGCCGACGTTGACGGAGCTCATATCAGAACTCTGCTTCTCACCCTCTTCTTCCGTCACTTTATTGAGCTTATTAAAAATGGAAACATTTTTATTGCGATGCCACCACTTTACCGAATCCAGGTTGGTAAAAACGCACGGTATGTTTACTCAGACGAAGAAAAAGAGCAAGCTATCAAGGAAATGACTGCTGGAAAAGTTAAGGAAACAGAAAAGGTTAAGGTTGAAAATCCTGAAGATGAAGATGAAATGCTTGAAGCTGAAGTGGTTGAAACATCGGGTGTGAAGGTTAACATTCAACGCTACAAAGGTCTTGGAGAAATGAACCCAGATCAGCTCTGGGAAACAACTATGGATCCAAAAACCCGAAAAATGAAGCAAGTTTCAATTGCAGATGCTGAAATCGCGAACGAAACTTTTGATATTTTAATGGGTAGTGAAGTAGCTCCACGAAAGAAATTCATCCAAACTCACGCAAAAGAGGTTACAAACCTAGATGTTTAAAAACAAAGAACGCCCGAGCGGCGTTCTTTTGTATCAAAAACTTTGTATGTGTGTAATAATTCATATAATCATTAATAAATTCAAGCGAAAGATTAGTTTTTAAAAATCTACGCTTCTAAATTATACATATGAAATACGGTTTATTTCTATTCGCATTTTTACTAATAGGTGCTGGTTGCCTCGGAGCTTCGAAAGTTGCAGAAACTACAGAAGTAAACGAACAAAATACCAAAACTACGAACGAACAGTCTCCTCAGAACAATTCAATCAACACTCAAATATCAACAGAATCGCCTGATGTGATTGAACAAGTTGATGGGACAGAGACTGTCGAAACCGGTGAAACGGAGGAAATTTTCACATCGGGTTTTCAAATGGTACCCAATCCTCAGCCAGCAAAACCTTTTGATCGAGATCAGGATTTTGCCGAAACTGTGACTGAATCACAAGTATTAAAACTCGATTTAGACGGCGATGGTGCACTTGAATACGCTGTAATCTACACTGACACCAATGTAAAATCTTCTGAAGATACAGCATTAACTGTTCAATTTCTAAATATTTACAAATGGAACGGCGAAAAGTGGACTCCGATTAAAGAAGATAAAATCGTAAGACGCGGTGGTGATAAAAACGGTTGGCTAAATAAATATGAAGTTGTAAACCTCGGTAGTGGTCTTCACGGTCTCTACGTTCAAAAGAGCTACGCTGGTGATCCAAGTACTGAATACCTTTTTGGTAAACTCGATAACGGCGGTTTTGGTGAGTTGCCACATGAGCGTTACACTCAAAATCAATAATCAAAAAGACAATGCTTAAATAGCATTGTCTTTTTTTTAAAATGATATAATAGAAGTATAATCTAATAATTTTACTATGGAAAATTCTCAAAAAATAGTCATCCCCCTACTCTCACTTCTGGTTGTTTTGGTGAGCGTAACCCTTGGTGTTGTACTAACTGGCAAGTCAAACCAAATAGACTCGCAAATTATCGGAGAGTCTATACCTACAACGTATTTTGGTCCAGCAAAATTTAATTGTGAATCAAGTGACGGAACTTTTGCAAATGGTCAGTGTACTTGCCCGCTGTATGATGAGGGTTCGGAACTAACTCAAGATCAGGCATACGATGAATCAACTGGCTTCTGCCAAAGTCCAATCGGCGGACCTAGGGGTTATTATTTAGAACTCCAAAACGCAGAAAGCCGGGCAAATTATTTAAACAAAACAATCGTACCTTTCAACTGTGAACAAAGCGGTGGATCATTTATGGACAGCGTCTGCTACTGCCCGTCTGAGTTAGGCGAAGACCTGGGCTACGATGAACAAACCGGATACTGCACTTCTAGCTTCGGAATTCCAGGCGGAGAGTTAGGTAAAACCGCACGAGCTCTGCAAGAAGCAAAAGTCTCTTCAGTTGAATAATTCAAAACAAAAAAATTGCAGTAAAATAGTTCGAGACAAATAATACCCACCTGGTTGTTAAGGTCCTGCCATATAAGGTAGGACCTTATAGATCTTATGACGTTTTCATTAGACTTTAGGCGTAAAATACCAACAAACAACCGTTTGGTCAGTCTTTTTAAATTCTTTTTGACCCTCTTGTCAAAACAAACCTATGGGTGTATATTACACAAAGATGGCCCCGAACAGGGCTTTTTAAAATACAAAATTTTAACTCAGGTGCTAAAATGTCGGCATAGTTATGAATCAGTAATACTTATTCAACCAAAAGCCTATAATTTAAGACCTAAAAACCTATGACAAACATCTTTAAATGGAGCTTCAAATATCTCCGTGAAGCAAAAGAAGAAATGGAGAAAGTATCTTGGCCAAGTCAGAAGGAAATTGTGAAATATTCCCTTGTTGTGATCGTTTTTGCAACTACTCTAGCAATTTACTTCGGTTTTGCGGACTGGGTACTAAATCAGGGGCTAACCGCTCTAATTAAACTTGTTGCGTAATAATTATCTAACAACCGGTATCAGTCTTGATTTTATTGAGATCTGTACCCTGAAAAACAACTATGGCAAAGCAAACAGCCCAATATGGTCGCAGATGGTATGCGATCCACACTTACTCAGGCTTTGAGGAGAATGTTAAAGACAGTCTTGAACAGCGAATCGACACCATGGACATGGATGATAAGATTTTCAGCATCATGGTGCCAAAAGAGAAAAAGATTAAAATTAAGAACGGAAAACGTAAAATTGTGGAAGAAAAAATCTTTCCAGGCTACGTTTTAGTTGAAATGATCGTAACCGACGATTCTTGGTACGTTGTTAGAAACACCCCTAACGTTACAGGATTTATTGGAGCTGGTACCACTCCTACCCCAATTGCACAGGAAGAAATTGATGCGCTTTTGAAACGAGTTGGTGTTAGTGAACCTGAATTTAAACTTGATGTTTTGGTTAACGATCCAATTGCAATTACTGACGGGCCATTTAAGGGTCAACAAGGTAAAGTGGCTGAAATCGACGAACAACGAGGTAAAGTTAAGGTTTTGGTTTCAATGTTTGGTCGAGAAACACCAGTGGAACTCGATTTCTTACAGGTAAAGAAGGTCTAGTTGACCTTCTTTTAGGCTTGACACTTTCGCAAGTATAAGCTAATATTTGCGCATAATTAACGATGTGGTTACTTTTTGAGACGAGTCTCAGGGATCCACTATAAACAATAATCGTATGGCAAAGCCAATTCAAGCAGTTGTTAAGGTTCAGGCAATGGGAGGTGCAGCAACACCAGCACCACCACTTGGACCAATCCTAGGACAGCACGGTGTAAACATTGCGCAGTTCGTAAACGACTTTAACGCAGCAACACAAGATCGTCGTGGAGAAATCGTTCCAGCAATTCTTACAATCTATGCTGATCGTTCATACAGCTTCATCTTGAAGACCGCTCCAGCTTCAGAAATGATTAAAAAAGCTGCTGGAATCAAAAAAGGTTCAGGAAACCCACTAACAACTAAAGTTGGAAGTCTTACCAAGGCTCAGCTTGCAGAAATTGCTGAAGCAAAGATGCCAGACCTAAACACAAAAAACGTGGAACAGGCAATGAAGATCATTGAAGGTTCATGTCGTCAAATGGGTGTTGAGATCAAAGGCTAATTCCAAATCTTCATAAAGAGATATGGCAACTACAAAAAAACTTATTCGCAGTACCAACAAAAAAAATTATTGCTGGTGTTGCGTCTGGTCTAGCAGATTATCTCGATATTGATGTAACCGTTATCAGAATAGGTTTTATTCTAACCTCAATTTTCTGGGGAGTAGGATTTTGGGCCTATGTTATCATCTGGCTATTCGTACCGGATTCAGATGATAATGTTCTGGTAAACTTAAGTAGCAAGGAAAAAGTAAAGGATGCGGAGTTTGAAGAGATGAAGAAAAAAGACGAAAATAAATAATTACGTGGGAGCTTTTTGAGCGTTTGCACCACTAACAACAAATATGACAAGTAAAAGATTTACAGCCGAGCAGAAGAAAATCAAAAAGTTTGAAAAGCACGATCTAGAAGCAGCTATTAAGCTAGCAAAAGGAAGTGCTTCAACAAAATTTGACGAGAGTGTAGAGCTTAGCTTCAACACTGGAATCGATCCAAAGAAAGGTGATCAGCAAATCCGCGGAACAGTTGTTCTTCCTCACGGAACTGGAAAAACAAAACGCGTAGCTGCTTTCGTAGACTCAGCAAACGAAACTGCTGCTAAGGAAGCTGGAGCAGACATCGTTGGAACTGAAGAAACAATCGACAAACTTGTCCAGACTGGACTAATTGAATTCGATGTTGCGGTTGCTGTACCGAGTATGATGCCAAAGCTTGCAAAAGCTGCGCGAATTCTTGGGCCTCGAGGTTTGATGCCAAACCCTAAAACTGACACTGTTGGACCAAACATCGCAAAGATGATTCAGGAACAGAAAGGTGGAAAGATTTCTTTCAAAAATGATAACACTTCAAATGTGCACATCATTATTGGTAAAGCATCTTTTGATGAAGCAAAACTTAAAGAAAACATGGAAGTAGCTATCGATGCCGTTAAAAAAGCAAAGCCAGCTTCTCAAAAAGGTATTTTCATTAAGAGCGCATCAATCTCAACAACAATGGGTCCTGGAATCAAACTAGACCAAAACTCAATCTAAAAGCAATAAAAAATTCTGTCTTCGGACAGAATTTTTTGTTTACTTTTTATCTTTCAAGAAACTTTTTATAGTCATTGAGAATTCCAATATCTCTCACAATATCCTCTTTAGCCCCCACAAAGGGCCCGTATGTATCAACACTCAC
Source organism: Candidatus Uhrbacteria bacterium CG_4_9_14_3_um_filter_41_35 (assembly GCA_002791275.1). Lineage (GTDB taxonomy): Bacteria > Patescibacteriota > Patescibacteriia > UBA9934 > UBA9934 > UM-FILTER-41-35. The sequence goes on along the minus strand of PFWT01000008.1, from coordinate 8,511 downwards.
ACCTCTCTTTTGCACGAGGTAGAAGAACTCATCTGTTTCATAGTACCAAACTTCAGTTTCTAGGCCACACGGACCACTTGCAACCACCTGGCAAATATCATCCGGAATTGTACCCACAAACTCAGCACCCATAGGTAAAGTCTCAACAACCAATTCTGCCCGAGTTCTAAGATCCTCAAGTAGCTGTGACTGGTCGAAATTCTTGTTACTTACCCGACTATAGGCCGTGTAAAGATCTCCCAGCTTTGGTATTTCTCTTAAAATTGTTACCGAAGTTATAGCTCCACCATCCACCGATCCTTTCAAATCTGTTACGCTCTGATCAATAATATCAACTCTTTTTGAGACATCATTTGTTTGATTAACAAGCTTTGTATTTGCAACAAACGTCATAACAGCCAGCACTAAAGCCGCAACTAGCAAAAGTAGTGACGCAATGCTCAGCCAATTATTTGTACTCATCTTCATATCTCCCCCATTATATCACAGTCATTTTCTAATCTCTAAACTCAATTGATGAAAAAATTATATTTAGAAAATCATTATCTCGATCCTGTCTTAAGATGATCAGATTGTCGCCATGTTGAACAAGCACCACCTTGTAAAATCCAGTTTGGTCGCCAGGTCCAAGAATCTGAACTGCTTGCTTACCACCAATTTTAATATTACTATGTTTTACGATTTTATCTTCCTGAATCCAATTAGGTAATCCTTCAGCAATCCACCCATCAATAGTAAAATTTTCTGCATAGGTCATACCAACCGCCTCCACAGTTCCAGCAAAAAAATCATCAGTGCTTTCAACAATTGCAGCTCCGACCGTATCTGGACCAGCTGGAATCAACTTCTTGTTATTCCAATCTACACTCCAAAACACAGTCTTATCCGCCGGAAACTTAAAGCTCACACCACTCGCATTGTTAACAAAAGTCTTTAAACCGTCTTCGTTGACTTCTAAACTATCCTGCGGATTCACGACAGTGTTAATCGATGTTTCTACCTGTGTGGTCGTGACATTAATATCTTTACCTAAGCAACCTGCACCGACTAAAATTAACACGACCGATAGTAGAAGAAAATTTTTCATAATTATGTAACTTTTTCTTTAACACTACCATACGGTACATAAAAATGGTAATCTACCAAAGTATGATTTTGACTAAAAAAGATATCTTATCGCGCATCGAATCGGAGGATCTGGTTTTTGAGCCAAAGGTAGACAAATTTCAACTTCAGCCTCATGCCCTTGACCTGCGTTTAGGTTATAAATTTCTTATTCCAAGAAACTGGAAAATGACGCCCGAGGGTCGACAGGCGCTAATGATTTCGATTGAGGACGACTCAACCAGTGATCAGTTTGATGAAATAATTCTAAAACCTGGTCAGTATTTTGATTTACTCCCAAATGAATTTGTAATCGGAACCAGTCTTGAAAAAATCGAAATGAACGCTTCTGATCTGATGGCGATTCTGTTTCCGCGAACATCCACCAATCGCCGAGGGATCAATTTGAGCCTCTCTGGGATTATCGATACCGGCTACAAAGGTAACCTCATCTTCCCAATGAAAAATGAAGCGGGAGATCAGGTCTTGCGCCTTTACCCTGGTGAGCGTGTTTGCCAGGTAATATTTGAAACCTTGAGTCATGAACTTACCGCAAAAGAAGCCAACCTTCACGGTTTGGCACAGGCGAAATATTCAAACTCGAGTGATAATTATAAGGTTGATAAAAGTGACGAACGAACGCTTTTGACAAGTGGTCAGATTAATAAATTAAAAACTGAATACAAAATCTAATAATTATATGGAAAACCCGGCATATCGACCAAAATGGGATCATTATTATATGGCAATGGCGCACATGGTTGCTGAGCGCTCGACCTGCGACCGTTTACGCGCTGGTTCGGTTCTAGTTAAAGATAATCGCGTTATCGGCACCGGCTACAATGGTTCACCTCCAGGAATGGAGCACTGTGACGACGTTGGTCACCTGATGCACGAAAATCACTGCATCAGAACCCTGCACGGCGAAGAAAACACGTTACTCCAAGCCGCCCGGCTTGGAATTATCGCCGACGCCTCAACCATTTACACCACCTACTCCCCTTGTTATCATTGTTTGAAAAAGTTGATCGCAACTGGTGTTAAACGCATCGTAGCTGGCCAAATTTATCGCGACGAACGGGTTTTTACCGCCTGCGAAGAGGCTGGCGTAGAATTCGTTCACTACACCCCAGACGCTGACTGGCTCGACTACTTAGCGTCAATGTACAAGGATATGCCTCGCGAAAAAATTGAGGAAGTCAAAACCGCTAATCAAATATCGAACACGGACAAAGAGTACAAAAAAGACGCCTGAGCGTCTTTTTCTGTTACTTTACCTGATAATGCAACAATACTGCTTGCGTGCCAACTGGTTTTGTTTCGATGAGTTCTAGGTCTATTCGATCCATTTCTCTAAGTAGTGGAGTTCCGCCTCCGAACAAAACCGGCTCGACTGTAAGGTATAAATCAGTGACTAAACCTGCGTCGAGGAAAAGGCTGTAAATTTGCGTACCACCTGCAATCGCGACTTTATCAAAGCCTTTCATTTTTAAATCTGCTAAAATCTCGTGCGGTGAATCTGAAGTATAAATAAGCTCCCCTTCTACACCCATTTTCTCTTTAGGGTCGCGAGTCATTACTACCATTAAACGCCCTGGTAGGGGTTTACCGATAGTTTTAAAGGTGGAGTTTCCCATAATCATCGCTCCAGCCTCTTTGGTTTTATCTATAAAAAACTTTAGATCTTCCTTACTGGTCCAGGTTAGCGACGACTCCTCCGCACCCTGCCCAATCATACCGTTTGCCGATATAGCGGCAATAATAAATACTTCCATACTAAATTGCGATATCAAATTTAATTCGTGGGTAATGTTTGTAATCTATAACCTGAGTATCCTGATACTTCCAGTCAAAAATTGAAGTGAAATTATCAGTCTGTAATTTTGGTAGCGGATATTTTCCTGGATCACGAGACAACTGTTCCTTTGCCCCTTCAATGTGATTTTCGTAGATATGAACATCTCCTAAAAAACCGATTAGTTTTCCCTCTTCTAGACCTGATTCTTTTGCTAACAAATGAAGAAGTAAGGCGTAACTTGCAATATTAAATGGCAAACCAAGCAGCGTGTCAACCGAGCGTTGATTCCACATTAAATTTAATTTTCCATTAATCGTTGTAATTTGGAATAAGTAGTGGCAGGGCGGTAAAGCCATTTGATCTAGCATAAGCGGATTCCAAGCTGACACAATCATTCTTCGATCGTTGGGGTTTGTTTTTAATGTATTTATTACATTTTGCAGTTGATCAACACCCTTGCCGGTATAATCTGTATCGAAATTTTCGTACTCAGCGTTAAAATGACGCCACTGAAAACCATAAATCGCTCCAAGATCACGCTCCTTGAGCATTCGTTGTTTTGATTCCGCATCGTGCCCATATGGCGCCTTCTTCGGATTCGCCCATTCGTCCCAAATATGATTATTTTCAGCCGATAACCAGTGCTTGTCCGTATTGCCCTTTATAAAAAACTCAAGCTCAGCAGCAACTAAACGCATCGGTACCGCCTTAGTAGTAAGCAGCGGAAAACCTGTTGACATATTATGTTCAAACATCGCGCCGGCAATTGTGAGGGCCGAAACACCTGTACGGTTCTCCTTCAACACCCCTTCACTCAGTACTTTTTGAACGATATCTAGATAGTTTTTCATATGCTTCTTTCTTAACACTGTATTTAATATCTAAAACCAGTATACATCAAATATTTTCTGTTAAAAAACCCCTGCACAAGCATGGTATGCAAGGGTTTCTTAGCTACTAAATCCACCTTAGCAAAAATGATTTTCAAAGCAAACAGGTGCCCTGTGGATAGATCAAAAAACTTACAAAAAGTTTGATAAACTGCAGATAATATGAATTACAAAATCCAAATAAAACGAGTTCACAAAAACGCTGTTATTCCGTCTTATCAAACTCCGGGCTCCGCTGGCTTTGACTTTCACCTAGTTGAAGACATCATCATTGCCCCGCGCGCCATTGCTAAAGTGCCGACTGGTTTAGTTATTAATGTTCCGGATAAGCACGTACTGTTAATCCCTTCTCGAAGCTCTAGCCCACTTAGAAAAGGCGTTACCGTAGCGAACGCTATTGGTGTGGTGGATTCTGATTATTGTGGACCAAACGATGAGATTTTTTTGTTAATTTTAAATCTCACAGATGAACCAGTGGAACTCAAGATTGGCGACCGTCTTGCCCAGGGTTTAATTGTGCCAGTTTTACAGGCGGAGATTAAAGAAGTCGAAGAAATGCCAGGTACAGATCGTGGTGGTCATGGCTCAACTGGGTGTTAATATTGAGTTCATCAAAAAAAGCGTCGTTGTTACGAAAAAAGTGCTATAATACTACGGACTATGAATGGAAAATTTATTGTTATCGATGGCTCGACCGGCAGTGGAAAATCCACAATTATTCGAGCTGTTAAAGACTGGGCTAAAGATTCTGGTTTGAGGTATTTTGATCTAGCTGATTGGTGCTTAAATCACGACGCACCACCAGAGTTTTCGGATATTGAAGAGTTTGATTTACTCTTTACTTTTGAGCCCACGAAAAACTGGATCGGCTCGGCGATTCGCTACGAGATGTCGCAAACAGAAAATCCGTACACTGGTCTAGAACTTGCGCAAGCGTTTTCACTTGATCGTCTTATAATGTACAAACGCTTAATAATTCCAGCACTCAAAGCAGGTAAAGTAATTATTCAGGATCGTTCAGTTACCTCCTCTATCGCCATTCAACCTGTACTTCCTGGTGGACCCACGCTTGACGAAATTATGAATCTGCCAGGCAACATATTTGCAATAACACACGCGCCAACCGATTTAATCCTAACTGATCTTGCACCCGAGCTTATTGAAGAACGCATTTCAAAACGAGCTGAATACACAAAAGGAGTTTTTGAAGATATAGAACTCATAAAAAAAGTAGCCGGTCGTTTTAAAGCTGATTGGTTTTTGAAAACTTTTACAGACCGCGGAACTGAAGTACACACGATCGATACTAGTTTGCCGTTTGTAGAGATGAAGGAAAATGTCGTAAAACTAATTGATCATATTTTAAGCAAATAACATATTCCATAAAATTTCAAAATAACATTATTATATGGCAAAACTAATTTCTATCGGACAAATTATCGACGATACCTGGGAAAATTATACAAATAATTTTAAAACTTGGATGGCAGTATCTTCTCTGCTGTTTATAATATCGGCAGTTTGGATTTTGGGTTCAATTTTATCTCCAGGCGCTAACACAAACTTTTTAATTGAACAGGGTCTAATTTCACCCCTCCAAACTTTCGGCTTAAGTTTAAGCGCTGTGGCATCAAAAATTTTATTTCCATTAGTCACTTTTTGGTTAACGATAATTTTTATAAAAGTGATCGCTGAACTGAATAATAAAAAGAAAATTAATCTAAAGGAAATTTTATTATTTGGAGTAAAAAAAATAATGCCAACCATTGCTGTTTTCTTTCTACAAACTTTGATTGCTGCAAGTTCGCTCCTAGCGATAGTGCCTGGTTTTGTTTTAACACTTATTAATGCCAACATAAACGGCGGAGCTGTTTTGGGATATTTTGCCCTCTTCCTGACTTTTGTGGGTGAAATTGTTGCTCTTGGTTTACTAATATTTTTGGCTGTCACCTTTGCTTTTTCAGCTTATGAATTATTGATTGGCGAAAAAACTATTATTGAATCTCTAAAAGGATCTTACACTCTGGTAAAAGGCCGTTTCTTTGAAGTTATTCTGAGGTACATTGCTCCAAAAATTTTAATTACTTCTGTAATAATTTTCCTAAACCTAGCTCTAACTTTTATTCTTGTTCTGCTTTTTGGTCGAGTCCTTGAAACGCAATACTTCTTACAGGAACTTTCAAGCATACTCACAAACCTTTCATTCAGTGCTGTTATGGTTCTAACAGCACCGCTGTGGGTCATTGCAGATTATTCCGTGTATGACTCCCTCCGAAAAACAAAATAAACAGGAAAAATTGAAGGGCGTTTTTGAGCTGCTTCTTGAAACACTCAAAATTTATTACAAAAATTTTGGCTTGTACTTGGGTTACTCGGCCTGGCTTTTTATTCCTCTAGTTTTAACAGTTTTTTCAGTTGTTACCTTTTCTAAAGAAACCGTGCAACTTCTAGATCTAGTTTTCAACCTATTCATCTATAGCTTGATGCTCGTTTGGATTATAGTAACTTTTACTATAATCACCCCGCTAATCAAAGAAGGTCGGGCAATAAAAACACGTGAGATCAGTTCTGAAGCCTGGGCCTCAATAATTCCCTACAGCCTCATTTCACTCCTAGTTTTGGTTATAGAATTTTCCGGTTTTCTCCTATTGATCATCCCAGGTATTGTCTTTGTAACCTGGTATTACTTTGCTGGGATTATTACCGTTACTGAGAAGATTCACGTTACGTTGGCACTCAAACAAAGTCGAGCTCTCTCCAAAGATCGTTTCTTCTCAGTATTCTGGCGTATCGCAGGAGGAAACCTCTTTCTCTTCTGTTTGTCCGGTCTAGTACTTTCCTTTATCATCTACCTCAATATATCGACCACTAAGATCGATCTCTTAACCTACATCACTGCCCCGCCAAGTATCCTAGATTCAGCCATATATCGCGTTTCCGAGGCTTTCTTACTGCCAATTATAGCCATTTACCAGGTTTTGCTCTACCTAGAGTTGAAGAAAACTGCCAGCCCTGCTAAAGTAGCCATATCTTAAACTACCCTTTTCTGAAGATATTATGAAATTACAGCCTGTAATCGGACTCGAGACTCATGTTCAGCTAAAAACAAAAAGTAAGCTATTTTCAGCTTCTAGTAACGATTCGGACAACTCTGCGCCGAATCAGAATATTTGCGCTATCGATCTTGGTCATCCAGGTATTTTACCGGTGCTAAACGAACAAGCTGTTCGCTTTGCAATCCTTCTAGGCTTAGCTCTAAACGGTAAAATAGCTACAAAAAGTAAATTTGATCGTAAACACTACTTTTACCCAGATCTACCAAAAGCTTATCAGATTTCTCAATTTGATGTGCCTGTAATGTCTGACGGGCATTTAACTTTTGATGTACCAGGTGAAGTTGAACCCTTCACAATCAAACTTGAACGTCTACACCTTGAAGAGGATGCAGCAAAGAACATTCACGGTGAGGACGGCAAAACTTATGTTGACTACAACCGTGCCGGTACTCCACTTTGTGAAATAGTAACGCACCCGCAGTTTACTTCGGCAGCTCAGGCCAAAGCTTACCTGCAGGAGCTCAGACTTCTTGCAAGACATCTTAAGGTTTCAGACGCAAATATGGAAAAGGGTCATCTTAGGTGCGACGTGAATATCTCACTTCGTGAAGTAGATGAAAACGGCGTCCCTCTTTCAGCGAGTCTGTCACCAAAAACGGAAATCAAAAATGTTAACTCCTTTAAAGCAGTTGAACGAGTTATTGAATACGAGATTAAGCGTCAGACAAAAATGTGGGAGGAAGGCAATAAACCAATGGTTCTCACCACTCGTGGCTGGAATGATGCTAAACAAATAACCGAAGAACAGCGTGTTAAAGAAGAAGCGGCTGATTACAAGTTCTTTCCAGAACCAGATCTACCACCGATGGATCTAACGGAAATGACAGACGAAATTCGCAGGCAAATTCCAGAGCTTCCAACAGCACGAAAAAACCGTTTGCAAACTGAGTACGGTTTCAAAGCAGATGATGTTAAACAAATCGTTGACGACCCGGAACTGGCTGACTTTGCAGAAAATGCCCTTTCGGAATTAGGTGCTTGGCTACAATCAATGCCCGACATTACACCAGACCAAATGGAGGTTGAGCGAAGAAAACTAACCAAACTATTTTCTGGTTGGCTTCTAAGTAAGCTTGGCGGTCTACTAGCGGAGCGGAAGATTGATATTCAAACAATGAAAATCACGCCAGAAAACTTTGCTGAATTCATTTTACTGTTAGCAAAGGGTGAGCTTACCGGACCAAACGCTCTAAAGGTTCTAGACGAAATGCTAAACAGCGGTGGTGATCCGAGCCAGATTATGGAAGATATAGGAGCCAAACGCGTGGATGACTCTGATGCCCTACAAATGATTGTGGACGAGGTTATTGAGAGCAATCCTGACGAAGCTGAGCGCTTCAGAAACGGGGATAAAAAACTTATGCAGTTTTTTATTGGCCAAATTATGAAGGCTAGCCGCGGTAACGCCGATCCTGCTCAGTCTGCGAAAATCATTAGCCAAAAGTTAAAATAAGATAAAACAAAAAACTAGCTGAGCTAGTTTTTTGTTTGCTTCAAAAGCTATAATTGGGAGCTAATCGACATTTAAAGTTGGTAAATATCCCGTTTCTCTTCTAACTTTAGCGGTAATCTGGAACACTTACGGTCATATGACCATAAGTGG
>PFWT01000014.1 GCA_002791275.1 Candidatus Uhrbacteria bacterium CG_4_9_14_3_um_filter_41_35 | reverse complement strand
CACAGTTTATGGGTCAATTACCGCGCCAACAGATTTAGGTAGTGGTGGCGGATATTTAGGAAGCGCAGTTTCTGCTTCAGGTGGTGGAGCTATTAAACTTAATGTAACTGGTACCTCGACTATTAACGGTACAATCATGGCAAACGCCAACACAGTAGCAAACTACCGCGCTTCAAGCGGTGGTGCGGGTGGTTCAGTTTTTATTACAACAGGTACTCTGGCTGGGACTGGATCTATCACGGCAAATGGTGGAAAAGGTGGTTACTATATTTACGGCGGAGCTGGCGGAGGTGGCGGTCGAATTGCCGTACACTACACAACGGATAACTCCACTCTAAGCTACGCAGCTTACGGAGGGTCAGGTAAGGCAGGTATAGACACTTCACAAAATGGTGGAGCGGGTACGGTTTTTACGAAATCAACTGCGCAAACTAACGGGGACCTCTTAATCGATAACAATAATTCAGACACTTACTACAAGGATCTACTACGTGGCTACACACCACTTACACCAAGCGGAACGCCACTTAGTATAACTTTCGACACAGTAACCCTGCAAAACGACGGCGCACTTAACCTTAATTCAGATACAACCTTAAGTTACACAACACTCGACTGGTCAACCTCAGGAAAAATAGTGGATAACGGCGGAACGATCCCATTATTAGCAACAAGTAGTGATGTTATTGTACCGGTAACAGCTGAATTAGTTGCAAACACGGCGCACACGGGGCTAGGCGCTTGGAACAGTCTTATAGTGAACGGATCTCTTAAACACTCGTCCTCAAATGCGATTGAAGTTGCTAGAATTGATTTGCAAACTTTAGCGGACATAACTATTAGTTCTACGGCATCGGTTAACCTAGATGGCGTTGGTTTCTTAGAAAATAATGGTCCAGGCGCAGGTATCGACGCTGGTGCGTACGGTTCGGGTGCTGGTCACGGTGGCGTTGGAGGAGGTATTACTGGCTCTCCAGCAAGTGGAGGACCGACTTATGGAGTTGAAAACGCCCCAATTACACTTGGTTCCGGCGGAGGAAAAAATGGGTCAGGAATTGCTGGAGATGGGGGAGGAGCCATAAAATTGGTGGCTGGTAGAAACATGGTGCTTGATGCAGATATTAGTGTTAATGGTACAGCTGGGCAATCACTCGAAAGCGGAGGGGGTTCGGGTGGCTCTATTTGGATTGATGTTGCCGGACTTCTTAGCGGTACTGGAAACTTATATGCAAAGGGAGGATCAGCGGCTAGTGTTAACTCCGGTGCTGGAGCTGGAGGTCGGGTTAGATATTCGTGTAGTAACACATCTTGGAGTGGGGCAGTTTCTGTAGTTACCGGATCGGTTGGTATTGCCGGAGCTTCTGGTTCGGTGAGCGCAGCTTGTGTAGTGAACAACGATCCGGCAGCTTCAGCTGTGAGCGGAACTCAGCCAACTGACGGCTCGGGAACTGTTAATGTACAGTTTACGATCGACGATGCAGATAACGACGACACAATTCAGGTTTTGCTTGAATATAACATTGGTAGCGGTTGGCAAAAGGCGACTGTAACAACAGCAGACGGTAGCACAACTGCTAATTTTGGTGATCCGAAGGTAGATAATGCTACAACCTATCAGATTGGTGGAGCGGCTGGTTATGTATTAAGTTCGTCTGGGGCAAATACCATTTCAACGCTTTGGGAGGCTCGAACCGACGAACCAACAGCTAGTCTCTCAACGGCTAAACTTAGAGTTACGCCGTTTGACAGTAAGACAGTTGGGCCTACTGTTGAGAGCCCTAACTTTAATCTCGACGTTGTACCGCCAACCTTTACCTCAGCTTCATATAAGGATATGAATATAGACGGTACGGTGGACAGAGTAGACCTAGTTTTCAACGAAAACATAGTTATCTCAAATTACAACACTGCAGACTGGACTTTTACAGAACCAGGTACGGTAAATCTAGATGATACTGGAGCATCCGCAAGTACAAATTCAATTCTGCTCACGGTTTCAGGGGATGTGGAAACAACAGGTGGGGCAACAGACCCAACTGTGCTCTTTACAAACAACGGTAACCGAGTTACCGACACAGCAGGAAACTTTTTAGCAAGCTTCGGCGGAAGTCAAACCGTGACCGATGCTGCGGATCCACTAATTATTTCAACCTTACCGCTGGTTGGCGATATAGTGAATGCAAATAGTGACATTGTAGTGAACTTCTCGGAAGCAATGAATACTGGTTCAGTAACTTACAGCTTTACCGATCCACCAAGTGGACTGTCGTCAGCCTTTAGTGATGGCGACAAAACCTTTACAGTATCACACACTGGCGGAATTCCTTCTGGGGCTAATAGTTTCACGATCACTTCAGCAACTGGCTCTGATGGCCGAACCTTTGGTATGAAAACAGGAGTTACTCAACTGACGGACTTTACAGTACCAGCACCTTCAAGTTCAGCTTCGATTCCAGTAACGGCGCTTGGTGCTTTAATTAATGATGGTGGTGTTTGTGTGAGTGCTACGGATGTTTTGGTAAAAATCAGTGCAAATAATGCAAGTAGCTACATAATTAGCACTAAGGACACTTTTGTCGGCTCGCACTGGGAATCATTCAGTGGAGCAGAGGTGATTGGTAACTTATCGTTAAAAACTGTGCCATGGACTTTTGATTCCGTGAGCGGTGAAAAGAAGCTCTACGTAATGTTTAGAAGTTCAACCGGTGAATTGTCTTCAATCTTAAACGACTCGATTACACTAGATCTTGTAAATAATTGCGGAAACACTCCGGTTACACCACCAAGCACAGGTGATCAGACCTCGGACCAACCAACAGTTGATCAACCTGCGGTCGATCAACCAACCACAGATAATCCATCAACTGAACCGCCAAGCTCTGAGGTTCTGCCTGAAACGCCAATCGTGAATCAGGAACCTCGGGTTGAGGTTGTCCCAATTGCAGATGGCGATACTTCAGAGATAGTTCGGATTCTGTTGCAGTATGGCAACATTATTATAAATGACGGCTATAAAGCCTTCGTACCAGAGGGAATTATGCAAGAGGCACCAGCCTCACTTTCGCTCGGTGTGTCACCGTTTACCGGAGACAATCAATATGTTTCTGTTTTGCACAGAGGTGATTTCGTAAAAGCGAAAACCAATGCGCAGATCTATTACATTGGTGATGGAGACACTCGTTCACCGGTTCTTGATCTTGGTACCTACTACACCTATTTCCCATCACTTTCGTATGTAAAGATTGTAACTGAAGCGACACTGCCGAACTTCAAAATCGTCCGGGCAATCGTACCAAAGGCTCGAACAGTTCTTGTAAAGTTCTGGTCAGAACCTGAGATCTACTTTGTAACAGAGAATCCAGATGGATCAGAAATCTCAATTCTCCACGAAATCTCAAAAGAGCAAGCCTTAGAATACTTCGGAATTGATTGGGAAATATATCTGCTCGATATAAACCAGGCTTATTGGGAAAGCTTCATTGTTGGTGACAAAATCACTAGCGAAGAAGAGGTAGCAGACAGAAATTTCCTTAACGTCTACGACATCAAGGATCGAATAAATGGACTAGTAAGATAAATTTAAATCCCCACGCAGGTTGTGGGGATTTTTATTAACTTTTCGGGTCGTAACAAGTGTCAAATTTATGATATAATTTAGCTATTATTAAGTAGCTTTTGAAATATTTTTTTTACTGAACTATGGAAGAAAAACGCACCAAAATTCTTGCAACGATTGGCCCCTCGTCGTCCTCGGTCACAATGCTTAGCCGTATGATAAAGTCTGGATTAAATGCAGCTAGGTTAAATTTTTCGCACGGCACGCACGAAGAACATCAGCAGTTAATAAAAAATATCCGCTCAGCTTCTAAAAAAATTGGGCAACCAATTGCTATACTGCAGGACTTGCAGGGCCCAAAAATTCGTTTAGGAAATCTTCCAGAAGGTGGCGTGAATTTGGTGGAAGGTAAGTTAATTTCTTTCAATACAGGTATTGAAAAGTACGTAGAGGGTGAGGCGTTTCCGGTAACCTACAAACAACTTCATAAGGATATGAAGGCTGGTCAAAGAATTCTTATGGACGACGGTATCTTGGAGGCTGAGTGTGTTTCGGTCAAGGGTCGAGTGGTTACCGCGAAGGTTGTGGCTGGCGGAATTTTAAAGTCGCACAAGGGAATTAATCTGCCGGATTCAACAATTTCAACCTCATCTTTTACTAATAAAGACCACGAGGATCTACTTTTTGGTCTTGAAAATGGCGTGGATTGGGTGGCACTTTCGTTTGTGACCTCACGTGTTGTGGTAGATCAGGTACGTAAACTGATTAGGGCAAAATGCAAAACACTGGGCACTGTAGAGCCTAAAATTATTGCAAAAATTGAGCGCGCCGAGGCGGTTCAAAATTTTATAGATATTTTGGATGCGGTCGATGGCGTTATGCTGGCTCGTGGAGATTTGGGTATTGAAATTCCGTTTGAACAGGTGCCGATCATTCAAAAAGAGTTTATTGAAATATGTCGGCAAACCGGAAAGCCAATTGTGGTGGCAACACACATGCTTGACTCAATGACTAACAATCCGCGAGCCACGCGCGCTGAGGTTTCGGACGTAGCAAACGCTATCATCGACCACGCGGACGCGGTGATGCTGTCGCAGGAAAGCGCGACTGGTAAGTATCCAAACATTGCGGTTCAAACAATGGCGATGATTGCTAGAGAAACAGAAGGTTCTAGGCTTGATGATATTAACTTTTATCAAATTCATAATGTTCAAGATATTGCAACTTCAATTGCACAAACCTTGCACGTTATGGCAGAAAATGAACAGATAGATTATATTGTTACTTCGGTCACATATGGTGAAGTAGCACAAAAGATTAATGTTTTCAGACCATCAGTGCCAATCGTAATGGCTTGTCCAAACGAAACCATAGCTCGGCAAATGATGATCAGGGCCGGAATTTACGCAGTAGTAATGGACGACAATCCAGGTAGCTTTGTTTCAAGAATGGAACGAAAACTTCGAAGTTTAAAGATGATCAATTCGAAAAACAAAGTTGCTTACGTAACCGCAGGAACGGACGGGGAGGTGTCGTTAATAATTCGCTAAATAAAAAATCAGCCATTTGATCGGTGTTGAGACGCTCGACGATACTCAGAGCCCACTGTTAAATGGCTGATTTTGTTTTTTAAAAACTTGGCAGGTCTACGTTTGAAACTGTATTCTGCACAGCGTCGGTAATAATGCTCGAAATTTTATCGGTTAGCCAATTTTCTGCAATTGGACTACTTATGGCTTTTTGAATTCCCCAGATCATAATTGCCGCAATGATAGTGGTGCCAAAAATAAATCCTAGACCCTTCACGATTCCGCCGGCAAAAGATCGCCCGGCGCGTTTCCAGGGGTTTGGTGGGGACATCCGTTTTAAATCCCGGTGCAAGGTTTCAATAGCTAAATGTAAATCCTCAATTTCGTCACGTAGTTCGGCAATAGCAGATGATTTTTTCTTGCTTGATTTTTTATGTGAATACTCCTCTGACTTTAAGTTAATTTTTTCTGCCATATGAAATATTATAACATAAGAAGAAAATTTAACTATCACATTCTTGAATAATTATTGATTTATTTCATTATCTGTGACCTACTAAAGGTCATTATGAAAATTGCCTGATTTTTAGCTAACGATAATGTTAAATAAAGTATAATTGACTTTTCTTTGAATGATTGTAAGGTAGGAAAGACTTGTACACTGGAGATAGTTCAATGGAACTTGCACAGTTTTATGGTTTTGCTCTCTTCTACATTAAGAAGTTCAATGCTTGGGCAGGGGAATTTGCTCCAAACGCAGTAGCGGATCACATCTGCTACAAATGTTCTTCGAGTAGGGAGTTTGAAGATATCCGGCAGATTCTGCATTCCGAAGTTGAGTTTGAGCACACCTCGCTAATTTCGGGTCGTCAGATCACGCTCTTAAAGCTTAAACGGCCCTTGCCAACAGACCTCGGCGGCATTCAAGTTGTCGAACTCTGTGACCAAAAACCAGACGGTAGGCAGCAAAGTGGTTTTGCGCACATCGAAATCTACAGTCCTGGTCGGACCGCTCACAAACTAGCGGAGGAGCTAGTGCGGTCGGGGGTGAAGTTGACTTTAAATAGTAAGCCTCACCGCACAACGTACGAGATACGTTTTTGTGACGCCATAACGATCCGCATCGAAGACGAACCTCTGATGGCTACGCTAACGTAATACAAAACGTGGTCGAAACCGCTCCAAAAGGGCGGAATTTTTTTTATTGAGAATGTGGAAGTGAGGACTTTTTATATTATTTCATTTGCCTACAGCCCTTCATTTATACCGTCATCCTGAAGCGAGCGCCAGATTACGCTGAAGGATCTCCTTCGCCCTTTACTAAACAGAAACTTGTTTACGCTATAATTCAACACTGAGATTCTTCGCCGTGATTCACGCCAGGCTCAGAATGACGAGGCGATGAGATTCTTCGCCGTGATTCACGCCAGGCTCAGAATGACGGTTTGGTTTAAATGATGCGATGTAATTTTTATGTCGTTGTTTTGATTATTTGCCTCTCACTCACACCGTCATCCTGAAGCGAGCGACGACTCACGCTGAAGGATCTCCTTCGCCCTTTACTAAACAGAAACTTGTTTACGCTATAATTCAACACTGAGATTCTTCGCCGTGATTCACGCCAGGCTCAGAATGACGAGGCGATGAGATTCTTCGCCGTGATTCACGCCAGGCTCAGAATGACGGTTTGGTTTAAATGATGCGATGTAATTTTTATGTCGTTGTTTTGATTATTTGCCTCTCACTCACACCGTCATCCTGAAGCGAGCGACGACTCACGCTGAAGGATCTCCTTCGCCCTGTGCTGAATCGACGTTTATTTAGTAATTCAACACTGCGATTCTTCGGTGTGGTTCATGTCAGGCTCTGAACAATGATTTGGTGCGTTGTCTAGCTTTTTCGATGTTGTCAAAAATAAATTGCAATCTCTGTGAGCATAAAACACTCACAAACTAAGACTGAGTTGCAGATGCGACTAAGTCGCATCTGCAACTCAGTCGCTTTTGCGACCGATTCATAACATCTGTTATAAAAAATAACCCCCGGCTTTGTATGCTGGGGGTGAGTAGTGTGATTGGACGGGAGCTAACTACTTCCCGCCACGTAGAACAACCAGCTTGCCTGGTTTGTTCTTACGTGAACCCGATCGCGAAGCGTTGGATTCAACCAGCGAAGGGGCATGGCTTCCCGAGAACGGAAGGCCGATCACCTCCTTCTCCGGTTCAATCATGATCTTCCCCACAAAACCATGCCAATCCCTCTTTGCATCGTGCAGATGATCACGATGCGCAGAGTTTGTGGCCAGCAACCCCTCTTTAATGAGGTTCGGGAGCGTTGCGAACTTATTTTTGTTTCGCTCCGTAATCTCCGCTTTTTTCTCTTCACTCATGTTGGAGTCGAAGGGGACGGTCTTCTCGACTGTGTAGCTCATTACGCTCGGCTCCTCGCCGTTGTTCGTGCTTTCTGTGTCCACGATTTTACTATTTGTTTCGTGGAAGTTACAGTTAGGTTCCGCGCAAGTTGCGACCACCCGGTAAACTCCAGTGTAACGTTCAATGCTCATTTCTACCTCCGTTGCATGATTTTTGAACCAGCAACTGTAGCCAATATTAAAGGAAAAGTCAAGTATGGGCAAATACAGCCTAAAACATAGTTATATTATTGTTTTGTGCAAAATATCGACTTTTATCATTGACAAACCACTGAAATTCGAGCATAATCACTCCGATATGGATTTTAGAAATGATTTAGAACTTCTTGCGCCTGCAGGAACACTTACTAATTTAACAACGGCAATTAACGCGGGTTGTGATGCTGTTTATTTTGGGGTAGACGGCTTCAATATGCGTCAAAATAACTCGGCGAAATTCACGCTCGATGATTTAAGTGAGATCGCAACTACTTGTCACGCTAAAAATGTGAAGTGTTACTTGGCACTGAACACACTAGTTTACGATCAAAATATCGACGCTATGAAAAAAGCGATCGATGCGGTAAAAGCGTCTGGTGTGGATGCGATTATCACCTTCGATATGAGCGCTCTAGTTTACGCCAAAGAGGTTGGGGTCGAGGTGCATATTTCAACCCAGCACTCAATTTCAAACATCGAGGCGGTAAAATTTTTTGCTAACTGGGCCGATCGCGTGGTTTTGGCGCGAGAATTGAGTCTTGAGGATGTAAAATATATTGTTGACGAAATCAAAAATCAAGACGTCCGTGGGCCAAAGGGTGAATTAGTTGAGGTAGAAATCTTTGTTCACGGCGCGATGTGTGTTTCAGTTTCTGGTCGCTGCGGGATGAGCTTGTATATGAATAAAACTTCAGCAAACTGCGGGCAGTGCACTCAGCCGTGCAGGCGACCGTACGAGATTAAAGATAAATTTACTGGAAAATCATTGGTAGTTGATAATGAATATGTTATGAGCCCAGAGGATCTATGCACCATTGGTATGCTCGATGAAATTATTGCGACTGGCGTAGTCTCACTTAAAGTTGAGGGTCGAAGTCGTTCTGCAGAGTATGTTGATGTAGTTATCAGAACTTACAGAGAAGCAATTACCGCCATTAAAAATGACACTTACACTAAAGAAAAAGTGGAGCAGTGGAACAAAGATTTGGGTACGGTTTTCAATCGTGGCAAGAGCGAGGGTTTTTATCGAGGTTTACCCTGGGGTGCTTGGAGCAAGGGCTCAGATAGTCAGGCAACACAAAAAAAAGTGTTGGTGGGTACAATTAAACATTACTACGCAAATATTGGGGTTGCCGAGGTGGATATTCACGCAAGTGATTTGAAAGAGGGTGATGAAATCGTTATCAATGGTAATACTACCGGTGTTCTTCGTATGAAGGCCAAGGGTATGATTTTAAACGAAACATCGGTTGATTATGTTAAACAAGGAGATTTGGTAACTTTTGTAGTGCCTGAAAAAGTTAGAAGCAGTGACAAGCTTTACAAGCTCGTTGATGTTAAGGGATAATGAAAACATAATTCTTGTCCCAAAACTTATGTGCGACTCATGTAAATGTGAAAAATGCGCAGGAGGTAGCTGTTGTAAATAGTTAAAATCCCCGTTTTGATGGCGGGGATTTTTATTTAAATAAACTGTAGATAGGTGATTATTGGACAATTAATTCATGTTATAATAGTTTTTATAAACTTTTTTAAATAAAAAAATGTTTATAATTGTAGAAAATTATAATATTTAGAAGGGCCAGTTTTTTATTACTTGGTCTCAACATTCTAGTGCAATTTAGTGATAGGATCACTGAGTATGCAAAATAGTCAATATAAACGGCTTTCAATAGAG
>PFWT01000011.1 GCA_002791275.1 Candidatus Uhrbacteria bacterium CG_4_9_14_3_um_filter_41_35 | reverse complement strand
ATAAAAGAGCACAGCGAAAAAAACTGTGCTAGCGCATACGAGAAAGAATGTGATCTATCTCAGTTTTTGGTAAGCGGAAGATTTGGTCTTCCGTACAGGTGTCAGTGTTTGGAGCATCGAAAATGCTGGACCCACTACCGTACCGGGCAATGGTGCAGGTGAGCTCAATTTTAAGACACTTAGGTCCGCTCTCCTGACTGAAAAAAGCACAGGCCTTGTTGAATTCTTCGAGTGACCCACTCCAGGTAGCCACCGTAAATTCTACGTTTCGGTGAATGGTAGTGTGAATAAACTCTACGGTTTTGTCTTCGGAACAGTAGGTAACCCGTGAAATGGCCCAACCAGTTCCGTGATCGTTTTCGACAATAAAACCTGTGACTTCTTTGATTAAGGTTTTCAAAATTGCTCCTAAGTTGCTAATGAAAGTTACAGGAGTATTAAGGATCCGTCAATATTTTATTGAAAGTAAAGCTTTAGCAATTTGATGTCTAGCCAAAGAGATTCTCCAGTGTAATCTGATGCTCACTTCAGGATGACGGTATGAGTGTGGGATAACTTATTAAAATACAACAAACTAAATCGTCATTCAGAGACTCGTGTGAATTCTGGTAAAGAAACTCATTGCTAAATCAACCAAAACATACCCACAACTAATCTTCAATTGGTTGTAGTTTTTTTGGTATAATAGATTCAGAAAATAAAAAATTTACATGACGCTACAGTCTATTCAAAGACTAAGGATCAACCGTGTTCTCGTTGCATTTATATTTGCAATGATCTTTATGTTTTTCACCCCATTAGTAACTCAAGTTTTGGCGCAGACAGACGCTGGTACGGTGGTAGCGGAAACAGCTGGTTTGCAAGTAACACCACTGCCGGTGATTATTGGACGGATTATTGGTGTGATTCTGGGACTGCTCGGTGTTATACTACTTGGCTACATTATCTACGCTGGCTTCCTCTGGATGACTGCTGGTGGAAAACCTGAGCAGGTGGAGAAGGCAAAAAAAACCATAATGAACGCCGTGATTGGAATGGTGATAATTTTATCTTCCTTTGCAATTACGAATTTCGTGGTGCGCTCGATTACCGGTGGTCAGGGAATATTTGGTTCAGCTGGAAGTCAGTCTGGTTTTGGTGGTGGGTCGTCGGTTGAACTGCAGTCTGGTTCATTTGGTCGAGGAGCAATTCGGGACCATTTCCCAACGAGAGGCGCAACTGATGTTTTAAGGAACACAAAAATTTATGTAACCTTCAAAGAGTCAATGGATATTACCTCGTTTGCAAAAGACTATAATGTTTCCGGCACACCGCTCGATGTTACCGACGACGTGGTGACTACTCTGCTAAATACCGACAATGTTAAAATTTACATAACAGCCGATGGCACAACTTCAGCTCTGGCTTCCGACGCAGTTGCGGTGTCTTTTACCGACAATTTAAAAACCTTTGTGTTTAATCCACCAATTCTTGGATCAAACTCAAAGAATGTTCAGTACACAGTAGCATTATCTGAAAATATAAAAAATTCTAGCGGACGACCAGTTTTAAGTAGTGGTGGCTACCTTTGGAATTTTACAGTCGGAACTGAGATCGACCTCACACCGCCAACTGTACAGAGTGTAACTCCGCAAAATAATGGTGTTTACGATCGAAATATTTCAGTCCAGATCAACTTTAACGAAGGTGTGGATCCAATTAGCGCAACTGGAACTTACGATCCGTCAGACATATTCAGCAATTTTTCAAATATTCAGATTAAAGACGAAAGCGGCGCGATTGTTCCAGGTACGTACGCAACCAGCAACGAGTACCGCACCATTACGTTTACTGCACTTGAAACCTGCGGGGTGAACTCCTGTGGCGAAAATATGTACTGTTTGCCAGGAGCGCAAGCAATAACGGTTGATGTGCGGTCAGCTACGCTAGGAGCGGAACCACCGCAGGTAGATATTTTCCCATACGACGGAATTACCGATACTTCTGGCAACGCGCTAGATGGTAATGACGACGGCACAGCTGGAGATGATTACACCTGGGCGTTTAGCACAACCGGGGATATTAATTTGAGCGCACCAGCGATTGAATCTGTCTCACCAGCGATTTTGGCAGGTAATGTAGATCCGGATCAGCCAATTATTATTACCTTTAATACGGTAATGTCGAGCGCCAGTCTTGGGGCGGAAACTATTTCAGTGTTACCAAATCCTGATCACGAACTGTGGTACAGCTTCCGAAAATCAGAACTTACTGAAAGCGGAGCTGTGGTAGCGGCACCAGCTGATATTCCGTTTAAAACTCAGGTTACGGTGAAGCACGGAATCTTCTTGCAGTCAACCGACTCACAGACGTACAGGTATATCGTGAACGTTACTGACGCTGTGCGGAGTGAGTATCAAAATTGTTATAATCCAGCTGAAGGTCCAGGCGTGGGTGGTGAAACTTGTGGCACAAGTGTGGTATCACCATACTGCTGTAATGGAGTAGCCTCAAATTCAGCTTGTTCATTTTTCTAGTACATGTCTATCAAATTCAAAAACGTATCTAAACTACTAATTGTACTAACGATTTTAATCGCTGGTACGTTTTTGATTTCGGGCACCGGCCTGGCGCAAACATCCAGTCTCGAGACCGCCGGAGCTACAGCTGGCCTGCAAAATACGCCACTACCGGTAATTATCGGTCGGCTGATCAATGTTGCCCTGTCATTTGTGGGCATTATCTTCCTAGTGCTCATGATTGTGGCGGGCTTTAGGTGGATGACTGCGGGTGGTGATGCAGAAAAGGTTGAAAAAGCCAAAAAGACTTTGATAAACGCCACAATTGGTATGGTTCTAATTTTGGGCTCGTTTGCGATTACCAATTTTGTGCTTTCTAGTATTAACCAGGCAACCTCGACTGGTTCGTTAAATGGTAGCAGTTTTAATGGCGGAAATGGTGGGTTTACAACCGGTGGCGGACGACCTGGTTTTGGTGGCGGTAGTAGCACTGCCTTTGCGGTTTCGGCAATTAGGCCAGAAGGTAATTTGTCGATCAGAAACGTAAAAGTAACGGCGACTTTTAGCCGCTACCTCGATACACTTACTACAGCTGGTGCGTTAACAGTGGTGAATTCAGTGACCGGTGAAGCGGTGCCGGGTGAACTTAGTGTGGTGGCAAACCGTTTAAGTTTTGTGCCAGATCAGGCGTGTCCAGCTCCAAACGTTGATCGAAAATGTTTTGAGTCAAATACTTTATACAATATTACAATCGCCGACACTATTTTAAGCACAGCAGGTGATGCACTTGATTGCGTTAGTGGTATTTGTGCAGGTTCTTTTACCACAGGGGAACTGGTCGACACCGAAAACCCAACAGCGGTAATTACCGCGCCAGACACTGGTGCCCGACTCGTGCCAGGTGATTTTGTGCCCTTGCAGGTTTCAGCAAAGGACGACACTGAGGTCGCTTCTAGTGATTTCTTTATTGCAAACGATCTCTATGACTCAGTACCAGCGGTTGGAACAAATTTGTCGGATGTTTTAATTGATTCAATTTGGGACACTGGCGCTTTTGCAAGTAATCAGAGTTACAGGGTTTCGGTTACAGTTGTTGACATTGCAGGTAACGAGAACAGTGATTCGGTTCAGGTAAAAATTAACCCAGTCTACTGTTATAACGGTGTTTTAGATAGCACAAACGGTGAAATGGGAATTGATTGTGGAGCCGACTGCGGAGCTTGTGAAAACAGTGTGTGTACGCAGAATTCGGAGTGTTCGAGCGGGTCATGTGTGAACGGTGTTTGTCTCGCTTTGCCTGAGATCACAGATTTTAGCCTTACAGACGGAGCACCAGGTACTTACGTAACAATTACCGGAAAGAATTTTGGTAGTTTGACCGGCGGAGTGCAGTTTAATAGTGCCAATGGTTTACTTGACGCACTAATTCCTGGTTGCGCATCTGGCTGGTCGAGTACAGAGGTGGTGGTTGAGGTGCCAGAAGGAGCGGTTGATGGGCCAATTACTTTAACAACTAAAGCTGGTTTGGTGGATACAACCACCGATCAAAACGGTGCAATTGTAGGTTCCTTTGATGTAAATACAGCGCTTCATCCAAGTATTTGTAAGATTTCGCCGCGAAGCGGTCGTGGAGGAGCTGATGTTTCAATTATTGGTGCAAATTTTGGTGATACTCAAGGGACTTCAACAATTAATTTTAACAGTACCCCGGTTTTGGATTATGCACTTTGGAGTAATAGCACAGTGAACGTAACAGTGCCAGGGTTAACGCCAGGGCTTCACGGCGTAACTCTAAACGTGGCGGGTGATATTTCAAACTCGGTAGATTTTAACGCTTTAGCAACCTCTGCGATATCAGACAGTGGAACTGGAAATACTGGTAGTGGTCAAAATGGTGGTACGCAAGGGGTGCCAAGTATTGGTTTTGTGACACCGGACGCGGGTTCGGTTGGTCAGTATATTACTATTGCCGGAGCTAATTTTGGTAGTCAGGTTGGTACCGTTAGACTTGAAAGCCAGGCGTCTGGTTACTCAGCTGTCGCTAGCGTGAACTTCCCGACTGCTTGTTTAGATAAATACTGGAGTAATAACGAAATTACGGTGATTGTTCCAAACGAATATACGAACGGTCAACCACTTGAAACCACAACCCACAATTTATATATTGTTCGTCAGGATGGCACGCAATCAGATGCGATTGCTTTTAATGTTATAACTGGAGAGCCTACTCCGGGAATTTGTGCAATTGTTCCAGCTATTGGGGCGGTTGGCGATACAGTTATAGTTTACGGGACTTCACTTGGTAATGATTTAGGAATTGCAACATTTGCTAGCGACGCTGTTGGGACGGTTGGCGCTTGGGATAGTAGTCAGGTAACGGTAGTGGTGCCAGACTCTGCGTCAACAGGGCCGGTGAGCTTAGCTTCAGCGCTCGGTACACCAACCAATACAATCAACTTCGAAGTTGGAAATCTGCAGGACGGTACTATTGTCCCGGTCGCAGTAGACGGCTCTGGTTACTCGTGGGTATTTTCAACTGGACCGTTTGCTGTGGCGCCAGAAGTGGTAGTTGAGTGTAGTGAGACCACAGTGAGCGCTGTGCCTAACACCAGTTTTACTGGAGAAACCTGCGTAAACGCTCAGGTTTATGCTGAGTTCACAGTTCCAATGGACGAAACTTCGCTGTATGACGGCGGAACGGTTATTACTTACGAATGTTTGGAATCAACCTGTACCAGAACACAGGTAGTTGAGGGGGATTTGATGAAAATTACAGGACCTCGTCAGACCTCAATAAAGTGGGTGCCAAACCCAAATTATAATGGGGGTGTCTTTAAGGCAAATACAAAATATCAGATTAAAATTGCTAAAGAGGCAATGGCGGAAACTGGCGAAACCATGGCGCGAGACGTTGTTTGGTTTTTCACAACTGGTGCTGCGGATAAGGTTTGTTTGTTTGAAAAAGTTGTAGTTTCGCCAGCGAAAGAGACACTTGAGGTCAAAGGTCAGACTTCGGAATTTTCCGCTTTGCCGGTAACGGCTGATTGCCAGATACTCGACCCAACAGACTTTAGCTGGACTTGGAATATTAATGAGTCGTTTGCTTCAATTTCAGAGGGTATGTGCAAGAACACATCTTCGGATTTCTGTGCGGTTGTAGAAGCGATTGCAGAGGGAACTACACCGGTAACTGCGGTTGAAGATGTAAGCGAAGTTCGCGGAGCTGGAGAGCTTAAAATTGAATATAAAGATCCGTACGTTGAAAACTTCTGGCCAAATTGTACCGAAGCTTGTAGTAACGCTGGGGTTGGGGCAAAGTTTAATATTGCTATGGACACTCGGATTCAAGATCCAGATATGGTCCAGCTTTACGAGTGTGAAAATGAACTTTGTGCTTCTTATATAAATAAAGTCGCAAATTCAGCAACCTGTATTTACGCGGTAGATGGTGCAAGTTGCCTCAAGATTAATTTTGATACAACGGGTAACTTGAAAGAGGGCGCATTTTACCGCGCTGTTATTAGTGGGGCGGTAACTTCAGAAAGTGGAGTGCGGTTAACCCGAACTAATTTTGGTGACGACTACACTTGGGTATTTAAAACTAAATCTGAAAACGCGGAGTGTGGTATCTCAAACATTACAATTGAACCAAGTGACGTAGTGCTACATGCAGTGGGTGAGGCGCAAAACTTTACTGTGCAAAGTTTTAGCGAACCTGACGAGTGCTCGGTCTCCGGTCAAAGATTGGTGGCAAGTAATTATAACTGGACTTGGGAAAATCCAATTTTAGATACAACTGACGTAGCGTCATTTAGTAAGATTAATAATAGCCTTTTCGATTCCAATATTAACTCAATTCCAAACGGCTGTACCGCTTCTTGTTTGCCAAGTGGTAGTACTTACGTGCCTGCAATTTGTGGCAATGGTCGCCTAGAGGTTGGTGAAGAGTGTGAAGATGGTAACTTTGCAAACGGTGATGGCTGTTCAGATTCTTGTTTAAGAATGGGAATCTACGCAAACTTTGTTTGTGGTAACGGTATTGTTGAAAGAGATCAGGCTGGCGCTGGAGAAGACTGCGACGACGGAAACGCTACAGATGGCGACGGTTGTTCGCAAAAATGTTTAAACGAGGGTTCGGCCGTTATTGGCGCAGTTTGCGGAAATAGTGATGTAGCTTACTCCGCAACTATCGGTGGAGAAGACTGTGACGATGGCAATAAAAAGTCAGGCGACGGGTGTTCGAGCCAGTGTTTGAATGAAGGCTCGAACAATTCAGTTGAAGTAACAGCGGTTTGTGGGGACTCGATTATTAACCCACAGTTTGAAACTTGCGATGATGGTAATACGGTGTCTGGCGACGGTTGCTCACGTAACTGTTTAAACGAAGGTTCTTCAAATAAATACGTAGTGCCGTCGGTTTGTGGTGATGGTTTGGTTGGAACGGGTGAAGATGCTGTTTGTGATAATGGCACCTTAACTAAGGCTGAAGGTTGTGATGATAAGTGTTTACTAAAAGGTTCTTCGGTTACTTATAGTTCACCTTCAGTTTGCGGAGATGGTGTGTTTGGTACAGGCGAGTTACTTGCTTGTGAACAAGGTGCTTCGAGCAATGGTTTAATCGATCCAGTCCAGGTCGCAGTTATTGATGAATCGGCAATTGCTAAGGTGGACGTGGATAAGGGACTAGCTTTTGCAACAATTCGGGTGTCTTCTGATGAATTCAATGTATCGGCTGAGTCGAGCCTAAGTTTGAGTTGTGCGGCAACAACGGCAAACGACTGCCCAAGCCCGGCAATTTACGGTGTGGCAAACAACAGGTGCTGTATGCTTAGGCCAGTGCTAAGCTTTGCGCCAAACGGCGAAGATGTTTGCAGAAATGCAGCCATTTATCTTGAGTCTAGCGCGGAAATGGATACAGCTAGTTTGAAAGACAATGTTTATATTGAATTTGATACGTCGGCTGTAGCTGGCACCGCGGTTCCTTGTCCTCAGAGCCACACTGTTTATACTTCAGCTGTTGCTTTAAACGACAGCGGTTGGCTTTCAAAAATCTTTGCTAAGATTTGGTCAATTTTTGCTCAAGATACGAATGCGCAAGTTGACGGTATGTGTATAATGCCAATCACGGGTTTTAACCAAAGAGCTGATTTAGACGGTAAGTTTAGAGTTTCTTTGACCCACAGTGTTTTACTAGAACCAAGTGGTCGCTACATAATTCACGTTAAAGGTGACGATCTGTTAACCGCAAACGTGGAGGGAGTGACAACTAAATTTGGTGTTTCGATTAACGGTGAGGCACAGGCAGAATTTACTGCCAGCGACCGCTTCTGTAAGCTCGATGTTGTTGAAGTTCAAGATACGAATCCGATTAATCCAGGTGTGTACACTCAGGCTGGGGAAACTCACGATTTTGTGGCTCGTACCTTCTCAAGATCAAACGGGGCAAAGCAGGAAATTCAGGCAATGCCTGGTGTATACGAGTGGACTTGGAATTCCTGGTTTGAAGATTCAGATAAAAAATTTGTAGGTATTGCTAGCGAAGTTCAAAACGAAGCAAAAGTTTCAGCTGAGCAACAGTCAGGTAGGGCAACAGTTGTGGCTCAGGCAACGATTAGTGTAGATACGGAAGGAATTTCACCGCCAGAGACGGTTGCTGGTCAGGAAATTCCACAGAGTTTTGCTGGTAAACAAACTGTTCAAACCATAATCTGTGAAGATCCATGGCCAGATTTTGATATCTTCCCGTTCTCAGATACGCCAACAGGCAAGGTGCTTGGAACTACCGAGGGTATTGGTTGGATGAATTTCTCAACTTACTATTGTAAGAACGGCCACCTGAAGGACACGACTGTAATTGCGCCGTCAAAGCCATCGAATAGTGAAATTTTGAAAGAATACATTTTTAAAATTAATGATGGTTCGGGTGATGCGATTGGTTTTAGAGTTGCCGGTAACCCAACATATTTAAGTCCGCAGGCCTGGTACAACCAGCGCGGTTTTGCGGGAGCATCTACACCGCGAACTGTCGACGGCTTTGAAGCTATTGAGGATGGCCGAACAGTCTATGTGGCGGCACCAAACCAATTCACAACAGCCGAGGACACACAGGGGCTTTTACCAAACATTTACATCTTCTCTTATAACGCTGGCGCAAGTGCAGATACTGTTGAGATTTTTAATCAAATGATTGATAATCTTAAGTTTGTTGTAAACGTTGAGAGCACAAGTTTGTGCTATGACACTGCAAATTTAGATTTCACAAACACGATTTGTTCAGCAGATCGGGACTGTGATAGTGGTCAGATTTGTAAAAATGATAAAGCAAAACTTACAAGAGACACGCAGCGACTCAGTGACGTTTTGAAAGTAGCGGCGAGTGTTAAATCTTTTGGCACAGCGAACGGGCTTTGTAGCGTAACTACTGGTCAGAGTTGTTTAACGGATTCAAACTGTCCAGGTACGGAAACCTGTAAAAAATCAGTGCCAACTTTGCAAAGTGGATCGTTTATTCGCGCGCTAAATGCAAGTAAGTGGGATTCTTGGCAGAGTAACTTAGGTAATGTTTTAGGAACCGAAATGCCAGTTGATCCGTTGCAATACTACAGCAGTTGTGGCACGGATATGCTCGTTGGCTTTGATGCTAATACTTGTGTAAATAGCACTACGGGTGAATACAAGTGCCCAGCTGGTAGCCATATTTATCACTACCGCTCAGTGGGACTCTTTAACTTTGAAATTGGGGCAGAACTGGAATACTTAAGCGCAAACTGGGTGTCACCAATCGATACCTTCGATGGTGTTGATATTAAGATTGCCGGAAATAACTCAAATAGTGTTGCGGGATTCACTGGCAATAGTGCTTTTTGTTCGGAGGTGCCTGTTTCTTACGGGGTTTCAAGTACTTGTGGCGACGGAATTATTGGAGCTGGTGAGGTTTGCGAGCTTGGTCAGCAGGGTGTAGCTATGCTTTGCAACACAAGTTCAGATATGATGGCTAACTTTAACGGCACAATTGCCCAGAACTGTAACGCCACTTGTACAGCTTTCGAAAACGATTCAGCTAGTGTTTGTGTGCCGTTTGCTTGTGGAAACGGTGTCCGTGAAATGGGCGAGCAGTGTGATGATGGTGAATTTAATGGTCGTTATGGTTTTTGTGGTAACGATTGTACATACGAAACATCATTTTTCTGTGGTGATGGTTCAGTAGCTGGTGGCGAGGCTTGCGACTGTGGAGTAGACGGAACCGGTCGAACAATTGGTGGTCGGGCTTGCTCAGTACCAAACGGCGCTTACGCAACAGATCGAGCGGATACTTGCTCTTGGGATTGTCGTGAACCAGCATCTTACTGCGGTGACGGCAAGCTTGATGCTGGTGAAACTTGTGATGGAAATGTGGGAACTTACGACGGAAAGTTGTGTCGAAGTGGCGCTCGAGCGTCTTTAGAATGTACGATAGACGCCGACTGCCCAGGTAGCACCTGCGGTACTCCGCTTGGTGTAAGTTCTTCAGATGCTTGCCCGGTAGCTCGGGTTTGTGTGTCGGGCGACTCAGCTAAACTTGGAAAAATTTGTGTCTCAGACCGTACTTGCGACAGCACTGCGGGCGATGACGGTATTTGTTCTGCAAATACTCAACCAACTACTCGTACACGAGCCTGCATGAGTGATAGTACCAGTGAAGATGCTTGTACTTGGCAAGTGAGCAACTGGTGGGGAGCGGCTTGTAAAGGTGAGGTTTTGTGTGGTAATGGTCAGGTTGATCCAGGTGAACTGTGTGATGACGGAAATGCAAATAATACTGATTCTTGTACGAATACCTGCACGGTTAATACCTGTGGTGACGGTTTTGTAAACAAAGATGTAGAGGAGTGTGATGAAGGCGTAAATAATGGTGTGTTATGCTCAGCTTCGCACGGAGCTACTTGTTCATACTGTTCAAATTCATGTGTACTATTAAATGCATCGGGCGCATTTTGTGGAGATGGAAAAATTAATGGTGATGAATTCTGCGACGCTGGTGATATACCATACAGCTACGTTTCAGTAACGGGTAGTGTACTAAAACAGTGTCCAATTTCAGACGTTAATAAGCAACTAGATATTAGCTCTGGCCACTACACTTGTGTTCAAGCGGGTGTTTGTAATGGCGGTACAGATAACGGCAAGGCTTGTTCAACTGTAGTTGGAGCCGGACTAAATAGCTGTACTGGCGGAACCTGTGCGTACCCAACTTGTGCCAACGACTGCAAGAGCGCTTGTCCTTTTGTCTACAAACCAACAGCACTACTCTTTACTTCAAATCTGCCTGGCGCAACACGTCAGGATAGTATTTCACTAACAAGTTTTGACGCAACCTCAACAATCGCTCAGACTGCAACTGCGGGTACGCTCCACTTACCAGCTTGTGAGGTAGGAAGTTCAATTTCAGCCAATATTGACTTTAACCTCGAGGACGAGAACATCTACTTCACTATTCTAGTTGATACTGGTTTTTCAATGAGTGAAACAATTTACAGTGGTACCGCTTTAAGTTCAATCCCAACAACCAGACTTAAAATTTCAAAACAGAAGGCAAAAGAAGTGGTTGACGACATCTTTGCAAAATATGGAAGTAAAGCAAGAATCGCTATTCAGTCTTATTATTCAGACAGCGAAACTACGGTAAAAGAGACTATGCAAACTTTCTGTATTAGTCCAGAAACAGGTTATGCATCATATTTCTGTAATCAAAATGAAAAAAGTATTATTATTTCAAAGATCGATAGCTTAGCTGTTCCGATGACAAATCCACTGGTAAATCAGACGATACTGAAGATTAACCAGCCGGTAAAAGCAGTGGTTTTGGCAAACGATATATTCACCAATTTTTCACCTGCCTCGAAAAAAATAATTCTAACTTTTGCAGGTGGCGATAACGAATATTCTAGTTCTTCGAAGTCGGAAAAGTGGGTGAATGTAAGTCATTATACTGAACTCGACACAATAAAAGATAACGGAGTGCAGGTCTATGCGGTCGCTATGCCGGTTAATAACTACAACTTTAGACTCTTGATGCGCAAAATTTCAAGTGGAAATCCGGATGCTTTAACGGGAATTGATTACGAGTACGAGGCTAGTCTTACAGCTCCTGATCCGCGTTCAGGTAAAAGATTCTATACAACTTATTACAATGGTTTGAATTCAGCATTGCTTGAAGGTATGGCACCGGCTCGGTTAGGATTTATCTTCAATAACCAGCTTATTTCTCAGGCGCTAGAGCGGGGAAATAATAGGCTAATTACTTTGCCAAGCAATTTTGTCTGTGATCCAAATAAAGAAATAGCAGTTCCTGTGAGGGCTTACTTCTACGGTGGAGGTTCTGTAACTTTATCTAATGTAAATATCAATTTGTGTAAGCCTTAACTATGGCAGATTTAAAAGATACACAATTTTACGAATTAAAAAGAGTAGAGGAACCAAATGGTTTCTCTACCAAGTTTAATTCGAAAAAAGTAAAACAAGTCTTGCTCATTACTGGCGCTTCTTTGACAGCAATCATCTTTCTTGTTTTCGCGATCACTACGGGGCTTAGTTTTACTAAAACAAAAAAACTAACCGGTCAAAATGAAAATCAGAAATCAAACACTGAAGTTTCCCAAACCCTTACGGCTTGTGAGGCAGGGGCAGACGTTGAGTTTTGTAAAAATCGGGTAACTACTGAAAATGCTATAACGTCCGGACAAGTGAGGGCGTGTGAAGGCCTGCCGAGTGATGCTTATAAAAGTTGCGTGAATCTTGTGGCTTTTGATCAAAAAAATCTGGATTACTGTAAACTGGTTGATGGCGAAGGAAATACTGAGTGTTCTGATCACGTACGACTTCTACTTGCAACCGCAAACAATGATTACAGTGCCTGCGCGGGTATTGCAAACGAAGACGAACGGTTGTCTTGTCAGAATCAGATTGCTCCGTTTTTTATTAGTGAAGGTAGATGTTCTGAAGTTGGCTTGAATGAAACGCTCTGCGAAAAAGAGACTCTTACTTCTATTAAAGCAAATGGCTCTCCGTATGATTGCGGTGGTTTGCCTGATGTTGATTACCAGTCTTGCAGTGACTATTTTGCAACCTTGGATAGTGATAGTGACGGGCTAAATGATTGGCGAGAAGCTAGCGAGTTTGGAACTGATCGCTTTGTGGCCGATACTGATGCCGATGGCTATAACGACGGGGTTGAAGTTGCGGGTGGTTTTGATCCGCTTAATTAATTGATACAATATATTTGCAAAGGAGTTCTTGTTTACAGTAATAAATTTCTATGTTCGATGATCAAATACCAACTATTCCGCCAGTACCACCAACTGCACCTACGCTAGTGGTACCGCCAGCACCACCTGTTCCAGCACCGCAGCCAGAGCTAAGTGCTCAAACAGTGGTCAATCAACCAGCTCAAACACCAGGTAACGGTGAGGTGGAAGATATTTTTGCGCCACCTGGTAATTTGCCGTTAGCGCCAGTAGCGAGCACAGCGCCAGCTCCGCCGAGCGTATCACCACAAACACCGGCTTCCGCGCCTCAGACACCATTAACTCCGCCAACGCCACTTGTACCGCCACCAATTACCCCAGTGGCGCCAGCTCCAACACCAAATAGATCAACAATGCCAAAAGCACCAGTAAAAAAAGGTGGGACTTGGAAGATTGTTGTTGGTGTTTTATTAGTAATTGCGATGATTGTTGCGTCTGCGTACCTAGCATTTTACTTTATTGGCCAGTCAGCAAAAGATACGGGAGCGGTTTTAGCACCAACAGATCAAGTTGAAAATAATGTTGAAGAAAGCACTCCTCAGGTTGTGCCAGAACCTGTAGTTGTACCAGAACCTGAGCTGGTTGAGGTGGTAGACACTGATGGTGATGGTTTGACCGATACAGAAGAGGCAAAAGCGGGTACGGATCCAACTAAACCAGATACCGACAATGATCAGCTAAACGATCGAGAAGAGGTGCAGGTTTATAGTACGGATCCGCTCGACCCAGACACTGACAGCGATGGTTATTTGGATGGTCTTGAAGTTTCAGGCGGCTTTAATCCAAACGGCCCTGGAAAATTGTTTGAAATCCCAAGATAGGTCAATTTCGATCATAAACCCACTATTTGACTGGTTAGTCAAATCTAAATCATAAATATTATTATGAATACGGAGGACAACAAATTTCAAAAACCAACCGGTGCAGGGGGAACTGTGAGCATTGATGATTTTGTTGTTCATGTAATGCCAAAAGAGTTTTTGGGTCGCTCGGGTGTTGTTAAGCAGGAGGTACCGAAACCTGCTCCGCTACCACCACCAGTAGTGATTGCTCAGCCGGCTACAAAACCCACGGCTGTAGTCACAAAACCGAAAAAGAAATCAAAAGCACCTCTCTTAATTTTTCTTGCAGTGATTTTGTTGATTGTTAGTGCTGGTGTTTCCCTGATGTTTTTGCTAAATCCGGGAACACCACCAGTTTTAGAGCCGGTCCCGGTAGTAACACCACCGCCTGCACCGGTGCCAGTACCGGTAGTAAAAGGGCCGGAGCCAGGTGTGGATACAGATTCAGATGGTCTTACGGATATGGAGGAGAAACTCTATGGCACAGATCACCGTAATCCAGATACGGATAACGATAGCTTTTTAGACGGTAACGAGGTATTCCACCGCTTTGACCCACTTAGTCCAGCACCGTCCACGCTACTCGACACTGGCGCAGTTGCTATTTATGCAGACGGGCAAAATCAAAAATTTGACGTGTACTACCCAGCTAGTTGGCGGGTAACGCCAAGGCTCAATCAAGCGGGTGAGGATGTAGGGGTGCAATTCGATAGTCCTGGGGCAACGGCAATGAAGATCGATATTCTAGCGATGGAAGCGGGGGTAAACGAAACTGATTGGCTCCTAAAACAAGTGGAGGCTTTGAATGATAGCCAAAAAGCGGAGTTAAATTTCAAGGCGCTCAGTGTTAATGATTTTAGCAAGGGTACTACGAAAGAGGGATACACCGCTTACACGTCGCTTGATCAAAGAACGGTTTTTGTGATGTCCTTGACCGAAGTCCACAAATTCAGTTACGAGCTAGGAGCTTCACCAACGATTGAGTACTTCCAGACTTTTCAGATGATGATCAATAGTTTTAAACTCACAGAATGATAAACCTAGAAGTAAATCAGAAATTAATTCCACAAAATGAGCGTCTTTCGGAGTCGCTTATTTTGGCTGTTGCTGAAAAAGTGAGTGCGCTCACGCCAAACGCACCAAGTGGCGAAATGGGTCTGGCCTTTGTTTACGACGAAGAAATTCAACGTTTGAATCGAATGTATCGAAACAAAGACGCAGTTACTGATGTGCTTAGCTGGTCATATTTTGAAGAAGACCCAGGATCGGAAACGCTTGGGGACATTGTTATTTCCTACGATCAAGCTAAACGCCAGTCAAATGACGGCGATGTTGAGCTTGAAGTGGTGGATTTAATTGTTCACGGGATGCTTCACGTGCTCGGCTATGACCACGAATTGCCGGAAGAGGCTGGGGAGATGTTTCCGCTTCAAGATAAGATTGTGGCAGAAATTTTATGAAGAAACAACTCCATACATTTTTTCGCAGTCTTAAAAATGCCGGTAAAGGTATTTTAAGCGTGGCGCGAGCAGAAATAAATTTCAAAATTCAGCTCACGATCGGCCTCGCCGTACTCATTTTAATGATTATATTGCCACTTGCGCCCTGGGAGCGGATCTTGCTTATTTTAATGATATCAGCGGTGCTGGTGCTCGAGATTTTAAACACCGCTTTTGAAAGAATCTCAGATGCGTTAAAGCCGAGGCTCAGTCCGGTGGTTAAGGAAGTTAAGGATATAATGGCCGGAGCTGTGCTTTTAACTTCAATAACGGCGGTTTTGGTAGCAACTTTAGTTTTTTGGTCGTATTTATTTAATTAATTTCGGAAAAGGTGGTAGGCTAGAAGTGTAAGATCTGAAAAATTCTTTCAGAAAATCCCTTAAACTGTAAGCCTATGCACCATTCCTAAAAGTTTCGTCATTTGATATAATAGAGTTAGTTTATGGCAGATGAGATTATTACTGGTTTAGACGTCGGATCCTCTCACATTAGAATTGTTATTGGTCAGTTGGTACCAGATGGAGAAGGGAAGAACGAACTAAACATTATCGGGGCAGTGAGCGTTCCTGCCGAGGGGGTCCACAAAGGAAGCATTTCCAGTATGGAAGATGCTGTTTCTTCGGTTTCAAAAGCCCTAGAACGAGCAGAGCGTATGACTGGTATGCCGGTTAACAACGCCTGGATCTCAATTGCTGGTCATAATATTTTAGTCCAGGAGAGTAGGGGGGTGATCGGAGTTTCGCGCCAAGATGGTGAAATCAAGGAAGAAGACGTAGAGCGCGTTATTGAAGCGGCTCGAACCGTGGCAACCCCATCGAACTACGAAATTCTGCACGTTATGCCAAAGAGCTTCACTGTAGATGGTCAGCGGGGGATTAAGGACCCAGTTGGTATGAACGGTATTCGCCTCGAGGTTGATGCGGTAATCATTCAAACACTTACTTCGCAAATAAAAAATCTAACCAAGAGTATTTACAGAACCGGTTTAGAAATCGATGATCTTGTGTTTGCGCCACTTGCAACCGCAGAAGCGGTGCTTACCAGTCGGCAAAAAGAGCTTGGGGTTTGTGTGGTCGATATCGGCGCTTCGTCTACAACTGTGGTGGTTTTTGAAGAGGGTGATATTTTACACACAGCAGTTCTGCCAGTTGGTGGTGATCACATCACAAACGATATTGCTATTGGTCTTCGAACTTCGCTCGATGTGGCGGAAAAGGTAAAAATTGCGGTCGGCCACGCGGTACCGGGCTATGTTTCGAAAAAAGATCAGTTTGCGCTCGATGAGTTTGGTTCTTCGGAAAATGAACTGGTAAAGACTTATTTTATTTCAGAAATCATCGAGGCAAGAGCTGAAGAAATTTTCGAAGCAGTCGACGACGAACTACGAAAAATTGACCGTTCTGGTATGCTACCAGTCGGTGTGGTGCTCACAGGGGGTGGAATGAAGCTAGCAGGAATGGTTGAAGTGGCGAAAAGAGTAATGCGCCTCCCGGCAGTAGTTGGGGCACCAGTCGGCGTAAGTAGCGTAATCGACGAAGTAAACGACCCGGCTTACGCCACCGCAGTAGGATTAGCAATTTGGGGCTACTCCATAAAGAGCGTCTCCAAAAAACGCTTCAATATAAATCTAAAAGGCCTGGGCCAGGTCTCGGATCAACTCCGAAAATGGCTAAAAGCCTTAATCCCATAAAATTGTGAGTAATCACAATTTTTTTATAGAAAATGTTAAAATGCCAGAAGTCATAAAGATCTAAAACTAGATACTCCTAAAGTTATTAATGTTCTTCAGCCTCTTGGTAATATTATGAGAATAGGGTTGAATTCTCTCACTTCAGTAGAGGGTTTGGTGTTACCAAAAATTATTAAAGGTAGTTGGTATCTGAACTCAATCACCAAGGAACAGTTTAATGCTTTAAATTACACTGGTGAGATTAAGGGACATATTTACTTGACAAACAGAGTTGTTTTAAATAATTCGAGTTCTTAATTTGCGAAATTCCTTTTGTGATAACCAGATCACCAAGGGATGATCCACAACGTATAAAATGTAAAGGCTCGAAAATGATATACTATCTTCATCTTAAAGATATGTTCTAAATAATCGACATTAAATTATAAGGTATGGTAAAAAAAGCTATTGACGTTTTTGCAGGTGCATTTGCAAGAGAAAGCCTAAAACGTCCAGAAAATCTTAAAAATCCTGAGAACGTAGAAAATGACTTAGAGGAAAGAGTGGATTTTTACGAAATGGAAGAGGAGGAGCAGGTTGATTTAATGTACCAAATCCACGATTTAGTTGCTCGGATACGCGATGAAGGCAAACAGTTGCGAGAAGACTCAAGAATAAAACAGACAACGAAGCATAAAATGATTAAAGTAGGTGTTCGCTGGGTGGCTAAACCAGTGCTTTTGGAAAATACGCCGGATCAGGCTCTGATTCAAGCTGGTAAAAAACGGATTGAACAATTAAGAGAGAGACTCTACGAAATTGGTGAAACTCCAAATATAATTGAGGCATATAAAAGAAAAATCGTTAGAGCCTATTATGAAAGTAAGATGCTGGCGTCAATAGAAAATTCAGAAGAACGTTTGGAGCAGATTAAACATATAAAGGAAGATATCCGCGCTCAATCGCTAAAAAGTTTTAGTGGCTCGGTTGTTGGTTCACAAACTACAAAATTAGAGAGTTTAGCTGCGGAAGAGTTAGCTATTTCAGAAAGAATAGACGGTGCAAATAGTTCTGAAGTTGGCAGAAATCTTTTACGTATATACGAACTAAAAGGATATTCAGACGCTATCCAAAGACATAGAATGGTTGAAATACCCTCGGTAAAACAAACTGTAGAACAAGCTCTAGAATATATGCGAGGGAACCAGCCATTCATGCTGTCTGGTCACTTAGGTTCTGGTAAAACAGAGGTTGCACGTTATGCTGCGAAAATGTACATGCTTGAAACTGGGAACTTTACAGAAGAACAATTACTCGATCCAGAAGCTCTATTTGATAGTTTAGAACCTGAAATATTTTCAGGTGGGGATGAGTCATCGGTTTACGATTTGATTGGAAAATTAAAACTTGTTGGTAGAGGATCGGAAGATGGTGCAGAGCTTGCAAACCGAGTAAAAGCACTTGCTTTAGCTTTTAAAGAACATAACTTTGGTGAAGTACCGGAAGCGGAGTTAGCAAAAATAATTATTGGTAAGGGTGACGCAACAGAAACAGTTTTTAATTACGGCCCGTTTGGTAGGGCGTTAAAAAGAGGTGTTCCGATCATTATCGACGAAATTAATATTATTCCGCCGGAAGTTATCAGTCGTATTAACGATATAATTCTGCAACCAGTTGGTACAAAGATTTTTCTACAAGAAAATAGTAATGAACCATTAATTAAAACAAAAGGTTTTGCAGTGTTATCTACTTTGAATCTCGGTTCCCAGTATGCGGGAATTAAAGAAGTGAATGCTGCTTTTAAATCTAGGTGGATTTCTAAAGAGATGGACTATCCAACGGTTTCTGAAAGTTATGACCTAATATTAACCACACTTTTAAGAAAAGATCGGGTACGCTTGCCCGCTAATTTTAAAGAAGAATATTTTGAAAAAATGGTGGACTTATCGATTGTAACCAGTGAAATACAGGGACTATTTTGTGGGCGAACTGAAGGACAGAGCTATATGTCTACGGCACACAACGCGACTGCTGAGCGGGTCCAACTAAAGAAAGCGGTTGTCTCAACACGAGATCTCTTAAGAAAAATTGTGGAGCCTTGGAAAAATAGCAATTTTTCTGAGTCACTTGATGATATTATCGCCCAAAGAATTATTGCTTCGGAAACGCATTCAATGGACGATCAAAAGATTCTTGCGGAGATGTTTTTACGTCGAGGATTTTTCAGTGATTGGACAATCGAAGACTTCAAAAAACGGTCAATCTTGAGTATTAGTCAACGAGAACTTGACGCACTACAGTCAATGATGCAAACCAACGAGTATATTGCTAATGACAAAGATATAATTGCTCTGAAAGCAAGATTGCAGGTGGATTCTTCGGCTTTGAATAGGGACTTAATGATTGGTCTAAAGGAATAATATGCGAAATACTAACTCGGAAAGACGTATCTATGAGTTAGGGGAGGACGATCCTGACTCACGGCAAAAGTCTAAGAAAGAAATGTTGTTAGCAGAAGCTAGAGAAAAATGGGGTGATTTTTTTAAGCGTTTTGGCGGCACTATCGGCGCGTATTTTGGAACACCGGATATTACTATCACGGTCGAACCAGGTGGTTGGTACATTGATCTTAAAAATATCCGCATGAATGTAGACCCGACGTTTTTTTTGGAACAGGGATATTCTGAATCTGAATCGCTATTTGCAACTTTTCACGAAGCTGAGCGTTTTCGGGATATGACCATAGATCCGTATGCTTACACAAGTCTGTTCGATAGGATTGATCAG
Organism: Candidatus Uhrbacteria bacterium CG_4_9_14_3_um_filter_41_35; assembly: GCA_002791275.1. Taxonomy (GTDB): domain Bacteria; phylum Patescibacteriota; class Patescibacteriia; order UBA9934; family UBA9934; genus UM-FILTER-41-35. Next base: position 6,118 of record PFWT01000011.1, on the reverse strand, counting down.
ACTGCGAATATTCACAAAGCGTATCCAGATGAGCTATCTAAATTCTACAATTGTTTAGACGATGTTTTGGTAAATAAAAAGGTCATGAAACGTTGGAAGGCTGGAATTAAAGCAAAAAATGTTCTTTATCCGAAGTTGTTTCATAGTAATAATTTAACTAAACATCCATTTGCTCGGCAATTCATGTATGCGCTTTTAAGACGGGAGATGATTCCATCTGAAGAGGTGATAGTTCATGAGGAAGTACAGGCAGCGTTAGAGAAGTGGGATTTGTTAGGGGGTGCTCAAAGAAATGCGACGGCAATTTTAACAGCTGTAAATGAGATCGGTGATGCTCAACTACCACCTATGAAGCGTTTTGCGATCATTGAAACACTCGCAGAGCCTCTATTTAAAGACCTGTTTTTACGGGATATTGAAAGGTACGATAAAGAAAAAGCAGATGGTGAGCCTGGTGATCCATTTGGAGTAGATCCAGATGAAAATGTAATATTTGATCCAATGAAGGCAAGAGATGCACTAAAAGGTATAAATGAGTTAAAAGCCAAAAATGAGAAAATCAAAAATGATAGCTTCAAGGAAAAAATGGGAGTTGAAAAGATAGATTTTCTTAACTACGCAAAGGATGTTCGAAAAGTTGAAGAACATATTGATACTATATCTGAAGTTTTTCGAAAAATTATTCAAAAAAGAAAAACTTATCGTCGAAAACTCCGGAAAGCATCAAAAGATGGCGTTTTACTTGATTCCCGGAAAACCGCAACAGCGGTAGCGGAGATAAAATCTGGACACGCAGAGCCGGTTGTTATGCTTGATTTTGAGAAACAAGAGACAATTGGTACATCTCCAAATAAATTAGAATTTACAATAGTTTGTGACGGGAGTGGTTCAATGGTCAATAACGGCAAAACTATTCAGCAACGCTTATTTGCTATTTTAGCTATGGAAGCTTTTGCACATTTTCAAAAACAGATAGATACAGAAAGAACAAATGGCGATGACATAAACTTAACAATTCAATCAGAACTTAGAATGTTTTCGGATTCGGATATTTTACTTAAACCTTTAAGCTCAAATTTAACTCACAAGGAAAGGGTTGAATTTAGGAGTAAATTAATCAATTTACCTGGTGGAAGTAATAATGAGGTTACAACCTTCAACGCAATTACCGACGAACAATTTAATCGCGAACGAATTAATTCTATAGTTGCAGGTGAAACAAAGAAAATTATTATTTTCTTAACAGATGGCGAATCGGACACAAGCGCAATTCAAGCAGCTAGAAATAGGATGATGAACTTGGTGCGTCGTAGGGATGGATCATCTAGTTTAGTTATCGCAGGTATTGGATTTGATGGCGGACAAAGTGCAGTTAGTACATACGCACCGGATGGATATTACGCTAACTCGATAGACGAATTGCCAACTATTTTTGAGACTTTTATTAGTAAAATACTCAGCGATATTTAATATGAAAAATCTACATAACCCTTTTAAAACAGAATCTAAAATAACAAGATCGAATACTGAAACCGCAAACGCCTTTTTATCACCGGACGACGCGGCGGCGTATGTAGCCTTGCTCGAAGAACAAAAACCACCTGAAGAGGAGGGGAGTTTTTTAGGTAATTTTGAAATGTCGGCTGAACAACAACAGGCGGTGGAGAAGCGGTCTGAAAAACCTTGGGACAGAGGGCGGATGTTAGATTGGGCAATAAATATAGGATTTTCTGAGGAATGGTTTGATAAAACTTTTAATAAAAATAAAAATGGTACTTGGTTTGCGCCAAACGGATTGGATTTAGAAAAGCTTGATATTAGAACATTACCAAAAGGGATTACAGAAATTCATGGCGAATTAAAGCTGGGGACTACTTCAGCCGAGCACCTCAACCTCCCAGAGGGTTTGCAAAAACTTTATCTCAACTCTCTAACCTCTGCCAAGCACCTCAACCTCCCAGAGGGTTTGCAAGAACTTCATCTCAGCTCTCTAACCTCCCTGGATGGAATACAACTACCCTCAATAATTACAGGAGAGTGGTGGATGTGGAAAATCACTAAAAAACAATTCGATGCTTTAAATTATACCGGTAAGATTACGGGAAGGATTAATTTAAGTGACGGCATAATATAAAAATTACCCCGGGCTTAACCCGGGGTCAATTATTAAATCAATAATCTTTTTTAAGATATCAGATATTCTAAAATATATATTTGATTTCAAATTCTGAGCTCATGGATTTGAAGCTAGGCTTACTTAATATAAGTAAGCCTAGCTATTTAAAAAACAAATAGTTTTATGGTAGTTTCTTAAGAAGAATTCTATATACAAATTACTAAATGAATTATGCAAGATCTTGAAGAGACCCTAAAATGGGTTGAGGAAATAGGGAAAGATGAGAAGTGGTTTAAGCAAAATTTTAAGAAAAAGAAAGGCATCTGGACCGCGCCAAACGGTCTAGATTTGGGAATTTTGGATATTGCTCATTTACCGGAAGGACTGCCAGACATTATTGGTAACTTAACGATAAGATGTAAATCGGCCAAGCATCTTAACCTGCCAAAAAGCTTAAAAAGCCTAATTCTTTACTGGTTAGAGTCTGCAGAGGACCTCGTTCTTCCAGAAGGATTAACACATTTTGCTGCTTCCGGTTTTCACTCTGCTCAATATCTTAAATTGCCAAAAAGCTTAACACACCTTTATCTTGACGCCCTCACCTCAGCGGAGCATCTTCAACTCCCTGAAGGATTAACAAAACTTAGTCTTAGAGCTTTAACCTCCGCCGAGCACCTCCGCCTGCCAAAGAGCTTAAAAGAGATCAATCTTAAATCTCTAACTTCTGCTAAAGATCTTGACCTTCCTGAGGGTCTCGAACAGTTGGATATGAATTCGCTTACCTCAGCTGAGGATTTGGTCTTGCCAAAGCAATTAAAGACCCTTATATGTAGTTCTCTCATCTCCGCCGAGCACCTAAAACTTCCAGAAACACTTACATATATAACTTTAGGCGCGCTTGTCTCGGCCCAGAACCTGAGTCTTCCTGATGGTTTAAAAGAACTTTACCTTAGCTCCCTAACCTCCACTGAGCACCTGAATTTACCATCTGGATTAACGGATTTGCATCTTGACTCCATAACCTTTGCGGAGCATCTGACTCTCCCAGCAAGACTAACGGGGCTTAGTCTTGATTCCTTGATTTCTGCCAAACATCTAACACTGCCAGCAGGATTAATAGTACTTTCATTAAGGGCTCTAACCTCCGCTCAATATCTAAATCTTCCGGTTGAACTACAAGTGCTCATTTTAAGCTCGCTCACCTCCGCTAAATATTTAATTTTGCCCCGAACCTTAATTTCTACCAACCTCAGCAGTTTGAAGTCTATGGAAGATTTAGTTTTACCACTCTGGCTCGACGGGGAGTGGAATTTAACATCTATCACTAAAGAACAATTTGTTAACTCGCGCTATATGGGTGAGGTTATTGGTAAAATTTATTTTGCTGGTCGGAAAATTTTAGGGACAGGAAGATGATGGTTTTTTTGTGATCGTTTGAAGATGATGCTATAATTGTTTTGCAAAAAAGGTTTTGTGACTACCTACTGATTTTTATTCGCTAGCTAGGGTTTTAAAGAGTGATTGCCGAAATTCATAATCCTGCTTGTAGTGTTGTCGATCGACTCGTATTTTGAAGGTTAGTCTAGAAAGATTGACTTGTAATAGCGATTTAAATTCAACCTAAAAAGCTGAGAATTGGTCTTTAACTGATTCTTAAAATTGATAAAAGCATTAATCTCATAAATTTTGATTAAACTCTTAATTTCTAATTTTTAAAGTTATGCACACCCGGCTTTTGTTCGGATTTTTTTGTGTGTTAAATTATGATTAGAAATTTGTTTGATATTAGCCAAATTGAACACAAATTGTGTTCAAGGCTAGTACACTTAAATAACCATTGTATTCAGAAATTGTATGGCAGAGGTGAAACCTGAAATAGAAACATTTGCAAAGATTAAAGTGCTCGGTGTTGGTGGAGGTGGCGGAGCGGCACTTAACAGAATGATCAAAGAAAACTTGAAGGGTATTGATTTTATTGCAGTCAATACTGATGTACAGGCACTACAACATAACTTAGCGCCTACGAAAATTTCGATTGGAAAAACGGTAACTCGCGGACTAGGGGCTGGGATGAATCCGGAGATGGGTAGGCGCGCAGCTGAAGAAAACGCAAACGATGTCCGAAGTTTGATCTCTGGATCAGATATGATTTTCTTAACCGGTGGTTTGGGCGGAGGAACAGGTTCAGGAGCACTGCCAGAGCTGGCTAAGATTGCTAGGGAAGCAGGTGCACTAACGGTTGCTGTGGTAACAAAACCATTTTCGTTTGAAGGAGCGCAACGCAAACGGATTGCGGACGACGCTTACGCTGCACTTTCAGAACAAGTAGACACAATTATTACAATTCCGAACGACCGAGTTTTGCAAATTATCGACAAGAAAACTTCTCTGCTTGAGGCCTTTCAAATTGTGGATGACGTGCTTCGTCAGGGGGTGCAGGGGATTTCGGAGATTATCACACTACCAGGGCTTATTAACGTCGACTTTGCCGATGTGAAGGCGATTATGGAAAACGCTGGATCGGCACTGATGGGTATTGGCTTTGCAACCGGTGAGAACCGCGCGGTGGAGGCGGCGAAAATGGCAATCGCAAGTCCGCTACTCGAACTTTCAATCGACGGCGCTAAAGGGATCTTGTTTACGGTTACCGGTTCTTCGGATCTAGCAATGTACGAGGTAGCAGAAGCTGCTAAAGCAATTACCGGTTCAGCAGACGACGACGCAAAGGTTATCTTCGGAGCCTTGGTGGACGAAACGCTGGACGACGAAGTTCGGATCACGGTAGTAGCAACTGGTTTTGATGGGCGTGAACGTCGATCGGCACCATCACTAGCTGGCGATGTAGAAATTGCACCACAGGGTAGCTGGGCGCCATCGGTTCGAAGTGAGCCAATGAGTCACCGGCCGATTATAAAACCACGAACTGTGCCAGTTCAAGAATCACCATTTGAAAAAAGAATGGTACAGAATGTCGATGATTACAATGCGCACTCTAACCGGTCGCAACAGCCAGAGCGGTCGCTAAGTGATAGATCTGATGATAATGTTTTAGCTTCTGAATACCAAAATGATCGACAACAAAATCAAACTCCACAAACGAATACACTTCAACCGCGTCGAGAGGACACAATTAGTGTTCAAGAGCCAGTAAGGCAGGCAAAAAAAGATGTAGATGATAACGACGATCTTGGTATTCCAGCTTTCATTCGTCGGAAGATGATGTAGTTGGTTTAGTATAAGGTCTTGGGTTAAATAACTATACTTCTGTGTTGTGTTTTAACTCGATTTTAATAATCAAGGTAACTCGGTTCTATGTTTTGTCCTGTTTGCAACCACCAGTCAACCCGCGTGGTTGACTCCAGATTGGCGCCAGACGGTATGAGTGTACGCAGACGTCGGGAGTGTGAAAAACCAAGGTGTGGTTACAGATTCTCAACTATGGAGGAATCCGAGGTGCTCGATGTTTCAATTGTGAAACGAGACGGAAACCGGCAGGGTTATTTGCGAGACAAACTTGTAGGTGGCCTAAAACGGGCTTTGCAAAAAAGACCGTACACGGAGATGGATTTTCATAAATTGGTTCAAAATATCGAACGAGATATTCAAAAACGACGCTCGGGTGAAATCACAAGTGAGGAATTGGGCGAGATTGTGATTAAATATCTACGAAAATTTGACAAAGTGGCCTACATTAGATTCGCAAGTGTGTACTATTCGTTTGAGGATCTTGAAAAATTTGAAGAGGAACTTCAAAAATTGGCACAAAAACGGAAGAGTAAATAGAGATTTTGTAGCTAGCACATAGGTTTAAATAATCCCTGAATTTTTCAGGGATTATTTGTTGTGAAAAAAATGTTGCTTTAATGATTTCTTTTGTTAACTGTAGTTATTAAACCGTCATTCAGAGCCTAGTGTGAATCACGGCGAAGAATCTAATCGCCCCGTCATTCTGAGCCTGACGTGAACCACGGCGAAGAATCTCAGTGTTGAATTATAGCGCAA
>PFWT01000023.1 GCA_002791275.1 Candidatus Uhrbacteria bacterium CG_4_9_14_3_um_filter_41_35 | reverse complement strand
TTGAAAGCCGTTTATATTGACTATTTTGCATATTTAGTGATCCTATCACTAAATTGCACTAGAATGTTGAGACCAAGTACATAAAAAATATAATAAATAACATGAAAAATTTAAAAGAAAACAGCATATCAAGTACGCTGTTTTTCGCAATACAATTATCTACATCCCCTTACATCCGCCAAAAGTGAAAGCGAACATTTCTATATTATTCGACGCAGTTTTTAATTTCAATAAACCTTTATGATAAGTGTCTGAATCTATAAGTCGATACATACGTGCGTTTTTTACTTTTACTATCGCTTTGCCATCTTTAATTATCACATCACTTCCTGCCATATCTTCTGGCAACGGTTGGCCATCTAGCTCTACCGTAATTTCCGCATACTCATTATTTGAACTTCCCATTACTAAATTTACTGAAAAGGCACTATACTTAAGTGCCAAATATTCGGTTGCACTTGGAAGTTTTTTTGTGTGAGCGATTTTTTCACTGAAAACAGTAAAGTGGCCGTGTAGATAAATTAGATCATCCTCGTGCGCACCTTCATCTGTAAAAGCCTGTTCGGTGTTTGGAATGAAATCTTTTGCATTTGCGTATCGACCACGTAAAAATCCTAAATAAGTTTCTGGAGTTGTGCGGTAACAAATACCACCGCCAACTGACAAATCGGGTGCGACGACTGGTAAATTTAGAATACCAACTTCCATTAGAGCTTTCTGAATTGCAGACTCGGTTTCAGCATAACCACCCTCTCCAATATGATCATAGACAATCGAACCCGTAGCGTCAATTAAAAACTTTCTTGGCCACCAACGGTTGGCGTATAAATTCCAAATTTTATAATCACTATCAAGAACCACTGGATATTTAATATCTAAATCTTTTAGTGCTTTCTTCACATTTTCTTCCACTTTTTCAAAAGCAAATTCCGGTGTGTGTACACCAATAACCTCAAAGCCATACCTACCGTATTTTTCCTGCCACTCCCTTAGGTGTGGAATTGTGCGAATACAGTTTATACAGGAGTATGTCCAAAAATCGATCAAAATAACCTTCCCTGAATTACCCTTCATGGTTTGCGGTTTAGAATTTAACCAGGTCATTCCAGGTGGAATTTCTGGAGCTTTCACTTTTGCAAGGCGATGTAGAAACATGTGGTTCTTTAGAGTTGAGGATTAAACAACGGGAACGTTGAAATATAGAGAGACAAGGTGACCTGTCGCAAAACCTAGAAAAGCAGCAGTTAAAGAAATAGAAACCATCTCAATACTGCTCCTTAGCCAATTGCCTTCGGTTATTCTTGCCTTTAAAATGCCCAGTACAAAAAGCCCTAGCGCGGTAAAAATAATAGACGGCGCCATAGCTGTTTTAACTTCGAGGAAAACGTAAGGAATGAGCGGGAAGAAACCACCAAAAAGATAAAAGAACCCCATAACTGCCGCAGCTTTTACTGGAGCAGTAGCAGCCTCTGGTGCGTAACGTGCTTCGGTTTTTTTTAACTCTTTCAGCCAAGCGTTGTGTTCTTTGTCTAAAGCGTTAGTAACAACATTTATGTCCTTAGCCAACAGTTTTTTTCTTTTTAGAAATTCAAACAAATTTTCATGATCACCGATCTTCTCTTGCAGCAGTCTGGATGTTTCCTGCTGTTTTCGTAAATTAAACACTTCATGAGCTGATTTACTTGAAAGATAACTCCCGGCCGTCATTGAAACCGCCTCAACAAAAATCAAAACAATCCCAGAAAGAATAACTACGTACGTGCTACCGGTCCCGGCAGCAATTCCAGTTATGGCTCCCAAGGTTGAAACTAAACTATCCTCCATTCCGAACACAATCTCACGAATGGATGCTTGCATGGCCTTTTGCAAATTCATGTGTTCTTATTTAAGAACACTATATCATAAAACCTTTTTTCTGTTTACAGAAGTTACGCAACACGCGTTAATTCTGATATAATATAATCATATGCAAATATCCGACCACTATTTAGCCTACAAAGAGAAAACTCTGCTCGTTGTTACAAACAATGAGTTGGCAAAAATTTACTCAGTTTTTGAACGAGACGTGGAGGAATTACGGACACTAAAAGTGAAAAGTGCAAAACCAGACGAGCGCGCTGGCGGAACAGCTAACTCGGCACCACCCGATCTAGATGAAGTAAAAAAACACGATCGGCTTGAATTATACAAAAGCTTAAACAAATTATTATTCAAACTAATCAAAGAAGATTACAAGAAAATAATTATTTGTGTACCGGAAGCACATAAAAATGAAATTGTTGAAGAAATGCACCAGGACGTTAAAAAATTGATTGGTGAAAATGTTGTTCCAAAAAACCTTGCCTCTTTACCGCTCGATCAAATGATGCGAATCCTACAAGAATCAAAAGCATAATAAAAACACACCTCGATTTGAGATGTGCATTTGGAGGCCATGATCGGAATCGAACCGATGCATCGAGGTTTTGCAGACCCCAGCGTTTCCACTTCGCCACATGGCCATTTGTGCTTCACACACTATCACAACAAAAAACCCGGGTCAATCCCGGGTTTTTGTCGCTTTATCGTTATTCAGAAACCTCAGTAACCTTTTTTGCTGAAGTAATAATCTTTTCAATTATTCCTCTATCTATCCCCTTGTCTAGCACAACAAACTTATATTTAACATCATCAAGTGTTAGGTAATATTCATAGTTAAGTTTATCGCCTTGGCGACACTCTCCGTTGTCTTCACAAATTTTTACTAAAGAAAAACCATTTCCCAAATCAACCGCTGTGTCAGGCACGACTCGACGAGCATCAAGTCGAGAAACTGAAATTTTAGCTACGTTCTCGGAAATTGTTTCTGTTCCCGGTTCATCACTTTCCTGATCACCAAATAAAACCGCTTTATCAGTACTTTGGAGATACACTTCGTTTTGAGTTTTTTCAATTTTATTATCCAGATTAACCGCGCTTCCTACGGCATAAGGACTTACCATCACCCAATCCGCTGGCAGGTCAAACGCCAAAGTCCAGTCACCGATAACTATTGCATTCTTTGCTGATTTCTCCCCAATGCCAAAACAACCGGCACCAATCAACATAAACATTCCAACTGCCACAAATAATTTCTTCATATAGTCTGTAATATTAACGACCGATTAAAAACCGATTCGAAATTTTTTAATAATTTACTTGCTAGAAAATCCCTTCAGATTACCGTTTTTATAGCATACCTTCATCTAGAAACTCTATCTTATCTTGAATATATCAAGCAAAACAAAAAATGACAATAAATGTCATTTTTGTTTTCAAATTATGATGCGTAGATTCCAATCTGTTTGGTTTGAACACCGAAACGTTTTGCGGAAGCAATATCCATTCCCATATACCAGTCAACTCGATAATGGTAACGGGCATTCATCCGATCACGAACCACACAGGTTCCTAAGCCATCAACCTCAAGAACCGTTCCAAGCGCCACGAAGTTTGCAGCACAAGTATTTGATCCTTCGGCAAGAAGCTCACAAATATCAGTCCCCTGAGCACCAATACACGGTGTTGAATCTGTTTGACCAGGTACCGAGTTATAAGCTGTAACCGCCACCTTCATAAACGGACGAGGCGCTCGACGACCAGCTTCAGGTAATTTACCGAATGGTAAATTCTGATTTTGCATTTGTTTGATTTCAAGATTGATATTTTCTTTAACATAAGACACATCCTCCGCAGCATCAACATTAGTTCTTGCTGGAAAAGCTGATACCACAATCCCAAACCCTACAAAGCCAATAACAGCAATCTCGACTGGTGATTTTTTAAGTATTTTTCCAATTTTCTTAAGGTTGATTTTTTTCATATATAGGTTAGTTGTTACAACTGGCCCTTTTCAGTGTATATTGGATATTACGTTTAATTTTTACCAATAAAAAAATTCCCCTTTTCTGGGAACTTGATGCCACTATATCATAATTAGCGCATTTTGTCAACTGAAAAATGGATTTATTGGCTAAAACTAGGCATTTTCCAAAATTGTAATTTTTCAAAAATCTGATATAATCTCTATAAATCAACTATGAGCAAACCTTTCAAATCTGGCCACTCTTGGGCCGCTAATAATAAGAAATCTCACAACTTTTTTTTAAAGATCAAAGATCTTTTTAAGAATATCACAATGCTAGAGCGTTTTGATAAAACGCGATTAGTAAAAAACCTCATTTTAATAGGTGTTGCTCTCTTTTTATTCGGAGCAATAGCTTTTCTTGGGTTGTTTGCCTGGATTTCAAGAGACCTCCCAGACCCAAATTCACTCACCTCTAGAGAAGTGGCGCAGTCAACCAAAATTTTTGATCACACTGGCGAACACTTGCTCTACGAAATTTCAGGCGACGAAAAGAGAACTCTGGTAAACATTGATCAAATTCCAGAATATATGATCAAAGCAACAATTATTGCAGAAGATCGAAAATTTTACGAACACAGTGGAATTGATCTTAAAGGAATTGCCCGGGCTGTTTTTGCAAACGTTACTACTTTCGATCCAACAGGTCAGGGTGCTTCAACAATCACACAGCAGCTGGTAAAAAATGCTATCTTAACGACTGAACAGACCTACACCCGTAAGATAAAGGAGATTCTGCTGTCACTCGCACTTGAACGTAGATACACAAAAGATGAAATAATGCAGCTCTATCTAAACGAGATCCCTTACGGTTCCACCAACTACGGAATTGAATCTGCCTCCCGCACATACTTTAACAAAACAGTGTCTGATCTTAGTATCGCCGAAGCAGCGACAGTTGCGGCGCTACCTAACGCACCGTCAACCTTCTTAAACAACCCTGAAAAACTTTTATTACGCCGAAACTGGATTTTAGACAACATGAAAGAGTTCGGGTACATAACCGAGGATGAATACAACACCGCTTACGCTCAAGAAACACCGGTTACTCAAAAACTTACACAAATAAATGCACCACATTTTGTTCTTTGGATAAAAGAATTACTTGAAGCTGAATATGGTCAACGCTTAGTTGAGCAAGGTGGTCTAAAAGTTATAACTTCTCTCGACTACGATCTTCAAAAAATTGCTGAAGAATCAGTATCTAAGACTATATCCGAAATTTCAGAATCAAAAGGCTTTAACAATCAAGGTTTAGTAGCGCTTGATCCAAAAACCGGCCAGATACTTGCTATGGTTGGATCTGCCGATTACTTCAACGACGAAATTGACGGTCAGGTGAACATTGCCTTGCGCCCGCTTCAGCCGGGTTCGAGTATGAAACCAATTATTTACACTGCTGGTTTTGAACAAGGCTATACTCCAGACTCTATTTTATATGACGTCGAAACCGACTTCCCAACCGCTACTGGGAATTATCATCCTCACAACTACGATCTTAAAGAAAAAGGTCCTGTCAGTATTCGAAAAGCACTGCAAGGTTCACTAAATATTCCTGCTGTTAAAATGCTTTATTTAGTTGGTATTGAAAATGGTTTGAATTTTGCTGAAAAATTAGGCTACACCACCTTTGAGGATCGCTCACGATTTGGCCTAGCAATTGTGCTCGGTGGTGGTGAGGTAAAACTACTTGAACACACCGCAGCTTACGCAACTTTTGCAAATGAGGGTGTTTATCATCAACCAGTAGCTATCTTGAAAGTCGAAAAACCTACAGGTGAGGTACTAAAAGAATGGAAAGATGATGATGGTAAAAAAGTTTTAGAACCAAATATTGCTAGAATGATTACAAACGTTCTTTCAGACAACTCAGCTAGAGCTTACGTGTTTGGCCTCAATAATCCACTGACGCTTCAAGGACGGCCAGTAGCTGCAAAAACTGGAACTACAAATAACTACAAAGACGGCTGGACAATGGGCTACACACCTTCACTTGTTGTCGGTGTCTGGGCAGGTAATACTAATGGTTCAGAAATGTATCGTGGTTCAGGTGGCTCTACAGCCGCAGCGCCAACTTGGAATGAGTTTATGAAGAGAGCACTGGCAGGAACTGATGTTGAAAACTTTACAGCCCCTCAAATTAAACCAACTGGTAAAAATATCCTAGATGGTAAGGTACCAACCCAAACCGTCACAATCGATTCAATCTCCGGTAAACTGGCAACCGATCTGACTCCAGAAAGATACAAGGTTACAAAAACTTGTGGAGAATTCCACAGCATCCTCTTTTACATCGATAAATACAATCCACTCGGACCAGTTCCTGCCAACCCTGAAAAAGACCCAATGTTTACAAAATGGGAAACTGGAATCCAGGAGTGGCTAGCGCGGGAAAATGAAAAAGCGCCAGAAGCGGACAAACCAATCGTGGAGATCTGTGATGTACCAACGGAGTTCGATGATATTCACACAACTGAAAATCAACCACGATTAAACGTAATTAAACCAGAGCGCAACGATAGCTTTGCTCGATATGTGCCCGTGGAAATTACTACAATCGCTCCGAGAGGCTTCAACCGTATTGAATACCTAATAGATGGTAACTTTGTAAAACTCGACAGTAATCCAACCGGTACCATCCTTAATCTACCAACCTGGGTAACTATTGGTCAGCACACACTCACTGTTCGTTCATTTGATGATATTGATAATTCAGCTACAATAAATATTAATATAAATATAACCGTACCTGGACAAGTTGGTGGTTTCGCGGTAACAAATCCTTTCAATAATCAGACAATTGAAAAGGTAAACTCTAACTACACTATTGTTCTTGAAAACAACAATGCAACCAACTACAGAAGTGTTTCTTTAAGAGCTCAGAATATTTGGACGGGTCAAATGTTCATTATTCAAGAGACTACTTCGCCAAGCGGTCTAACAACGGTTGACTGGACACTGCCGGACGAAGGCGAATACCTACTTTCTGCACAAGCAACCATGTTAAGTGGAGAAACTGTGGACACAACACCTGTTAAGGTCTTTGTTAAAAACGCCGTGTCTCCTAACCCTGCACTCGAAGCCACTACACCTTAGTTAAATAAAAAAATACTGAGAATATTCTCAGTATTTTTTTTTAAGCAGCTTTCGTACCAGCCTCACGATCTGCATCTTCCCTAGCCTTTTTAAGGCGCTTGGCATCCTGTCCAAAGTCTACTCCACGCACCACAACCTCTTCGTTACCAATTCCAGTGTCATTCAGACCTGGTTCTTGCGCTCGCGCCCAAGAATTTGGCTGAAAACCCGGTGAAACATCCAATCCTTTTGTTAGGTCGGATAATACTTCGTGAATATCTAGTGAAGGGTCATTTTCAAGTTGAGCTATCGCACTTCTATATATCTCAGCCCGCTCAGCGTTATTAATTCTAAAATTAAACAAAAACGCCCGAGCTTTATCCATATCTTCTGGCTCAATCAGGTATGGCGTTTTCAGATCTACTTTTATTTGTTTTTGTTGTTCGGGTGTTTGCCGACCTAATTCATTATACATACAAAGATAATATACCTCATTACTGTCTAATTGGCATAACAATGTACTGATATCTTTCACCAGGCCCTGCTTCAGGAACAAAAACGCAAGCAGTCATAGAGTCAACAACTCTCATGGTTACATTTTCACTCTTCATAGCATTCATTCCGTCTAATAGATATCTAAAGTTCAAAGTTAATGAATTCTTATTTCCAGATAATGTTGCGTTCATCACCACCGTATTTTCTCCTCTAGTTGAATCAGCACCCTTCAGCTCGAGTGTGCCTTGTTCTGGATCAAGAACGATACCAACGTCGAATAGACCTGTGCGCGCGAAGAGAGAGGCTGTTTTTATCGCCTGAATGAACTCAGAGCGGTTTACTGTAACCTCAGTTACTTTGTTTTCCGGAATGATTGACCTGTAGTCTGGATAGTCCCCCTCCACTGTTCGGCCAGAAATTTCAACTGCTCCGTATTTAAGAACTATCTGATTTCGTGAAAATTGGATTTCGACAGTGGTTGATGCCTCAACATCATCTTTTAGCACACCAATAACACGAGCTAGTTCTGCTAAAGTACGCTGTGGCACAATTACTTTTCTTTGCTCACCAGAACCTCCGGAAATTTTAAAGATTTTTTCCGAAAGTCTGTAACCATTCAAAGCAGCTAAAGTTAAGGTTCCAGCTCCAGAAACTTCGTCATGAAAGGACATCAAAACTCCCGTGAGAACCGGCTGAGACTCGCTAGTGGCAGCCGAAAATAATACTTGTGACAGAGCGTCTTGAAACTCTGTAACTGGCACTGAGTAAGAAACATCGCCTTCAACCGGCGGGACAACTGGAAATTCAGATGCAATAATTCCTTTAATCTTTGTTTTAGCATTTCCACATGCGATCGACAGTGTATCGTCAAGCAAATCAATATCAACTTTTTCATTTGGAAGCAAATTAACAAAATCGAAAAATAGTTTTGACGGTACTGTATATTCTCCTGATTGTTCAATTCTCCCGCGAACATTACAAGTAACTGTTAGTTCAAGATTGGTGGAAACCAATTTTAAACTCCCCTTGTCTGCTTTAAGTAAAACATTACTGAGAATTGGTAAATTTACATTCTTTCCACTAACTCGACTGGTGATAGCCAGACCTTGGTATAAGTTCTCTCTGGTACAGGAAAATTTCATATATGGGGGTCAACAAATATTTGGAGATTAAGTCTGAGTTTTTACTCGAGTTATTATTTTTATATTCCAAAAGTTGATTGTGAGTTCATCTCTCAGAACTTTAGTAATAATATCTTTATATATATAAACTAGTAATAGTAATAAGGGCTGTGGACAGCAGGGATAAGTCTATTTTCTGGCCTAGGTTTGCAAAGAAGTTACCTGTGGAAATGTGGGTTACTATTGTGGAAACTAGTGTATGAACTGTGGTTAAAATTTTTGCCTACTTTAATCTGTTCTTTATGAACAAGAAGCCCACTTACTTAACCTCAGCTCTTTCCACATGGTTAACCACAGAACTGTGGTTAACCTGAGTACAGCTTTTGTTTGATGAGCTCCAGATCTCGTTTTAATTGATCATCAGCCGAAACTAATCTGTGTATTTTTGTGTAAGCGTGCATCGCCGTTGTGTGGTCACGCCCACCAAGCTCTTGGCCAATTGCTGGATAAGAACTCTTCATTTCTTCGCGCAGTAAATACATTATTATCTGCCGTGGAAAGGCTAAACGCTTCTGTCTGCTCTTACCGAGCACCTCTTCAATGTCGATATCAAAATATTCAGCTACGGTAATAATAATTTGTTTTGGTGAAATGGTCTTTTTTATACTATTTACCTCGTAACTCGCAATAAGCGGCTCGATTGACTCAAGAGTTGGGACCGCGTTTTTAAATTGGTGTACAGCTATGATTTTTGTAAGTGCACCCTCAAGTTCTCTTACGTTTGAAGAAATATGAGTTGCAATGTAGTGCAAAATCTCGCGATCAAGTTCAATGCCTTTCTTTAAACATTTGAGTTGTAAGATAGCGATACGGGTTTCAAGATCAGGAGCACCAATATCTACAAGCATTCCCCACTCTAAACGCGATAATAGGCGTTTTTCTAACGCAGCAATTTGTTTAGGAGCTCGATCCGAGCAGATTACGATCTGTTTATTGTTTTGGTGAAGTGTGTTGAAAGTGTGAAAAAATTCCTCCTGTGTCCCTTCTTTACCTGTAATGAACTGAATGTCATCGATCAATAAAAGATCGACTGTTCGGTAACGGTCTTTAAATTCCTTCGCCTTTCCTGAACGAACAGCGTTAATAAAATCATTTGTGAAGTGTTCACAAGTTACGTATAAAATTTTTGCGTTGGGGTTTCGCAAATACATTTCATTTCCAACAGCGTGTAAAAGGTGAGTTTTACCAAGTCCAACTCCTCCGTAGATAAACAGTGGATTGTAGGTACCACCTGGCTGAGCTGCAACAGCTTGCGACGCAGCGTGAGCAAGTTCATTTTGTTTACCTACAACAAAGTTGCTGAAGTTATAATTATCTTTAATTGCAATACTACTTGTAGGTACGTCGGAAGCTTGCGTTGTGAAGCCGAAGTCTTCGTTTTTTTGTGTTTCGTAAACAGGCTCTTCAATAACTTGAGCTACTGTGACTTCGTGGATACTGATTTGAACAGGTACCATTGGTTTATTTTCTACGCGGTAGGTAAGTTGTTTAAGGTTTTTTTCTGTGATGTTTTGCAGGGACTCTAAAATGTCCTTATGATATTTTTTTTCTAACCACGCCTTGGTAAAGTTATTTGGAACACCAATAATTACCATACTTTCTCCAAAATCAGCGATAAAAGTATTTCTAAACCAAGTTGTAAAATGCGCTTTACTTAATTTAAGCTCGAGCTCTCCAAGAGTAGCTTGCCATAATTCGTGTGTGTTCATAAGACAAATAGGCAGAATAAGTCTGCATTGCAGGACTTTTTTGATCAACTAGTGGCATTGTACATTGTTTATCCACAGCTAACAAGTTAAAGGTTATTTGAAGTTTTGTGGATAGAAAGTGGATAAAAATATTGATTATTCAACTATAATAATTTTCTTATATATGTTTTTTTTGGTTTGAAGTTTGTCTTCAGTAATTGGCTATTGGAATAATTCATAACTTTAAGTTTTTTTGAGATCTGAATTTCAATCTGTACTTTATAGTGAGAAGTTACGAATTTGAATGTGATTAAACCTTAGATTTAGACAGGAAATGGCTAGCCGTTGACAAGATTTTGCTTGGGTGCTAGACTTACATCACTTTTAACAATATATCTATGCCAAAGAGAACGCATCAGCCGAAAAAACGGCGCCGGGCGCGAAAGCATGGATTCAGGGCTCGGATGAGCTCCCCAACTGGTCGAACTGTGTTAAGCCGTCGACGAGCAAAGGGACGAAAACGACTCGCTGTGGCCGCTCGGCCAAGATAAGAAAAAGGGCTTTTGCCCTTTTTTCTTGTTTTATTGATATAATTATAAAAATTTCAGAGAATTATGTTAAAACTGGAAAACCGACTAAAACACGAAAAAGACTTTGATTTAGTGTACAAAAAAGGAAAAAGCGTCTTTGATAAGGTTGCTGGCGTTAAATTTAAGCCAAATAATTTAGAATATTCCCGTTTTGCTATTGTAGTCGGCCTTAAAGTTAGTAAGAAAGCTGTAGAAAGGAATAGGATCAAACGACAGTATCGAGAGATAATTCGTCTAAACTTAGATAAAATTACCCCAGGTTACGATATTATAGTTTTAACCAGTAAAGAAGTGATGACTGCGAACTATGATGGTATGCAAAAAGGTTTGCTTGCAGTTTTAAAGCGCGCAAAATTGCTAGCTTGAGCGGTTTCATTATATGCAGTTCACTCACCTGTTCCGAAAAATAATTACATTTCCGATCTATTTGTATCAAAAAACCTTTTCTTTTGATCATGGACCATTTAAATTTTTATATCCGGACGGTTTCTGTAGATTTTATCCATCCTGTTCCGAATATTCAAAGCAGGCAATTTTAAAAAAAGGTGCTATAAAAGGCATATTTTTAGGAATTTGGCGGATTTTAAGATGTAACCCGTGGTCTAAAGGTGGAATTGATCATGTAAAATAAAAAGGATCGCTTCATTGGCGATCCGCGGTCTGTAAGCCTGCGTTCAGTGAGTCTGAGGCTGAACGCGTATTATGGCGTCTTTACTTAATGTGTTTTCCTTCATCGACATTCGGTGAGTTGAGAAACATGCCCCAAAAATACCAACCAATAGAAAAGTCATCATTTTTATCTCCGCAAGTGGAGGCTAGTCTAACTACTACCTATATTAATGCCAGTAAGAGAACAAGGTTTGAAGACATTTAAAACTAAAATAGAGTATAGGTTTTATTTTAGTTGTTCTAAATTCGTTCCGTTTGGCAGAATAACATGTTTAGTTCGTCCGTTTTGCCCGCGTTTTATTTCGATATAAGTCTGCGGAATTTTTAATTGTTTTGATAAATATTTAATCAGCGCCCGGTTAGCTTTTCCGTCTATGGCTGGGTCTTTGATATTAATAAGGACAGTCGAACTGTCTCGCCAGGATAAAAATTTAGTTTCCTTTGAATTTGGTTTTACTTCAACAGTAAGGATCATAGAGGTTCAAAAGAATTAGTTTATATACGCAATATAGCAATTTTACGTAAAAAAAGCTACTGATCATTGACATTTTGCTGCTAAAATGATAGTTTTTATCGTGGTTCAATTTTGGAAGCATAATTGTATTGGAGATAAGAATGCAAAACACAAGGGTTCTAACCACAATGCAACTTACGAGGTTCGAAATTAAAACATTCGAACAGCTGTTGCTGGCTGTCGCGAAAGTCACCGAGCTTCTGTCTCGGTCCGAGCTGACGGTTCAGGAGATCCTGGAGGTGCACTACCGCCTCTCTGCTATTACCGACGTAGCTCAGGACTGGCACGGTGTCTTGCCTAAGCGTCTCGAGCTTATCAAGAGGCTCAGTGCTCTTAACGAAGGGGCGCGAGCATATCTTGATGACCGTGGTGGTCTTCGAGCTATTGTAGGGTGCTACGTTGAGGCCATTTCTGAGCTCAGTCTGACTCAAAACCAACAGTCGGTTCGGGAATTGCTGTCGATTCTTTCTGGGTTCAAGCAAAACTCAGTGCAGATGATAGCAAATGAACTGGTGGCGGACATGGCCTACGGCAATGAAGGCTATCGCAATGAGCTTTTGGCGGAATATGGGATTCCGCTTATTGTGCCGACTGTTTCAGGAAATCTGACCGAAGCAGAGATTGCGGACGGTATCACTCGGGCTCTGCTTGCTTTCAAACAAAATAACGATATCGACTAGTAGCTTGAGTGCAAGATAACTAACTGGGGGGTTGATGAAGAATCAGTTTCCGAAACGTGTCGGCGATGAGCAACTTTATAATGGTATCACAAGGCCACGGCCAACACATACCATTCAGCCTGGAAATCACGGGACACTCGAGGACTTCTACAAAAAGCCCCGTGCCGATGTTCCCGAGGGCGATAACAAACGTTGAGTTGCAGCAACTATGCCGCAACTCAAAAGACGACCTTGCGGCCGTCTTTTTTTTATTTTTTGATTATTTTTCCTTTTAGGAAGTCAATAATCTTTCTATTTTTCATTTGGTGAGCTACGTAATCACGATATTGTGGCTCGTAAATCTGCTTTTGAGCATCTGCATTATCTTTGTAGTCTGCAGAGATTTTATCTAATTCTGCATCAACATCAGCGTCTGTAACGGTTACAGCTTCTTTTTCCCCAATTTCTTTCAGTAAAATCCCAACTTTTACGCGTCCAAGAGCTGGAGCTGTAAAATCGAGCTTTAGATCAGCAATAGATTTGTTAATGCTTGTTAAATAATCATCAAATTTCATTCCTCTTGAAGTAACCGTGTGTTCCAATTCATGGATCATTTGATTGATCTCCTGGTTCACTAGCAGGTCTGGAATTTCTTCAAAAGTTGATTTTTCAGCAAGCAGATCTAACATTGCTTTATCCTGTCTTAGTCCTTCTTCTCGTTCATTTTCAATCTCAAGATTTTTTATTAGAGTTTCCTCTAGTTTTTTTGCATTTTCTAGACCAAGAAGTTTTGCAAATTCATCATTAAATTCAGGGGCGTCTAGCTTAAAGATTTCCTTCATTTCAATTGTGAAATCAATATCCTGACCAGCTAAGTGTTTTTGGTAGTTGTCTTCTGGGAACTTTAGGGTGAAGTTGCGAGCTTCTCCTTCTTTCATTCCAAGAATTTCTGCTACTAGTCCTGGAATGTAGTGTTCCTCATTAGTATAAATGCCGTGTCCCATTCCTTCACCACCTTCAAGAACAACGCCATCTTTTTTCATTGTTAGATTTACAACCGCTTTGTCGCCCTGTTCAAGTTCTTTTCCGCTTTCTTTTCGGATTTCTTTAGTTTGCATCAAAGATAAATCTTTTTTAGCTCGGGCAATATCTTCAGCTGACGGTGTTGTGTCCTTTGAATCCACTGAAAGTTTTTCGTAATCAGCTAACTTTGTAACGTGTGGGTAAAGAGCAATTTCTGCAGTGATCACCATATCGTTGCCTGGTGCCATTTTTACAACATCAAAAAATGGTTGACCGATAGTTTCGAGGTCTTCCTCAATCATTGCTTTCACAAACTCTGCACGGATAAGATTTTCACTAGCCGCTTCCATGAGTTTCATTTCACCAACTCTTTGCTTTACAGCGTCGTAGGTGGCCTTACCAGGTCGAAATCCTGGAATAGCACTATCTTCACCCATGTGTTTTGCAGCTTCGCGCATTCCCTCTTCAACGTTTTCAGCAGGAATTGTTAATGTTAGAACAGCTTTGTTGTCTTTTGTTTCAATTGTATAGCTCATAATGCGCCAAATATATTAGAATTTTAGAGTACTGTCAAGATAATACCGGAGTCTATTATACAAAAAAACGAGCCAATCAGTAAAGATTAGCTCGTTTTAATTTACTGAATTCTTTTTAGAATTAGATCAATATGAGTAGAATTGCAACAATGTTTACAATCTTGATCATTGGGTTGATCGCAGGTCCTGCTGTGTCTTTGTATGGATCACCAACAGTGTCTCCGGTTACTGCCGCGTCGTGAGCAACTGATTTCTTTCCGCCGTAGTTACCCATTTCGATGTACTTTTTAGCGTTATCCCAAGCACCACCACCGGTAGTCATAGAAATTGCCATGAACAGTCCAGTAACAATAGTTCCAATTAGGAGTCCACCAAGCGCTGCTGGACCGTTAATGCCAAATCCAAAGTACACGACTACAGGAACGGCAATTGGTAAAAGTGCAGGAACCATCATTTCTTTAAGTGCAGCTTTAGTGACGATGTCTACAGCCTTACCGTAGTCCGGCTTTCCAGTACCGTCCATGATTCCTTTGATTTCCTTAAACTGTCTTCGAACCTCTTCAACAACCTTAGAAGCCGCATTTCCTACAGCTTCCATAGCATAAGCACTGAAAAGGTATGGGATTGCTCCTCCTACCAACAGCCCGATAACCACGTAAGTGTTTGTAAGACTGAAATCAGCTGAGATACCCTCTTTTACTAGCTCCGCAGTGTAGCTTGCGAAAAGAACAGTAGCTGCTAGTCCAGCAGAGGCAATTGCGTAACCTTTGGTTACTGCCTTTGTGGTGTTTCCAACAGCATCAAGTGCGTCTGTGATTTCTCGAACCTCTTTTGGTAATCCTGACATTTCCGCAATTCCACCGGCGTTGTCTGTGATTGGGCCGTAAGCATCAAGCATAACAATGATTCCGGTAAGTGAAAGCATTGAAACAACTGCCATAGCTGCTCCGTAGATATCAGCTAGTTCGTAAGAACCCCATAGCCCAAGAATTATCACTATCACTGGCAAAATTGTTGCTCGCATTGAAAGGGCTAGTCCTGAAATCACGTTTGTTCCGTGACCAGTTTGTGAAGCGGCAGCTACTTTTCTAACTGGGCTGTATTCTGTTGAAGTGTAGTACTCGGTAATAACTACCATTAGACCTGTTACAGCTAGTCCAATTAGCAGTGACCAGAAAATATTCATCGCGTTGATACCTTCAACGTCGCCAAGTAAGTACTGAGTTAGTGGGTAGAATGCTGCTGCTGAAAGCAGTCCAGTTACGATCAAACCTTTGTAAAGCGCAGTCATGATAGCTTTGCTTTTACCAAGTTTAACAAACTGACTTCCGATGATAGAAGCGATGATACCAACTGCACCAACTGCAAGTGGGAAGGTGATGATAGCTTCAATATCTCCAAAAACTAGAGTTCCGAGCAACATTGCAGCGACCATACTTACAGCGTAAGTTTCAAAAAGGTCTGCAGCCATACCTGCACAGTCTCCCACGTTATCACCAACGTTGTCGGCAATAACGGCTGGATTTCTTGGGTCATCTTCTGGAATTCCTGCTTCAACTTTTCCAACAAGGTCAGCCCCAACGTCAGCTGCCTTGGTGAAGATACCTCCGCCAAGACGAGCAAATACTGAAATAAGTGAACCTCCAAAACCAAGTCCGATGAGAGAGTTTACGTCACCTGTAAGCTTGTAGAATCCAGCAACTCCAAGGAGCCCAAGAGAAACTACGAAGAAACCTGTAACGGCGCCACCTTTAACAGCTACGTCGAGTGCTTTAGCTAAGCCGTTTTTTGCAGCTTCAGCTGTTCGCACGTTAGCGCGTACTGAAACAAGCATTCCTGCGTACCCAGCAAAGCCTGATAAAAGAGCTCCAACCAGGAAACCTAGAGCCATTGTCCAACCTAGGAAGACTCCTAGAAGTACAAATAGCACCGCCCCGATGATACCAATCATTCGGTACTGACGTGCAAGGAAAGCGTTTGCTCCCTCTTGAATAGCAAGGGCAATTCCCTTCATTTTTCCTTCACCTGAAGGTAACTGCATGATCCATCTAATAAGAAAGACCGTGTATAAGATTGCTACCGTAGCAACAACCAGCGAGATCATTGTTATATCCATAATGATATTAATATAAAAGTGAGCTCATCATACGTAATAATAGCCTGTTTTGTCAATTGACTAGCGTCTTTCTATTTGGTAACCTTTAGATTACTAAAACATTATATTTCGGACAAAGCTAAACAATTTATTGTTTCAGGTCTTTTAAAGGCAGTTCGCCTTCTTGTAAAGACAAAACCACACTTAATTGCCTTTATTTATAAGGTATTTGAGCCTTTGGCTGGTGTTGGCCGTTTTCTGATGCACATAATTGTTCTACCTGCGTATAGGTTGCTATATAATATACGTCGACATTTTGATCGCCTGTATGGGCCTGCACGGAATAAGTTCATGATCTTGGTGACAAACAGGTACTCGATACACGTTATAATAGGAACTATTGCAATTATCACCGGAATACTGAATTTACAAACAGGAGAGGTTAGGGCTGAAACCTTCGGTGAACGCAGTCTAATGTACGGACTTGTTACAAAACAACAAAATACGATTGTTGAAGAATATGCTTATAGTGAGAATAACGTTGAGCGTTTGGCTGTAAATTACAGAGAATCAAACGCGCTTTCGCCCTCCTCGCATGGTTTGTTAGTTGTCTCACAAGACAATGCAATTAGCCCACTTACGGCTGGTACGATAGCTTCACCAGTAATTTCTAAGCGTTCGGATTCGGTAGCGCCTAGAGAGGAAATTATTGAGTATGTAATGGTTTCGGGCGATTCACTTTCAACTATTGCTGAAAAGTTTGGAATTAGTGTCAATACTTTACTATGGTCGAATGATTTAACGATTCATTCAGTGCTAAAACCTGGTAAAACACTGACAATTCTGCCAGTTTCCGGTGTGAAGCACGAAGTTAAAACTGGAGACACGATCACCAAAATTGCCAAAACTTATAATGTAGAGGAGTCGGCAATCCTCGAATACAATAAATTAGCTAGCGCGGATGATCTTGTAATTGGCGAGTCCCTTATCATTCCTGGTGGTGAAGTTAAGGCGCCTGAACCTCCAAAAATTACAAAACCGGTAGTTCCGGCAACTATCGCGACTCCAGGCTCGACTTCGGCGCCGTCGTATTCAACAAAACAACCGACAACCACAGCTAGCGGTTCAATGGTTTGGCCAACCGACCTACACATAATTACCCAGTATTTTGGCTGGAACCACACAGGTATTGATATCGATTGCCACTTTACTGAAAATAACTATGCATCAGATGACGGCGTGGTACAGTTTGCTGGCTGGAAAGGTGGCTATGGTTATGCGGTTGAAATTAATCACGGCAAGGGTCTTGTAACGCGTTACGGACACCACGCTCAGCTTTACGTGGAAGCTGGTCAAACTGTAACGAAAGGAACACCTCTTGGACTTTGTGGAACCACTGGTCGAAGTACAGGAACCCACTTGCACTTTGAGGTTATTCTAAACGGAAAATTCAAAAATCCGCTTGAATACGTTAGATAAGTTGAAAGAATGTGTAACAAATACCGCCTGATTATTCAAGTGGTTTTTGTTAAGCTTGGGGGAATCTTATTCCCGCCCCCTTGGTCGATATTGTAGCGCCTCGGTTAAGTGAGAAACTTCCAAATTTTCAGCGCCACTTAGATCGGCAATTGTCCGCGCGACTTTTAAAACACGAGTATAAGCTCTGGCCGAAAGGTTTAACCGCTCTACCGCTTGCTTAGCGAGTGCGTGACACTCGTCATTTAGTTCACAATATTTTTCTAGTAATTTAGAGGTTAGTTCGGTATTAATCTGAATGCTTTCATTTTTATAACGTTCAATTTGGATATCTCTAGCTTTCTGTACCCGCTTTCTAATTTCTTGCGAGGTCTCACCTTTTTCTTTACTGGTAAGTTTTTCAAACTCAACTTTTGGGACTTCAACAGCAATATCGATCCGATCCATTAAGGGGCCAGAAATTTTTTGTTGGTATTGGATTACTTTATTTGGTGTGCAGATACAGGCCTTTGTCGGATCTGATAGAAAACCGCAGGGGCACGGATTCATTGCAGCTACAAGCATAAACTGCGCTGGGAATTCTAACGTTCCAGCTGCACGTGAAATAGTTACGATACCATCCTCTAGTGGCTGACGAAGATTTTCGATAGCTCCGCGCGGAAATTCCGGAAATTCATCCAAAAATAAAACTCCTCGATGAGCCAGCGAAACTTCGCCAGGTCGTGGCCAGGTGCCACCACCTATTAGGGCTACACTTGACGAACTATGGTGTGGACTTCGAAAAGGTCTGTCGAAAACCAAGCCACGTTTTTGGTTAGTGAGTCCAGCAACTGAGTGAATTTTGGTTATCTCGAGTGCTTCATTGAAGGTAAGTTCTGGTAAGATTGTTGGCACAGCGCGCGCAAGCATAGTTTTTCCACTTCCAGGTGGGCCTGAAAAAATAATATTGTGACCACCCGCCGCCGCAATTTCAAGCGCTCGTTTTGTGTATTCCTGGCCTTTGATTGAACTCATTGTATCGATCTCAATCCGTTCCTTGGCCTTAATATCTTTAGGGGTGTAGACCGGCAAGGCCTCGCCAGCCTGTATATAGTCTACAAGCTCTTTTAATGATTTAATTGGATGAACAGGGACGTCGTTAACAAGACCTGCTTCTTCAGCGTTTTCGGGCGCCACGATGATACCTTTAAAGTTTTCTTCTCGGGCCATTAAGCTCGCCAAAAGCACCCCGTCAACAGGCCTAACAGTTCCGTCGAGTGCGAGCTCGCCGATAATGATTATATCATTTAAGGCGTTTGGGTTAAGAAGAAGGCCTGAAGCTGCTAAAAGAGCGAGAGCAATCGGAAAATCGTAGGCTGGCCCCTGCTTTTTAATATCGGCCGGTGCTAAATTAACCGTAACTCGAGTCCTTGGAAATGTAAAACCGCTGTTTTTTATAGCTGCTCTGACGCGATCACGTGATTCCGAGATTGCGGCGTCTGGCAAACCGACAATGGTAAATCTGGGTAAACCCGAGGAGATGTCGACCTCAACAGTAATTGATTTAGCGTTAAGACCAATATTTGCAGATGAGTGAAAAAAAGAAGCTCCCATACTAAAATTAATATAGGGAGCTTTAAATTATTATTTTGTTCTATTTAGAAAGTGTTCTACGCTTTCTATCTTCAGTATACCAAAGTAGCAGGATAGTTCCAGAGATGATGAGGATATCTGAGAGATTTATCGCGGACCGACCAAACAGAATAATGTAGTCAGTAGTGAAATTGTTTAGAAACCTATCAAATAGGTTTCCAAGTGCACCTATTACGATCAGGGCCGAGGCTAAACTTTTTTCAGGTTCGTGTTTCCAGGTTTTTATGCCAAATTTAGCCAAAGAAAATACAATGACCAGGGTTAATAAAAAAATTATTATCATTGGAATAGGGATATCGAAGGCAATCCCTGGATTTTTATGAAGTAGAAAATCAATTGGAAACAAAGCGCGACTACCTTCGTTTGGTAGTCGCGTTAGTGCAAAAAATTTAAAGACGCCATCTAGGATTGCCACGATGATGCTGAAAAGGATAAGGTTTGTGGCTTTGCTTCTCGTCACACTAAAGTTCCTGAGTAAGGGTTTTTTTACAGGCAATGCACGAGGAAGCAGTTGGACGAGCTTTTAGTCTTGCTTCTGAAATATCTGCTTTGCAGTATTTGCATTTTCCGTAAGTTCCATTTTCGACTAACTTTAGCGCACTAGTTACATCTCGAAGTGATTTTTCTAGTTCACTTTCGAGCGAAAGATTGTTGCTGTATGTGGCAATTTCGCTGGCATTTTCGTCTTCACCTTCACCAAAGTCTGGGTAATCAGTGTCAAAATCGGTGGTCACAGCTTTTGTATTGCGATGAGCGAAACGAGAGAGTTCATTTTCTAGCTTTTCTTTCTCAGCAGTTAAAATGACTCGCATTTCATCTAATGATTGCTTATTCATATTCGAGGGTTATTAATATTAGTTTACATTATATGTGTCTGATTCGCAAGTAAAAAATAATGGTAACAATAGACAAAATTTTAGCTTCAGAATTGAAAATGTATCTTTTGTTCTCTTTAATAAAAGAAACAGCCCGCGACGACGATTCCTGGTTGGAATTTTCGGCACGGGCACGACTTGAGGTTTTGTAGGCTGGTTAAGCAAACAGGCTGACAAGGATGAATCCTGTGCTGTTAGCCTACGAGGCTTGCGACAAGGACACCGTGCGCAAGAACTGGGTTTCAGAGAGACTTCCCTCGAAGTCTTCAAAACTCAGTTCTCACTCGGCGTCGACTTCAGTCGACAATTTTTGACACCTACTCTACCCGGCAGTGGTTTTACTTCTATAACTTTTTGGATCGAAGTTAACCTAGACTCTTGCTTTCCCCTGAAAGTAAGTTGTCGGCAAGTAAAGTAGTAGGACACACTCCGAAGGTGGGCTTCGGAGAATTTCCCCCGGTCTATGTCGAGAAAACTCTCGACGACGGGAATTGTGGAAAGAACATTTGATCGCTCAGATCATATAAATATTGTATTCAATTTCAGAAACACCGTCAACCCCCGTGGTTACTAGCTAAAACGTGCAATTTAACAGGGTGTGTATAACTTATTAGTTCAAAAATATAAAACTGTGGATAACTCTAGTTAAGTTCAGAGTTTATCCACAGTTTTTCCAACTTACCAACAAAACTTCACCTTTTCGTTACTAATTGCAATTTCGGAAAAGAGATTTAATGACGCAAATACTTGTTCAGACTTTGGGGTAAAAATTAGTTTATTTCGCAATAGATCGTTCATTTCACCGGGTTTTATATAGCTGTGGGCGCCAAGTAGGCAGGTAGAAACTGGTGAAAATTGGCTTATTTCCCCAGAAACCGCTCGATTTGAAATTGTGATTTGGTCGAGGGTTTTTATAATTCTGATTTGATTACCGCTTTGATTTTTTAGAGTTATGAAGCTGTAATCCTGATTTGAATCAATCGACGATTCAATTCCGCTGGTTTGAGCCCGGATCTCCTCGTAGCGACTTCCGTCAGTAGTTGTCCACGCTGTGGTAGACAAAGTCTGACGATTTATCAGTTCTTTGCCGATGATTGCCAGTTTGTCGAGATCTATATTGTTGTTTAAAATTGCAATATTAAAGATTTGCCCGAGTGCATCTGTACCAAAGGTGATTTGCGCTCCCTCGTCCTTAATTAAATTAACCAACGCTTGATTGTTAATACCGGCTGAGTTTAAAAAAGGCTGTGCTGATGCAATGTCCAGTGGTTCAATAAGTACTTTAGCGTAAACAGTTGCATCCTTGGGCAGAAAAACATTAATTGGGTTTATACTGGTGTGTGACTTCTGGTTTATGACTACACCGACTTTAGTTATAAAAAAATTAGTATAGCTAGGCTCTGCGCCGTAATTAACAATTTCACCATCTACGGCAGGATTTAATAAATGAAAAGATCGTATTTTCGGTTCGGAAAGTGTATCTGTATCATTCTTTGCTATCAATGATCGATTGTTCTCGATTGTAACCTTGTATCCGTAGCTGAGGGCCATGTCTTTCCAATAATCTGGTAGGTTTGTATCAATTGATAGACCGATGAGTGTATTTTTTGAAAAATGTAACGCAATTTCTTTTTTACTAATTGCTAAAATATTATCAACTGTCCACGGAGCACCGGGGAGAATCTGTTCAGTTCCAAGATGGGTGTGGGTAATTGAGGAGTTTTTGTAAGTTTTGAGCAATCGAATGCTGGAAGTTGTGTCTGCTGTCCTTAGTCCAGTTGTGCTATTTGCAGTAAAAAACCAACGCTGAATATACAAACCGATAATAAGTGTGCCTAAACTTAAAAGAACTAGCCAAACAACCCGCCAATGTTTTTGGCGGGTTGTGTTGTTTTCAATTGGTATGTTTAATCGTTGCATTAGTTTTTTGGCTTTCGTGTGTCACGAGAGCGTCTCTCGTCGCCAGCGGGTCGTTTTGAACGCATATCACCGCCCTGTGAACCAGTTCCGGCCTTTGCCTTCATCTCTTCCGTGTAAACATTGCCCTCGGCCTGCTTCATAGAAAGATTAATTCGGCCCATACTGTCTATTTCCATTACTTTAACCTTTACTTTGTCACCAACCTTCACAATATCACCAACCTTCTCGACTCGCCACGGTGCTAGCTCTGAAACGTGAACCATACCGTCTTTGCCTGGTAAAATCTCCACGAAGGCTCCAAAGTCCATCAAACGAACCACCTCACCTTCAAAAAGTTCCCCAGCTTCAACTTCACGAGTTAAGTCATATACCCAAGCTCGCGCTTTTTCTCCAGACTCTCCGTCCTTTGAAGTGATCATTACAAGTCCATCTTGTTCAATATCGATTGTTTGAACGCCAGTTTTCTCGATGATTTCATTAATCATTTTACCACCCGGTCCAATAACGTCGCGAATCTTGTCTGGATTGATATTAATTTTGATAATCCGTGGAGCGTACGGTGATAAACTTTTATCAGTGTTGTCAATTACTGGTTGCATCTGGTTGAGGATATATTCGCGACCGTTTTTTGCTTGTCGAAGTGCTTCAACCACAATGTCATGGGTAATTCCTTCAGTTTTTGTATCCATCTGGATGGCGGTAACTCCAGCTCTAGTACCGGCAACTTTGAAATCCATTCCGCCCGGACCATCCTCTAAATCTTGAATATCGGTAATCACTTTCCACTCATTTTCAGTTGAAGCGAGACCAATCGCGATCCCGGCAACTGGTGCTTTAAGTGGCACACCTGCGTGAATCAGCGCTAGTGTTGAACCACAAGTCGAGGCCATTGAACTCGATCCGTTTGAATTCATGGTTTCAGACACCACCCGAATAGTGTAAAGAAAGTCTTCAAGTGCAGGTAAAACTGGCTCAAGCGCCTTTTCCGCTAGAGCTCCGTGACCAATTTCTCGGCGACCAGGACCTCGCAGTGGCTTTGCCTCACCCACTGAAAATGGTGGGAAATTGTAGTGGTGCATATAGCGTTTTTCTCCCACAACCTCCATTCCGTCTAAAGTTTGCTTATCTCCAGGTGCACCAAGTGTGCAAATTGTTAGCGCTTGAGTTTCACCGCGCATAAAGTGACCAGACCCGTGAACTCTTGGAATAAGATCAGTTTCAATAACGAGCGGTCTAATTTCTTCAATGCCACGGCCGTCAATTCGTGTGTCTGATTCAAAAATATATTTTGAAATCTCCATTTGCAAGAAGTCGTAAATAAGATCTTTTCCGTAGTTAAGATCATTACCTTCAACTCCCTGCTCTGTTAAATACGTAACCAGTTGATTTTTAAGTTCCTCTTTTCCAGCATCGCGCTCAGCTCGAGTTGGGCGAGCTGTGCCAAGAAAGAGTTCTTTAATCGCTGGAACCATAAAGGCCTTTGACATTTCTTCTACCTCTGCTTTGCGATCTAAGATAGCCTGCTCTTCAGTATTCTTAGCTGAGAATAAATCAGCTTTAGGCTTTCCGATTTCAGCTCTAATTTCTTCAATAAGATCAATTACCGGTTTTAGTTCTGCTCTGCCACGTTCAAAAGCTTCAGCTAAAGTGGCTTCATCGGTTTCGTTTGCGCGAGCTTCGATCATCACAACTTTTTCTGTGGTTCCGGCGATATCAAGATCGAAATCTGTAGTTTTCCTTGCTTCGTAATTTGGGTTAATCAACCACTCATCGGCAAGTTTAGCTACTCGTACCGCTCCAATTGGTCCATTCCAAGGAATGTCGCTCATATGGAGTGCACACGAAGCACCGATAAGACCTAGAATATCCGGATCATTTTCTTCATCAAACGCAAGCACTGTTACAATTACTTGAACGTCATTTTTTATTCTCTGATCAAAAAGTGGTCGTAGTGCTCGGTCGATAAAACGACTTACAAGTACTGCTTCATCAGTAGGTCTTCCTTCACGTTTAATAAATCGCGACCCTTTAATTCGGCCTGCAGCGTAAAGTTTTTCTTCGTAGTCAACCATTAATGGGAACCAATTCATTCCCGGACGAACGTAGTTGCTCATTACAGCTGTTGCAAGAACAAGAGTGTCACCCATTCGCACGGTACAGCTAGCGTTTGCGTTTGCTGCAAACTTTCCTGTCTCGATAATAAGCTCCTTCCCAGCAAACTGAGTGGAGAATTTTTTCTGTTGCATATTGTGTTCTATCGGTCGAGAGCTTAAGACCGTGAGCCAAACTCAAGATCTCTATGTTCTCGACCGAAATTATAATTAGTTCAGAACTAGTATTCTGAGCGAGGCCTCGCAACAAGTGCGAGGCCCGGGCTTAGAATGATAGTCGTCTGGTTCGACTGGTGTCGTTTTGGTCGTCGCTCTTTACTTTGGCGGTTTTAAAATAATCAATTGCAGCACTTGAATTTTCTTCGATTTCCTCTGGTGCGTTATAGGCTGTGTTTTGTTTACCTGTTGATTTACTTTTTTTGTTTGGAATAAGAAACTTTCGTTTTTCATCTGAAAAGTTTGTGTAAATGTCCGCAGATTCAACTAGTGATGAAGAGGTCGATTCTCTAAACGATGCGATATGGACTATCCGACCACGACTTCGCACAAAATCAGTTAGTGGAACAAAATCACCGTCTCCCGAAACAAGCACGACCACGTCGAGCATATCGAGCATGCGAATTATATCAATAGTTACACCAACATCCCAGTCCCCTTTTTTATTACCGCCACTATATTCCAGTAGCTCTTTTGAAACTACCTCGATCCCTGATTTTCGCAGAGCTTCGAAAAATGGTTCTTCATCACCACCTTTTGTTGAAATGGTGTAAGCTATGGCGCGCACTAAACTGGCGTCCCCCACAGTTTCTTTTACGATATTTTCGAAATTAACTTTCTGATTGTAAAGATTTCGCGCGGAATAATACATATTCTGCACATCGATGAACACACCGACACGTCTTGTGTTTGTACTTAGCATAAAATTTTAAAGTGCAGACCTGAAGTAAAAAACTCACTGCCTGCCTAAATATTAAAAGATAAAAACCCGCTAAAAGCGGGCTTTTATTTATTTTTTTGCAACTCGAAGCTTAAGATCGTCAACTAGTTTCTTGTACGCTTTCAAATCCTCACGTTCAAGGTATTTAAGAAGACGTCGTCGTTCAACCACTTTTTTAATAAGTCCTCGGCGTGAGCTGAAGTCTTTTTTGTGATTTCGAAGGTGGGCAGTTAGATCCTTTACTTCAGCAGTAAGGATAGCAATCTGCACCTGCGGAGACCCTGTGTCTGTTTCGTGGGTCTTGAACTTCTCAATGATATTCTGCTTTTGCTTCTTTGTGAGCATATTTTCTTAGTTCTTCTGGTGATCTTAGTAAGCCACGCTCAGTCGGCAAACCAGGAACATCAGCATTAATTATGAAGTAATTCTAGCGGATTAGCTAAAAATTGTCAATAAATGCTTGAGTTAATTTCTTATTGGTCGTTATTTTGGTTAGGGGATTGATAAGTTTCAAAGTATAATTGCTTTGTATGAAAAACGAGTCCGAAAAATATACTGGCGTTTCCGAACTTGAGATAATGTCGTTAGCCAAAAATTATAATGATTTTTTGCTAAAGTTGGTAAAAAAAAGCGCAGGTCAAGCAACACAAATATTGGATTTTGGTGCTGGCACCGGGACTTTTGCTGTAATGCTTAGAAATTCAGGAAAAACAGTTGTTTGTATAGAGTCGGATATTGATCTCCAGAACCGATTAAAAATCAACAAATTTGAAGTTTATGGGGATTTGGACGAGATTCAAGTGGAGTCACTGGATTTTATCTATTCTTTAAATGTATTTGAACACATAGAAAATCATGAGACGGTGATGAATGAACTTTATAAGCGATTAAAGCCAGGAGCAAAAGTTTTTATTTATTTACCAGCCTTTCAAGCTCTGTACTCGAGTATGGACAAGAAAGTTGGCCATTTTCGGCGTTATAATAAGAAAATGCTGAAAGAGCTCGTGACAAAATCCGGTTTCAAGATTAATTCAATTGGATATGCAGACAGTGTTGGTTTCTTTGTATCTATCATGTATAAGCTTATCGGTTCAGCAAATGGCGAGATTAACCCAAAAGCATTGGTTTTTTTTGATCGTTATTTGTTCCCGATAAATATTGTTAGTGATTTTGTTGTTGGCTTCTTTGTAGGAAAGAATGTGTGGGTAGATTGTGAGCGAAATAATTAGATTTCCGAGCTAAGTGTTTTGTTGTACTGAGCCTATTACTCAAAATATATTTGCTTGATATACAGAGATCTAAATAGATAATTAATTCTCTGAGGTAGTCATGTTGTAAATGGACAGTTGTTAGTTGATCAAAAAGATGAATGTGGAAATAAGATTAAAAAGTAACACCCGCCTAAAATCTTATTAGGCGGGTGGACGAACGGCTATTTTGTCTGAGGTTTAGCCAAACCTCGAAATCAATGCATCCTTACAACTCCTTTACGTCGTTGACGATAATATGTTGATGTTGTATTGTAACTGTTTTGTCAATACTAGACCTATATATAGGTCTAGCGGCTATTTTGTCTGAGGTTTAGCCAAACCTCGAACTCAAAGCATTCTTACTCCTTTACGTCGTTGATATGTGTACTTGGTCTCAAACTTTTTTGGTAGATGGCCTCGTGTGATATTTTTATAGATGTATCTTGAGGGTACTGCATTTTTAGACGCTTCAGGGTACTGTGAGCTCGATATCCAATTTTATTATTATTATTATTATTATTATTATTATTATTATTATTATTATCGATCTCCACGGGCAATGCCAAGCCCAATTTCTTCCCGGTCCTCTATTGAAAGCCGTTTATATTGACTATTTTGCATACTCAGTGATCCTATCACTAA
>PFWT01000026.1:27784-36180 GCA_002791275.1 Candidatus Uhrbacteria bacterium CG_4_9_14_3_um_filter_41_35 | reverse complement strand
CCCAAGAAAAATCCTCGGCTACAAGACACCGAACGAAGTCTTCTTCAACTTATCTTCAAAAGTGGTGCATTGAAAGGTTGACTTTGCCCAGTGGTTTTTTTCATAATAATGGTTTAATTAAAAAAGTAGCAGACGTATGTAGTTTTGTAAAGACCCTGAGCATAGATAAAAACCACCAAGTTTATTCTCTCTAATATTTGAGTCCCAGCTTATCGTTATATAAATAAGTCGGTGTCCGGTATTCTGGTTTAACTTGGACGTATGCGAACTGTCTAACCAAGAATGTTTCCGGCAAACCTAATAACAGCACTCTGCAGTTTTTAAAATAGTCCAAGGTACGGAATCTGATGTTTGAGAATCTACTCAATCACTTTTATCAAGCTATCCATCCTCGTATCGCAATGAATCACTAGCAAAAATATCTTGATCTGATAATAACAATACCTCTTATTTTCAAGCACTACTCAACACCAATCGTTACATTTTTTAGTTCCCTCTCCCTCATCGGCAGTGCTATTAAAACAGCTACTGAAATTATGAGACAGAAAATAAAAACACTCTGCGAACTATCTGTTGAAAGCCAGGCAGTAATAAGAAGAATCGGCACATTTAAAAAACCTCGAATAACATTTAGGTTTGAAAGTGTTGTAGCGCGACTATGCGACGGAATACGTTTGTTTATACCGTGCGAAAAGACCGGTGCTCGAAGTGTGTCGAGAATCATTACTAACATCATGGCAATATACAAAATCCAAACAGTGTGCAGGAAAATTAGTGCTAAAAACGAAAGAATAATTCCAACCAGACTACCGTTTATAATCCAGGCCGAGCCAAAACGTTTTTCTAGATAGCCTAAATACCAATAGTTCGTAAATATAGCACCCTGCATTAATATATAAAATATACCAATCCAAAGTACACTAACTCCATAATTTACTAATATCGGCTGATATAGGCGCCAGGTAATGAAGTTAACTATAAAAACAAGTGAGCTGTTTAGTGCCGCGCGAATTAAAAAGCTGTCGGCCTTTATTGCATTGAGACTATCTTTAAATATCCCCTTCTCCAGCTTTTCAACACTCTTAACATGCCTTGGCTCAACTAGTCTGGCTACAAAATAAAATGCAATCAGTCCAACTAAAATGTTTACTCCAATCAATATTCTGAACTGTGATTCTAGTAAATCCTTTGCTACAAACGCGCCAATGGCTGGAATAAAAATCTTGAAAATATGTTTAGTGCCAGACATGCGACCGTTGAAGTGGGTCATCTCTTCCTCCCTTTTAAGTTCCTTCAGGGTATCGTAAAGCATCGCTTCCTCGGTTCCGGAAAACATGGAGAATGAAGCAGCGGTAAGTATAAATTGGAAAGCGAATTGCCAAAAGCCAAAGGCAAACCAATTCATGATACCGCTAAAAAGTACTAACAAAACCCCAAGGATCATAGTACGTTTTCTGCCAAATCGATCAGCCAAATAGCCAGATGGTACCTCAAAAATTAAAACCGACAGCGACCACACGACCGATAAATAGAAAACCTACTCCATCGAAACCCCTCGGTGAATGAAAAACAAAACAATGATAGCATTGAGTGCTTTAAATTCCGTAAGCGCCCTCGCCCAAAACAAAAACCGCGGATTTAGTCCAAGTTGCTTTTTCCGATCCATACTTAATCCTTCATCCGTTTCGCGGCTTTAATCAGTCCTTTAAATAGTGGGTGCGGTCTTAATGGTCGACTCTGAAACTCAGGGTGAAACTGCACGCCCACAAAAAACGGGTGATTTTTAATCTCAATAATTTCAACCAATCTGTTATCAGGTGAGGTTCCAGCGATTACCAGACCAGCCTGCTCGAGTTCAGCACGATAGGCATTATTAAACTCGAAACGGTGCCTATGCCTTTCTGAAATTGTAGATGTTTTATAAGCAGTTCGGCTAAAAGTTTTATCCTTCACCTGACAAGGAAAAGCCCCTAAACGCAAAGTCCCGCCAAGCTTGTTTTCTCTGATGTTCAAGTCCTGGCCGGCCATTGTGTGGATGACTGGGTGCGCAGTATTCTCGTTTATTTCCGTAGTGTGTGCGTCATCCCAACCAAGAACATTTCTAGCGTATTCTATAACAGCGCACTGCATTCCGTAGCAAAGTCCAAGATACGGAATTTGATTCTTACGGATATATTCAATCACTTTAATTTTTCCATCAATCCCTCTTGAACCAAAGCCGCCCGGAATAATAATTCCATCATAATCTGAAAGCTCTTTTAGGTTTTCAGGGTAAGCCTCATATTCTTCCGAATTAAGCCAACTAACTTCCGCTTTCACACCCTCGTAAGCAGCTGCGTGCTTAATTGCTTCGAGCACTGAAATGTAAGCATCTGAAATAGTAAAGTTACCAGTTGAAAAATACTTGCCAATCACACCAATTTTCACAGTGTCCTTAGCTTCGTGAACTTTTTTATTAAAATTCAGCCAATCATTCAGATCGTTTTGTTTAGCTTCTAGACCAAAACTATCGAGAACTTTTGTTGCAAATCCCTGCTCTTCAAACATCTCTGGAATATCGTAGATAGAGGCAACATCTGGCGCGCCAATAATTCGGCTCCAAGGTACAGAGCAAAAGTGAGCAATCTTTTCTTTACGTGGTTGATCCATTTGAATAACTGAGCGACCCACAATGAAGTCCGGCTGAATTCCGGCACTATTTAAAGTCCGAACCGCGTACTGTGATGGCTTGGTTTTCATTTCGCCAATCGAGGGTGGTACTGGCAGATAAGTCACAAGTACAAACCGAACATTGTCAGGGTCAGTAACCTTCATAATCCGCGCAGCTTCTAGAAACAGAATATTTTGATATTCCCCCACTGTTCCCCCGACCTCGATGATGGCAATATCAGCCTTCGCTTTATCCGCCGCTCGTTCAATTCTAAAGATTATCTCCTCCGGCACGTGCGGTACAACCTCGACACATTTCCCCTTATACTCCATATTTCGCTCACGTTCGATAACCGACTGATAAACTCGACCCGTGGTCATATAATTGAGTTTAGTGATATCGATATCCAAATATCGTTCGTAAGTTCCAATATCTTGATCGGTTTCGTCGCCATCCACAGTCACAAAAACCTCTCCGTGCTCGACTGGATTCATAGTCCCGGCATCGATATTCACATAAGGATCGATCTTAATTGCCGTTACATTATAACCCTTAGCTTTCAGGGTTAAACCTAAAGCTGCTGAGGTTGTGCCTTTACCAACCCCGCTCATCACACCACCAACAACGAATATATATTTTGTTCTCATATAATTAAAAACCCCAGACTTTCCTCCGGGGCTTTTGGTTATTTTTCTTCAATTACGACAGTTAAAGTAGCGTCAAAACCACTAGCGAACTCCACCACAGCTTCATAAGTACCAAGCTCTTTTACTGGTTTGAATTTGATCAGTTCAGGTTCGATCTTGTGTTTTGTTTCCTTGAGCGCCTCTGCGATGTCGTTTGGCCCAACAGAAGCGTACAATTTTCCGCCATCCGTTTTAACCTTAATAAAGACCTCAAATCCGTCCAGAACCTTTGCCTTTTTCTTTTCCTCTTGTTCTATCTTTTTTGAACGACGAATTTCGGTTTGCTCTTTTTCATTTTTTTCTCGCAGTGTCTGTTCTGAGGCTTCAATAGCTATATGTTGTGGAAATAAGAAATTTCTTGCGTAGCCTTCACTAACTTCAGCTACATCTCCTTTATTTCCCAAGCTTTTTACATTTTCAAGTAGGATAACTTTCATATGTCTGCATTTTAAGTAATTTCACCCTTTTGGTCAACCTGGGGTTTTACTGATTTTTGCGGAGGTGAACCGCTTGTTTGTCTGGTTCGAGTTTCGGTATTTTTGAAATTTTTCAGAGCTAGATCAATGACCTTTTTCATATCCTTGTAGGTTGATCGTTTTTGGATAGCGTAAACCGGCACCCAAGAAACTGCTTGAATTTTTTCTCCATGATCCTGACTTTTTGGTTTTTTAAGTTTTGAATCAGCTGGAACTTCAAACAAAAAATAATGAATATATTTGTGGATTAACCTGCCTTTATAAACAAACCGATCTCTAAACCAGATATCTATCGTTCCAAGTCGCTGAACTTTGCGCACATTAACTAAACCAGTTTCCTCAAATATTTCGCGTTCCGCAGCTTTGTCGTAGGCTTCGCCTCGCCGAACATGACCTTTTGGAAAAGTCCATTTGCCAAAAGAGTCTTTTAGCATAGCAAAATAAATACCGCGACGGGTTCGTTTAAAAACTAAACCCCCCGCCGATACTTCAGTTCTTGGACGCTCACTGCTATTTGATTGCCTTGAGGAAATCGAGCGCCGCGTCGAGTTGTGGAGTTCTTTCTTCATTAAAATCGTCTAATGTATATTCAACAATTATGTCTGGCGCAATACCAGTATTGCTAATTGACCGACCCTTTGGCGTAAGCCATTTAGCAGTTGTCATTTTTAGAGCTGAGCCGTCTTCAAATTCATGGTATTCCTGCACTGAACCTTTACCGTATGTTTGCTCACCGATTATAGTCGCTGCTCCAAAGTCCTGCAGAGCCCCAGCTAAAATTTCAGACGCTGAAGCTGATCCGCCGTTTACAAGCACAACAGTTGGCATTCCTGCTAATCGCGGTGCCCCCTGCGAGCGGAATGGCCTTTCAACATCACCAACTTTTTCAATAACCACGGTGTCGCCATCGATCCAAAAACCTGCAATGTTAATCGCTTCGGACAGAAGTCCGCCTGGGTCGTTTCTAACATCAATTATAACGCCTTTTACATCTTCAGTGAGAATTTCTTGCACAGCCTTTTGAAACAGCACCGTTGTATCCTCGTTAAACATAAAGATACTTACAACAGCGATTCCATCATCTCTAATCTCCCATTTCACACTATCTATCGTAATTTCTCCGCGAACAATCGTGATATCAAACGGTGCATCCACCCCTTCACGGACAACTTCCAACGTAACCGGTGTCCCCTTTTCGCCACGGATGTTCAAAACCGTTTCATTAATTCCCCAGTCTTTGGTTGATTTTTCATCTACTGAAACGATAATATCCCCTGCCTGAATTCCAGCCTTTTCCGCTGGACTTTCAGCAAGCGGTGCAACAATAATAATGTGATCGTCTTTTAGGCCAATTTCTGCACCAATACCAAAAAACTTACCCTCAAGGTCTTTCGTAAAAGCATCTGCCTCGGTTGGCACAAAAAACATTGAGTATGGATCATTGAGAGATGACATTAGCCCCTGAAGCGCCCCGTAGTACATATCCTTTTCTGAAACTGGCTGATCAACATAAGCATCTTTAATCAGGTTCCAGACCTCCCAAAATTGCCGAAAATCTACATTTTCACCGGCAAATTTGTTCATATCACCCTGGTTCAGGACCTTTCCTTCACCTTCTGGAACAATTGATCTTGTTCCATTGATTTTCCCAGCCGTAAAACCTATATAAAACACCGCTACTACCACGGTTGTGGCAAATAAAAGGTAGCCAATTGAAATTTTAGACAAGATACTGCTTTTTTGATTCATACGTTTTCTATTCTAACACAAGTTTCCTAACTTGGCTTTAGCGCTGTCAATATTCCTCTAATCTTACAAATTTGATATTATAACTTTGAATATGAACAAAACTTCAAGAAATATACTTTTTATTGTTTTCGTTACCTTTTTCTTTGTGGGAGCACCCATAATTGTGCTTTACACAGCTGGTATTAGATACGATGTAAAAAGCGGTGAAGTCCTAAAAACTGGAGTTATTTCCGTTACAACCACGCCAAGAAGTGCGAATTTGCTGGTAAACGGTGCGGAAATAAATCACGAAACTCCTTATGTTATTAAAAATCTAAATCCTGGTACCTACACAGTAGAAATCCAAAAACCAGATTATCATCCTTGGAAAAGCACAGTCTCTGTAAAGGCAAGTGAAACAAGTTTTATTCAAAATATAATTTTGTTTAGAGACGAACCACCTAAATTACGTTTAAGTAAACTAGACACAAACATTTCGCGCAGTCCAAATAACGACATCATTGCTTATTTCAAAAGCAATACAGAGCCCTATGATTTAGTAGTCTGGGATGTTGTAAATAACAGACTTATCAAAAGCTTTGTAGTAAAAGATATTCTCGATCCATCAGATTACAGTATCAATTGGTCGATCGAAGGAAAGAACATTTTATTAAAATCAAAAACAACTGCTGATTTTAAGGTTTTTTCACTCGCGGACTCCGTAGTTGACTTCACAAAACTTCAAAGTCCTGAAATAACCCAGGTTTTCTGGCATCCGAGCACTGAAAACATCCTGTATATCTCTTCAAATACGGAGATGGCGCAAATAAACCTCGAAACTGGAGATACCGAAACCTTTACTGGTGAAAGCAAAAATTCAGTGTTAGTTGATGCCAGTTTACTGTCATTCTTCAATAATGGCGCTCAAATCGAACTTAGGCAAACTATTGGCACAGAAACTAGTCTCGTGGCGCTACTACCAATATCAGAGTACACAATCCTGGCAAGACACGGTGCATATCTTATGCTAAGCGATAATCGAAAGGAACTGTTCCTGGTCAATATTCACGATAAACAACCACTACTTCTAGAATCAAAAGCAATTTTATTTGACTGGCTCGACTCTGAAGAATTACTGGCTTACAGTGACGGTAATGAAATAAACGTTTACGACCCTAAAACACACTCAAACGTGTTCATTACGAGACAAGCGGAACAAATAACCGCGGTTAAGTGGCACGGAACCGGAAACACGATTCTTGCAACCACAAAAAATTCAATTACTGCCATTGAAACATTTAAAGCAGGTGAAGACAGGATGATTACGCCGCTTCTCTCAAACGTAAATATTGAAAACTTCTGGGTTTCAAACGACAACAAACTTGCTTATTACTTCACAGGCAGTGATCTTTATTCACTACAATTAACAAAATAAGATAAAAAATAAGTCACAATGTGTGACTTATTTTTTCGTTGATGCAATATTTTTATCCGCCTAAAAACTCGCACAGTGCTTCTTTTCGATCTCGGAGTTTAGGCAATTTATTATTTATTAGCGGTGCAAATTTAGGTCTTTCTGCTGGTTTTGGAAACTCAGCTGAGGTTACTGGATTACTTTTTACATTCACGCCAGCAATTTCGAAAATCTCATTTGCAAATTCATGCCACGTAACCCCTCGACCATCGTTTACGATATGATAAATCCCCGGCTCATACTCCCCATTAAGTAATTCAAGTGTTGCTTTGGCGATATCTGGTGTGTAGCCCGGGCTTCCAACTTCCTCGTGAACAATGTTCAGTTCCGGCATTGTTTCCGCCAAGCGAAGCATTAGCGCCACAAAACTTTCTTTCGATTCTTCAGACAATCCAGGCTTCCCAAATATTTTTGAAAGCCTACAAATATAGTATTTTCCACCAATTTCTTGCACAAACCTTTCACCAGCCTCTTTCGTTTCTCCGTATTTCGAAACCGGACCAGTTGTGTCCTCCTCTGAATAACCTTCAGGTTTAGTCCCAGCAAAAACATAGTCCGTACTGTAATGAACAAACGGAATCCCACTAAGCGCCGAAGCTTCTGCTAAATTTCGTGGCCCTTCTGCGTTTACTGCAAAAGCTAGCGGGTAAATCTCCGGTTCTTCAACCTTATCAACAAAATTGTAGGCCGCCGCGTTAATAACTAGATCCGGCCCAATCTTTCGCACTCGCTCCAATACTTCGTCTCGACTGGTAATATCTAGGTCTTTGCGATCGGTTTTAATCACAGCATGACCGCGGGATTCAAAAAGGCTCGCCAAATCCTTGCCAAGCATACCGTTAGCTCCTGTAATTAAAATTTTCATACTAAAAATCTAGATCTAAATCTTTAAACGCTGGCGCAATTTGATCTCGACCAGAAAGCACTGGCTCGCCCTCAACTGGCCATTCTACCCGAAAGGCTTCGTCGTTCCACTTAACATTTGCATCAAGATCACTATCATATGTGTTTGACGTTAGGTACGCCAAATCACAATCTTCGAGTGCGTAAAATCCGTGGGCAAACCCTTCCGGAACAAACAACATTTTCTTGTTCCCTTCTGAGAGCTCCACACCAAACCACTTCAAATAAGTTGGGGATTCCTTCCGCAAATCAACCGCTACGTCGAACAGTCGACCTCTTGTGCAACGAACAAGTTTTGCCATTGCTTTTGGATTTTTTTGAAAGTGAAGTCCGCGAAGTACGCCTTTTTGACTACGTGAATAATTCCCCTGTTTCATGTCAACAATAATTCCAAGTTCAGCAAATTTGTCTACATTGAAAAATTCATAAAAGAACCCCCTATCATCCCCAAACACCTGAGGCTCGATTACAAACAAATC
>PFWT01000026.1:0-27774 GCA_002791275.1 Candidatus Uhrbacteria bacterium CG_4_9_14_3_um_filter_41_35 | reverse complement strand
CCTTGAATTAAAGGCTGTGAGCGAGCGAACAGTGAATATCTGTTCAGTCTTCCTTGAATTAAAGGCTGTGAGCGAGCGAACAGTGAATATCTGTTAAACTCTTTTTTAATCATTAAATAAAGTCTCCAAACTGAGATTTAAACCACCGTCTGTAACCTGACGACTCTCTAATCGGCTTCCACCACTGAATATTATTTCGGTACCAGTTGACCATCTCTTCTAAACCTTGATCAAAAGTTAAGGTTGGCTCCCAGCCTAATTCATCTCTAATTTTTGAGTAATCAATGGCATAGCGTCTGTCCTGACCAGGTCTGTCCGAGATAAACGTTAGCATATTTTCCCGCATTCCCATAGCCGAGAGGAGCTTACGTGATGTTTCAACTATGGAGTATTCAGAATCCCCTCCCATCATATAGGTCTCCCCAATCCGACCTTTTTCAAGCACTGCCAAAATTCCAAGCGCGTGGTCTTTCGCATGAATCCAGTCACGAATCTGAGAACCGTCGCCGTGAATCATAATCGGCATTCCTTCTAAAATATTGGTAATCCCGATTGATAGTAACTTTTCAGGATAAAGATGCGATCCGTAATTATTCGTACAGTTCGAAATCGTTCCCTGTAGTGAGTGCGTGTACATTGCAGCTCTAACAATGTGATCGGAAGCTGCCTTTGTGGCGCTATATGGATTTCTAGGTTCATAAGGTGTTCGTTCGTTAAACTTTGGATCGTTTGGCCCAAGGTGACCAAAAACCTCATCAGTACTCACGTGATGAAAACGCTTCCCATATTTTACAGAAGCATCCACCAGTCGCTGAACTCCTAAAATGTTAGTGAGAATAAATGGCTCATTATCTACAATTGAGCGATCCACGTGAGTTTCTGCGGCAAAATTCATTACAGCATCAACCTCAGACACCAGCTGATCAACCAGTTTTTTATCTGTAATAGATCCGTACACAAAACGATAACGCGGGTGCGTCTGAATATCTAACGTGTTCGCTAAGTTACCCGCATAAGTTAATGCGTCTAGGTTTATCACTTCCCAATCTGGTCGGTGCTCAAAAATTATTCTAATAAAATGTGATCCAATAAAACCACACCCCCCAGTAACCAGTATCTTCATATTTACGCCCTTTTATTTAACTCACTTAATACCTTTTAGCCTACCTATTTAGCCTTAGTTCGTCAATTTTTGAGCAATTTTAGACTTGATTTGAGCTAAAAATTGATTATCAGGAAAACTCTTAACGAATTTTCGCTCATCATTTTCGTAGCGTGGCATAAGATGCATATGTGTATGAAAAACATCTTGGCCAGCATCTCTACCATTATTCATACCTAAGTTATAACCAGTAGCTCCGAGAGCTTCCGTAATTTTCGGCGCAATTTCTTTAATGGTTTGCATAATCGCAAGCGCTGATTCTTCTGAACCCGCAGTAAGATCCGTAGCGTGCTCTTTGGGAATAATGAGCGTGTGCCCCTCTGACACTGGACCGATATCTAAAAAGGCTAGTGTTTCATCGTCTTCATAAATCTTATGCGCCGGAATTTCGCCACTTATAATTTTACAAAATAAACAGTTATCCATATTTTATATGTTAATTTTTAGAATCATTTATCTTTTTTTCACCTTTTAGCATACTGAATGTGAGCCAAGGCAAGCTCGCTGAGCTGAGCGCTAAAAATCCGCGCATATCCTGGAATCCCTGCCCTACTCGCCAGAAGATTATAAAGATCACAACGCTAAGTACAATCTTAGCAAATAGACCTCCAACCAAACTGCCAATTACTATTTGATCGTCCTGCGATTCGTTATAAGTAAAACTCCACCAAATACCAAAGATTAGCGCACTTAGCAAAAACCAGTGAACCGAGAAAACGTAACTTACAAACCCTGGTCGCGCATAATCAGCTAGCATAAACACTGCGTAACTTGTAAGTGAAGTTAAAAATCCGGTTTTAGCAACATTCATCATAGGCCAAAAGGTAGACGCTCACGAACAGCTTTTAAAAAGCCCTCGAAGTTGAGTGGTGATTTTTCGAAAGTTAAATTGATAGCATGTATCCAAATCTCCCCACCTAAAGAATCGATCTCTGGCGCAGAAAAGACTAGCCGTGCATTATTATCGGCGTCCACTATACTGTCGACCATAAATTCAGACTCAGCCACGTGCCAAACACCGCGAGTTTCAGGTGCTTTATAAGCGGTTAAAATGTAGTCAATGTCCCGAGCGTCTAGATCTGTTGTTGCCTGCAAATTCACTGGTTCTGGGTCAAAAAATGCGTCTTTGCTAAAAGCAAATTTTCCATCCCCGTTAATTCGAATATCACCCCCT
Source organism: Candidatus Uhrbacteria bacterium CG_4_9_14_3_um_filter_41_35 (assembly GCA_002791275.1). Taxonomy (GTDB): domain Bacteria; phylum Patescibacteriota; class Patescibacteriia; order UBA9934; family UBA9934; genus UM-FILTER-41-35. Next base: position 25,438 of record PFWT01000026.1, on the reverse strand, counting down.
GGTGAGTTGGCACTAATTAGCCCTTTATCCTTTACCAAGACCGAGATTTTTTCGTTGCTCTTTGGGATGTCAACAAGCATCGAGCCTAGACTGATTTCTTGTGTAGCGTCGGCGTGAAAGGTTTCAAACGTAAACTGTTTAGCGTTTGTGATAAATGATGTCGCCCGGCGCTCAGGCAAATAACCAACATCGTCCGCGATATAAATTCTGTTAATAAAAGTCATATACCGCTCCGCAGAAATAAACTTGCGCCAAAATATATCAGTTGTTGCGCGCAACTCTACAGAGTAAACTCCTGGCGCTAAATTAGAACTTTGTAAAATAATTTTCAGAGTTGAACTTATCTGGTTTTCTGTTGTGTTGTTATCATCCTCAAGTTTTTCTTCCAAAACCACTATACCTTCATGATTGCGAACCGTAACAACAATGTCATCAACACCTGTTGTTCGGTTCATATCCATTGCTTCGATCTCCAAATAAAACTCCTCATCCTCAAGATAAGTTAAATATTTATGATAGCCCCGCAAGGAAACTTCTGTTATCTTTTTTTCCGTTAAAGGCTCGTAGTTCGCTACCCTAAACGGAGCGTTCAGTGAATATGCGTATGTGGCAATTTTTGAAACTGGTGGTAGTTTTTCAAAAAAATCTGAAATAGTTTCATAATTATTATTTCGTTCAAGGAGTGTAAGTCCACCCTCTTCAAGCCTGTGCCATTTCGAATTATCAATAATCAAATTCTGAGCTGGCCGTAAATCAAAACCATTTGAAAAAATATCAACTAAAGGTCCAAATTCAAAGATTGGTAAGGTCTTAGACTCAAACTCAACAGCGATTTTTATTTTTTCAAATTTCGTCCTAGGTAAATGTAAGGACAAATAAACCGGGTCATCAGTGAGTGCTAGATACGCTTCTTTTTGCCCAGTATATTGCAAAACCGAAACCCTTTCAGTTGGCTGAAGAGCATCGATGAACGGGGAAATCTCATCAACCGCGTGGTGCACAAAAAATTCACCCTTTGGAGAAATATCTATCCAAACCAGGTAGCAAAATAACAGCACCGGAGTTAGGATAATTAGTAATTGGAATAATTTCTTGATCATTTCAGAGTGATTTTATAGAGCGATTCGTCGAGAACTGTTTGTATATATTCAATCTGTAAACCCATTTCTGCAAACTGAACACTATTTAAAAATACCATATCTTTCTCGGGTAAAGTAATCCCCCAGTAGTAAAGTGGCCTTCGCTCCGCCAGATTATGAAGTTCTGCAAAAGTCGCTTCACTTCGAAGTGGCGTAACCACCGTACGACTCGGAAAAACAAACTTATCCGCTCGATCAACGATCACAATCGCGTCCTCCTCTGTGTTTTCTACAATGAACGCCCGCTTCTCACCAAAAGTTTGTAGTGCTTGCCTAGTCTGAATTAAGCCATCAGGACTGAAGAAAATAAGTTTGGTCGATAAAATAGCCATCACCAGAATAATCAGAATCAATGGCTTATTTTGAAACTTGGACTGCAATCTATTGTTTAAAAACAGTACAGCTCTAGCCGTAAATGGGATTGAAAGAATAAAAAGAGGCAACCAGTAGCGCACATACGAATTACCAATAGTTACGATACTCGGATCCGGATTGTCAGAAAATGTCCAGCTACCATAAACCACCCCCAGCCAAGTGGAGAGAAAAAGCGTGTACAGGAACAAGAAGCGCCAGGTATTACTTTCAGTCTGCCACTGTTTCACAATAAGGAGTGCACTAACTAATCCGGGTAGTACCATCCAAGGGTAAAGCAAAAACCCATAGCCCAAAATGTGGCGCAAAATTGCGAGCTCATGAATACCAAACGGGAACAAATAACCCAAAAGACCAGAAAAAACGTTTTGTGCTACCACCGCTTGTGTGTCTATCACACCCTCATAACTCGCTACCGCACCAGTAACCGTTGTTTGCGCTGTGTAGCCAGTTTCAAAAAAACTTCCGTAAGTTTGTGTGTTCAGTAAACCAAAAGTGGTTAAAATTGCCACTGCCGACAAACCAAAAACAACAACTCTCTGCCAAGTAATTATTTTTTTATAAAGCAGTGGTAGCAACAGGGCGCAACTCGCTACTACCCAAATAATTTCCGAGGTTCGAAAAGCTAAAGCAAAACCAATAAAAAAACCAGCAACTACATCGTTTAACCAAGTACGATTTTTGATTGGGGTTATTATGAAAAAATATATTCCAAAAATTAACAGTGAAACAAAAGGCACATTGTGCATCATTGTCCGCGCTGAGTAGTACCAAAAGGCCGGGTGTAATATAAGTAACAGCGCCGAAAGATTAGCGAGTTTTTCGTCGGCAAAAACCTGTTTCAGAATTGCTCGAAAAGCAAGAACCGCCAAGATTGCCAAGATTGGCGTGATTAGCATTAAACTTCCTTCACCTAAAAAACGAGCAAGAAGACCGTACACAACCGGTAACCCCAAAAAACTTCTCGGCACAACGTAATCTTCAAGCGCTAGCATACTTCTTGGGTGCAAAATACCGCTAGCGACGTTGTTCAGTGGCTCGTAAATGTTTAAATCACCATCATTTTTATACGACAGCGCAAACTGTAAATTTGCTGATTCGTCCGGCGAATTCACCAGACCATTCATACCAAAAACTAACCACAAGGTGGAAAGAAAAAACAGTACTAAAACCGCTAGCGCCAAAAATTTTATTATTTGTTCCTTGGTCATGTAAAACTATAAACTGTAGGTCATTAGTGAGATCAGTCCAAAAATTAGGGCTAAAATAAATGTTCCGCTTGCCAAATCGATCAGTGGAGCAAAATTTAACCAAAGCGAAATCAAAATCATAAGCAATCCCGAAAACTCAAAAAACATCTTAAACTTTCCCCAAAAATTAGCATGTACCGTTACCCCACGCTTCAGTCTATACCAGCCACCAAAAATCAGACAAAGTTCCATTATTACTAAACTAATCGCTAAAATTGGGTGAATATAATTAATTGCTATAAGTAAAAGTACCGAACCTACTAAGGCTTTATCCGCAATCGGGTCGTAAAAAATTCCCCAGTTGGTCACCTGCTTACGCAAACGAGCTAGGCTCCCGTCCATAGCGTCAGTAAAAGCTGTGAAAAAGAAAAGTGGAATTCCGATATCGTAGTTTTTAAAAAATAAGAGTACTAAAACAACCGGTGTTAAAATCATCCGTAAAATGGTTAAATGATTTGGGGTTACCTTCTTAGGCAACCACAAAACAAATGGGCGCATTAGGTTGTCATGAAAAAATAGCTTCTCTGGATCACGTTGGCTCATATTCACTATTTATAGTATATTTTCCCTATGATTAGGTCAATCTTATTTAAAAAAGGACAAGTAATTACCCTCGTAGCGCTCACTATTACTCTCCTTAATGCTTATCTATTTTCAGTACCAATCCTGGGTTTTTTCTCTATGATTGGGCTATTTTTTGGGCTAAGTAGGCTTATTGGGCCACACCTGCTACCAAAAAATAGTCTTGAAAAGCAACTAGCCGTTGGTTTTGCTAGTCTACTTGCTTTTTTCTCAATCACCGGCAGTTTACTGTATTACACAGGTCCAGTGTACCAAACGACTCTGGTGGCCCTTGTCGCCGGAACTACATTCCTCACCTTAATCGCGAGCCTGATTCTAAAAACAGAAACTGTAAATTCAGAAAATGAGCAGGTACAAAATAAAACCTGGCTTACTCTCTCACTCGCCACCTTAGCAATCCTCAGCTGGTGGAGCGCTCTAAATAACCTCAGTGTTACCGATTCAATCCGTTCGCCCTGGCTAGCACTGAGCCCCACCGCCCTCCTCGCAATCTTCGCCTCATTGTTACTTGTTGCCCTCGCGCTCTACGTCAACCAAGCAAAAAAAATTAGTGTAATTTTGCTTGCTGTAATTTTTTTCGCGAGTGTTTCATTAACAGCTTTTATTTTCCCGCTCGGCTATGGTTTTGACCCGTTTATTCACCGCGCTACCGTACAACATATTCTAGACTTCGGTACCATAGTACCTAAGCCACTATATTATATTGGTCAGTACGCGCTTGAACTAATTGCGGTCAATGTGTTCACTCTACCCCTAAAACTCGTTGACCTCTTCTTAGTCCCCGGGCTCTCCGCTATTCTTATCATTACTTCGGCGGTAGTTGGTTTTGAAACCGTGTTTCCGAAAAAACCTCTCACTCCTCTGCTCGCACTTTTCTTACTTCCACTGTCCGCATTTATCATCACCACCCCCCAGTCACTGGCGTATATTTATACGCTGGTGCTTCTCTTCTTATCACTTCCAATTTTAGCAAAAAGTGAAAACGCACCTTCAAAATGGTTACTTGCTCTATTCGCAAGTTCCGCCATTATCACGCACCCGCTCGCTGGAATTCCGACTGGAATATATTTTGTTCTAGTCTTTGCTTCAACCCTTAAAACAAACAATCGAAAAATAAAAGCGATCGGCACAGGTATTATTGCTTTCCTCGGCTCTATTTCGTTACCGCTAGTTTTTCTGGTTCAAGCCAAACAAGCGAATCTAGACGTTATTTTCAACCTCCGAAACATCTTTAATTTCAATTTACTCGATCTTAGTTTTAATATCAGTAATCGTTTCTCAACTATTTCAGACGGACTGTACTTGGTTATTGATAATATTTTTTGGTTGCTCCTGCTGTTTGGCCTTATTGGTACTATACTTTTATACCGCAAAAAAGCTCCCCTACCCCTAATGCTCCCAGCAATCACAGCAGGCATTTGGTTTATCAACTACTGGCTTCTTTCAACAACTTTAGAATTCAGCTTCCTGATTGAATACGAAAGAGCTAATTATTCAGATCGATTATTAACCTTAACGATGATTTTCCTCATCCCGGTTATTGGAATCTTTATACTCGAAACGCTCGGAAATTTGAAAAATAAACCACGGATACTATCCGCTAGTTTTATTCTACTACTCACACTTATTGGAACTGCAAATGTCTATGGCGCCTACCCACGCCACGACAATTACGCGCGATCTTCTGGTTTTAATGTGAGTCAAAACGATCTAAACGCAGTTTGGGAGATAAACAAAATCGGTGGTGAAGACGATTACGTGGTGCTCGCAAACCAAGCTGTGTCAGCAGCGGCACTTGAATCTTTTGGTTTTAAAAAATATTACAAAGAAAACATTTTCTACTACCCAATACCGACCGGAGACAAACTTTATCAACTATTCTTAGAGGCGATTAAAGAGCCGAGCCAAGAAAATATGGTGAGAGCCATGGATTTAACTGGTGTCAATAAAGCTTTTTTGGTTATCAACGATTACTGGTGGCAGTCTGAACAAGTTAGTGAGCTAGCAAAAAACACCGCCAACGAATGGTTCTCAGTCGGTGACGGTGCTATAAAAATCTTTATTTTTGAGCGATAACATCTTCAGCGTGCTTCACTAAATCTTTAGCGTATTTATCAAGTGCAAACGGTTCCACTGTTTTTCGAATATCGTCTTGCGTTTCAATAAACTTTTGCCTGCTGGTCACGACGTCGTGAACCGCCCGTAAAAAGTCTGTTTCGTCTTCGGGCTTGAACAGAAAACCGTTTCTGCCATTTTCCACGAGCTCACCCACACCACCAATCTCAGAAGCCACCACCGGTACCCCAGCTGCCAAAGCCTCGTAAATCACCGTTGGTGAATTTTCATAACATAGCGAAGGCACAACCAGCGCGTCCGCTGCTCCAAAGCACTCCATCATCTGCTCAACTGCAATGTAACCCAAGTAGGTAATATTTTTATTTTTCTCGGCCTCAAGTTCAACATAATTTCGCAAAGTTCCCTCCCCGGCAATAATTAAATTTGCCTTAATATCGAGCTTCTTAAATGCTTCAATTAAAAATTGAATGCCTTTGTGATACTCAAGCTGACCTATAAAAAGTAAATTTAGCGCTTTATTTTCTCTATAAATTCTAGCGCTTCGGATATTATCTGGAGCCGGATTCTGCATAACTCTAATTCTTGAGTGCTTAAAAAACCCTTTTTCAAGATAAGTTTTTCTTAAATACTCAGATGGAAAAATTACTAAATCAGGTTGTCCCATTAAATATGAACAAACTTTTTGATAAGCAGAATAAATCGGTCGTACCAAAATTGATTTCTTCTCCTGACCAATAAACAGTAGTCCCGACGGATAAATCAATTGCAAATCATGGACTACGTGAATATGCGGTGTGCCAAATTTTTGAATTGCGAGTGGAATTCGAAGCCCGATACCTTTAAGGTTGTGCGTGAAAACAACGTCTGGATTTTCTTTCTTTAAAACCTCAGTCGTGTTCTTAGCTCCGTACCTCGAAAACCCATCAATTATATGCCACAGTAAACGAACTGGCACGTAGTGTTTGTAGTCGTCGAGCAAGTAGTAAAGATTTTTCGGAAAAAAATAGTAAATTCGTTCTGAAGCATTTCGAAAACACTCAAGCCCCAACGCTCGTTCCTTGGGGCACGAAGTTATAACAAAAATATCCTCACCTTGCTCAATGAGTTTTTCAACTGTTCTAACCACCACGTACTCAGCCCCACCTCGAACGTAAGGCGGGTATAAATTACTGACTATTCCTATCTTCATATTTTTCGAGTCTACTCTGAATATAAATCTCCTGCAACTTAGAAAAAACTACTGAAATACTGTATCTTTTCAGCACCCGTTCCCGAGCGTTTTTTCCTTGCTTGTGAGCCAGTTCTGGATTTTCTATATATTTTGTCATGATTTTCTGTAAGCCCACATCATCAAAAGGTGGCACGATATAACCTGTTTTATCAACCTCTACAAGCGTTCGCACCCCTGGTAGATCACTGACTATCGACGGTAAGCCACTTGCCCCAGCTTCGAGTGTAACTAAACCAAAAGCTTCTGAGCGATTAATTGACGGTAAAACGTGCACATCAGCCATTTTGTAATATTGTGGCAAGTCCTCTTCTTTGACGCGACCTGCAAAGTGGACTCTAGCTTCAAGACCAAGTTTATTTACTGTCTGCCGAAACTCGTGCGTCCTACTGCCATCACCCACGATCACAATATCCCAGTCACTTTCAACTGCTAAGTGAGCCGAGGCTGAAAGTAAAACACTTACGCCTTTAAAATAATGTGCCGGATCTAGTCCGCCAACAAAAATAAAAACTCGACTCGCTTCACTAATCCCAAATTCTTTTCTAAGCTCCGGTGCCTGGCCTGGCGAAAAAACTTCTGTGTTTACCCAAAATGGCAGTTCAACTAAATTTTGAGGATTAAAATCAATAGATTCGGCGTAATCGAGTGAACTTATTAGAATCTTTTTAGCGCTCAGTAAAATCACGGGTTCAAAGAATATTCTGTCTAACTTGAAAATCAAACCCAACCAGCCGTCTGCCTTAGTCTTCATATGGTATGTCACCACAAGTGGTATTTTGAAAAAAGATGCAGTGAACGCCACAAAAATTGCCCCACCGTAAAACGGGTAATGTAAATGGATCAAATCAAAACCTTGTAATTTTTTAAACAAACTTGGCATAAATGCCGCATTTCCCCATTTGTAAATTGATTTTGTATTACCCGGATGAAAAACCCGTACCTCGTGCCCCGCCTTTTCAAGTTCCAAAGTGTAATCCTCCGCCACCTTACCAATTCCACCGCGATAAGGCGGATAAACCGGCGTTACTTGAGCAATTTTCATATTACCAAATTACAATTTTCCTTATCACAAACAGCGCAAACGAAATAATTGGGTTCGCAACATATTCAACCACTGGATTATGTTGCTCTTGTGCCTCGATCGTTCCGACTGTTAATTTAAGAATTTCTTTATCCTTAATTACTCGTAATTCTCGAGCTCGGCTTCTTAAGTGAAAAATTAATTTGTAGGTGCGCGCCTTTCCCATCTCTTTATAAGCCCAAAACTTTGCTGGGAGCCAGCCACCTCTAAGCGCCATCAACCAAGTTCCAAGTTCGATCACTAGTAGTAACGGCATTATTAAGATTAGTGTCGCCACTTTATAGTAACCAAGTACAACCACCCATCTGTATAACTCTGTCCAAGCAAACATTTTTGGGTTTCGAGAAAATTGGTAATCGTGAATAACCCTTGAGTGCGTTGCTAAAACATTTATGTACCCCGCGATTTTTATTCGAAGCCCGAGCTCCAAATCTTCGTGATACATAAAAAATCCCTCTTCAAGCAGACCAACTTTTTTCAAAACCTCAGCTTTGTAGAGCACCGCAGCTCCAGACGCATACGGTAAATCTTCGCCGTCAATAAGCTTAGTTTCTGCTAGTTTATCTAGGTTATTCCGCGCGTAACCGTAGCCGGCAATATGAAATGCTCCGCCAGATGTATTAATTACGCTGTCATCATTCCAGTAAAGAACTAGCGACTGCACCGAACCAATATCTTCACTTGACTCTGCCATTTTAACAGCTTCTGAGAGTGAGTCGGCTCGGAGCTGTAAGTCACCGTTGTGGAGGTATATGTAGTCAAAACCTTCAGCGAGCGCTTGTCTGATGCCGATATTATTCCCATGAGAAAAACCTAAATTTGTATCGTTATCAATCAGCTCAACCTCTGGCAGGTCTTTCCCTGATCTGGGCAGTATCTCCCGCCTTGTAACTTCGGCAATATTATCTGGTGAGTTGTTTGTCACCATAAAAACCTTCACGTCCTCCTTATTATCTATCTTAAGAAGACCAGCGACAAAACCCGGGATGTATTTTTCACACCCGTAACACAAATAAATAACCGCAATTTTTTTATTCATAAGCTATCGATCTTTTTTTGCCTCTATTTTTTTTGCCTCCATAATTGCTAGTTTACGAACAAGCGAAGTTAATTCCTGTTGAAGTTTTTCCTGCTTCACCATCATTCTGTAAAGACCGTAATATAAAATTACCACCGCGCTGTAAACCAGTAGATCAGCCCCACGTTCTACCCCAACATACTTCGCCAAAATATCGGTTGACTGTGGGGAGATCGCAACCAAAATGACCGCAAGCCAAAGCAATAACCAACTAGTTAGCCAACTTGCACTAACCCGCTGAAGTCTATACTGTTTGTAAGTTCGGATAATCGCAAAAATTGCAAAGATGATCAAGGAAAATTGGAAAATCATAATTAATCAATAAATTTAGATTTTATAAAATCTTTCAGCACAATAAAACCGCTCATAAAACTCTGACCCTTAGCCAAAGTGTCCGCTGTGTATTTAATCATTACCGGTCTTTCCACAAATTTTAGATTTTTCAGCTTAATTAGATCCAAAATTTCAGATGCGTGCGCCATTCGGTCAAGCGAAATTTTAATATTTTGAGCCGAGTACTTTGAAAGCGCCCGAAAACCATTGTGCGTATCTGAAATTTTTATACCAGAAACTAGTCGCGTAAAAAGTAGAGCTAGCCAAAGGGTGAGACGCCGAGACAGTGGCATATTCGACTCTGCTCCCAAGAATCGTGAACCAAGAACGATATCGACCTCACTGTTTAAAATCGGTTCGATCATTTTTGGGATATCAGCCCCCTGCATCTGACCATCGGCATCGAAGTGCACAATAATATCCGCCTCCAAATTTTGCACTGCGTAGTCAGTTCCGGTTTGCAGTGCTGCTCCTTGCCCCCTGTTAATTTCATGGCGCAAAACATGAGCACCAGCTGTTAAAGCTACCTCACCTGTTTTGTCTTTTGAACAATCGTCGACCACAACTACCGTATCCACAAAACGCCCTGCATCCTCTGCAGAGTTCCGGATCCGCTGTTCTTCGTTATAAGCCGGGATTACCGCCACAATCTTCATAGCCTAAGTAGCTTAACACTCAAAACCAGATCTGCCAAGCCTAAATTTCCGCTAAGTTCCCGTATTTACCGACCCTCTTACGACAGATTGAGTATCTTGTAACCACCCCTTATTCGCCCGAATAGGGTGTGTATAAAATATCACTCATTAAAATGAGTGATATTCCAATTTTGTAGTTCAACCTACTCGCCAGTTAGCAAAATCTTATTTGCCTGAATATAGTCGATGGTTTTTTGTAGTCCGTCTTCCAGCCTGGTGACTGGCGACCAGTGCAGGGCCTCTTTGGCCTTGTGTACATCTGGCAGTCCCTGTTCCATTAAATACTGTAATTTTTCCCCAAAAATTACCTTTGAATTTGAGCCGGTCATCGCAATAATCTTGTCCGCTACCCCCACGATCATCTCGTCCACATCGTTCCCGAAATTAACTGGCCCAATATCCTCGGGGTGCGCCATTAATTTTACTATTCCCGAAACTACGTCTGAAACGTAAATTAAGGTTGTTTTAAAATCTTTATCGCCATGAACAATCAGGTTTTCCTGATTAAGTGCGTTTAAAATAAAATCCGAGATCTGAAAACCATCAAATAGTGGCATTCTTGGACCATAGGTTTTGAAAATTCGGGCAATGCGTGTTTCAATTCCATAAACTTTTTTGTACGTATCGAGCGAAGTTTCTGCAAACCGGCGCCCTTCTTCATAGGCCGATCTGCTCGCCAAGTGGTCAACCACTCCGTGGTATTCTTCTGTAAAACGTTCGCTATCTGAAAGTCGTGGTCCATAAACTGAAGGCGATGAAGCTAGCAAAACTTTCGATTTATACTTTACTGCCATGTCTAAAATATTTGCAATACCGCGACCGCTTACAAGTAAAGTCGACATCCTGTACTTATCGTAATTTTTTATCGATTTTGGAACTGCTAAATGGTAAATCTCCTGTACGCCTAAAAATTTTACTTTAAATGGTTCAAGCTCTGGAAAAGCTTCTAAATCAAACGGAACATTAATATCTTGTCTTAGAAACTGAAAATCAGGGTTTCGCAAGTAAGGATCAATGTTACGTACGTGACCGGTGCTAAAATCGTCAACACAAATAACTCGGTAACCACTTTTAAGTAGTTCCTCGCAAAGAAAAGAGCCTATAAAACCAGCTCCTCCGGTTACCATTGCGATTGGCTTTTCTTGTAATTCAGGCATATTGTTTTGATTATTCTGATTGAAATATTTAACTAACGGCACGTTACTGTCCCGCGATCAAAGCAGTCAGTTGCTGTCTAGTTTTCATTATACTGGTATCCACCACTTCTGGCGAAAGCATCGGTGCCCCCAAGGTAAACTTGGTGAAAAATGTTGGTTCAATATCGATCACGTAATCTGCCCAATTGTTTCCGTACATTGTTTTTGCAATTGATTCAGAATCAATCGCGCGCAAGTACGGTGAAAACGGTTTACTTGGATTAGCTTCGATTGCGTAAACTCTCGGATCACTTTTAATTTTTATAAGTACCACCCCTGGTTTTGGTAAGACGAGTCCGCTCAGTCTATAAGAACCGAGCGAGCTGTCTGGAACTTCATTCACAAAAATAAATGAGTTCTCGTAGGTAAAATAAGTTAGCGCGTTTATAACAGCATAGCGCTCGTTATTTTGCGCAAAATAAACCGTGTCAAAGGATTGCCCCGAAATAAAATTATCTAGAATTACCGACTGCACTATTGGCGCTGATGGTTCTAGCACTATCGGCTCTGGTACAGCAGGTGTATTTGCCGTTACATAACCACTTGCCACAAGCAGAGCCCGACTGATATTCAATCGCCCTGGCCCCATCGAGCTCACAATATCCGCTGTTCCTACGATTGGGTCCGCCGATAATTGCAAAATGGTTTCAATTTCCTCGGGCGTTAGGTTTGGGTATTTGGAAAGTAAAAGTGCTACCGCTCCCGAAACAAGCGGTGCCGACATCGAGGTTCCACTCCAGCCCCCGTCATACGCTGTTGGAAAACCAGCCATTGGGTCATAATAGCTGAGCCCAAAAATGTTTTCGCCTGGCGCTGAAATATCTACACAACTCGCTCCAAAATTTGTGAAATTTGAGCGTCCATCGATCTGATTAGTCGACGCCACGCCAATCACCCAGTCAGATGCCAACGACGAATAACAAGCTGGGTAAACCGCGCTATTGTCCACATTTGCGGCTTCGTTGCCGATCGCTGACACGATCACCACCCCAGCTTCGTAGGCCCTGCGTAGTGCCTCACGTAAATACATATCTGACTGGTTGCCAGAAAAACTGAAGTTAATTACGTCGGCGCCATTTTTTACAGCGTAATCAACCGCGAAAGCTACATCAAAAGAATCTCCCGCTCCGGTAGCGTCGAGCACTCTAAGTGGCATAATCCTTACATTCCAGTTTACACCCACTACTCCCTTCATATTATCTCCCACTGCCCCGATCAAACCGGCAATCAGTGTCCCGTGCGAAATAGCGTCGGTTGTGGCCTGGCCTATCACAACTGGCCCAACTAAACCGTCGTCATCCACAAAATCCCAACCATTAACGTCGTCGATATAACCATTTTTATCATCATCAAGTCCGTTACCCGGGATTTCCCCAGAGTTGATCCAGATATTATTTTTAAGATCTGGGTGTTCGATATCTATTCCTGAATCAAAAACCGCGACAACTACCGAGTCTGAGCCGGTTGTAATGTCCCAGGCGTTTTCCGCCCCGATCTTTTGCAAATACCACTGTTCAAAAAAGTTGGGATCGTTTGGAGCAACCGCTAAACTTTGTACCGGTATCAAACAAACCAAAATAAAAAACAAAGCAAAAAACTTTTTCATATATTGCCATTATATCACGAGCGTAAAGTGCTAGGAATGCGACTGCAAATGGATGTTCCAATTCTGATCTATAATTGATTTTATTCAACAATAACACCACCAATAAAAAATCCTGAGCATGAGTGCTCGGGATTTTATGTATTTTTACTAATTAACCTCCGCGCAGTTTTTATTTGCAGTTGCTATCTCCTCTGGTAATTCTTTATTGTCTGGCAGAAGTGTCTTTGCCACGTTGTAGTGGGCGTTCATTTGCTCGCAGTCGCCCCGCTTTTCGTACAAACTAGCCAGCTTGATCATAAAGTATGGCGTTTGACCAATTTCCGACACTGCGTCTTCTAAAACCTGTTTTATTTCTTCATCTCTGTTGCCATCCACCGAATGATTATCAATAAATTCAATGTAGTCCCTGTAATAAGCCTCGTTTCCGTACAAAGTATAAGCCTCTTTATAAGCTGACTCCGCGCGGTCGAAGTCCCCCATATCTTTTAAAACGTTTGCGTAGTTATTCCAGGCAGTGTAGTTCAAGGTATTTTTTTCAAAATAAGCTTCGTAAGTTTCTCTAGCTAGTACTAAATCGCCTAGCATTGTGGCGTCCCAGGCAATTGATGTGTACAAGTTTAAATCAACTTTTTGCCCGGATTTTAGCTGTGCTTCAAGCGCAGCTTGTGAAACTTTGATTTGTGATTCAATCAAGTTCCTCATTCCATCGTCAAGCGCCACCTCCGAGTTTAGTGCCAAACCTTTATATTTATTATTATGACCACTTGCAGACCAAGCGCCGTAAACTACGGCTAAAATTAGAAGCAAAACTGCTCCGCTTAGTATCCACTGTCTTCTAGTTTTAAGCATTTTCATATTGCTTAGAGTTTAGCTAAATGCCAGTTTTATTGCAAGTATTTGCAATAAAACAAAATCGCCCTTTCGGGCGATTTTGTAATCCTGAATGAAGGAATAAGCTTAGAAGCTGATTGCTCCACCAGTGATAGGTAGATCATTAACTAGGTAAGATCCCCATAGGTCTCCTGCAACAGCTGTTGAGCTATCACCGTCATCCTCCCATACAAATGATGAAGGGATTCGTGTGATTGCAGCACCTGTTGAAGCAAGAGCTGGAGTTGTTCCCATGTATCCACGTTGTACAGTTGCAGTTGATGCTGCTGGTGTGTACGCAGTTACAAGAACTTTTTCAGCTCCGGCAAATACTAGAATATCTCCTACGTTTACAGCACCTGTTGCTGTAGTGTCTAATGCTCCACTACCAGTAACAGTAGTGATCATTGGAGAAATAGTGAAGTCAGCAGCCAATGTTCTTCCAGTTCCAAGAGCGATTGGTGTTGCTAGAGCATCACCAGCAATTCCGAATTGTACTGAGTCATCGCTAGTTGCAGATGCTCCTGTTGTGTCAAAGTACAATGCGAATGTGTGAGTTGTACCAGCTGGTACCACAACTGGTGTTGTAAGATCTAGTTTTACGAACTTAACAGGAACTGTAGCTGCTACAGATTCAGCACCTGTTGAAGCAAGCATCTTCCAGTCTCCATCTACGTCAAGCGCAGTTGAAGTACCTAGGTTGTTTAGGTCGTAAATGTCGAACTCTGCTGGCAGAATTACGTCTGCTTCGTTCCATGTTGAAGTTGCGTTGTCAGATGCATTCATTGTGAACACGATCTGGTCTAGAGATACATCTCCGTTTGAAGACGCAGCAACGTTGAATCGTAGTACTTCCTGATCGCCAATTGGTTTTTGACCGCCAGATGGTGTAGAAGCGCTAAGTGTTACTGTTGGTTTTGTCTTCTTAACAACGAATGAAGAAAATCCAGTTGTAAGAGCTGTTGGGGCTCCAGAAGTTGAATCAACTAGTGAAGTTCCTGACTGTGCTCCTGAAGCTGAGAAGTTATCATCGTTTGTTCCGTCAACAAAGAATCCAAGTCGAACCCGTTCGTTTGAAGTTGCGTAACCACCAACGTTTCGGTCGCTTGCTGGTACGCTTACAAAAGCGTTAACCTTTGCAGGTACTCCAGTCTTAACAAGCATGTCAAGATTTGTGAATCGTGCTTCATTTCCAGTCATTGGAGTTGAAACAGTCTTTGTTGAACCATCAGCTGCAGGGTACTCAAGAGTAACTGTAGTGATGTTGTTTGCGTATGCTGATGAATCAGTTCCTAGACCCATAACCTGAGCAGCCTTTTCTGCAACTGTGAATGTTGAAACATTCCAGTCTTCAGTTGTAGCTGTAAGTCTGAAAGTTGAAACTAGGTTACTTGTAGAACCAGCAAGCAAGATGTCAGCAGTTGGTGTGCTTGAATCAGCTGTAAGAGCTAGAGTTCCAGCAACACTAACAGTTGTTGAGTTTGTAGGAGTTAGTCCACCGTTTACAGCGATTGCATCAGTTGTAGCTGTTGAACCGTTAATGTAAACAGTTTGTGCATCCTTGTCTTCAGCCACAATGTTTCCAGCTGTAGATACGTCAAATGAGAAGTATTTAGGAGCAGAAGCTGTTGGCTTGTAGAAGTTACACTTTAGAGACAATAGTTCAGACACTCCAGCTGGAACTGCCCAGTTTAGATTGTTGAAGATAATTGTTGCTCCACCTGTTTCTGGTGATTTTGCAGCACCAACCTGGTTACCTGCAAAGTCGTATAGTGAACATGAACTAATGTAGTTTGTTACATCAGATCCACCAGATACGAATGTTGAGTTGTCTGTGCTTGAAGAAATGTCAAATGTTACGTCTGAAACGTTTAGATCTGAACCACTTCCTGCAACCATTGAGAAAGAAGCAACATTAACTGCAGAAGCTCCTCGAACTGTAGCCACGTCGCCTGGAGTTGAAGCCAAAGCTAGTGTCAGTGTAGCAGCTAGTGCCTGTTGTGAATTTCCCTGAACCATACCAGCTGGCACGATTCGTGTGATTGCGTCTCCGTTTACATCTTCAGCTGAGATAGTAGCAGCGTTTACAGCAGCACCGTATTCAGTTCCTGAAACTGTGTTGTTGTCTACATCTGCAGTAACAGCAAGGTTTAGAGTTTCCCCTGCAGCCATGCTGAATACGTCAGTGAAAGTAAGAACCTGTACCGCATCGTTTCCTGCAAGAGAAAGCTCCTGAGGTCCCATTACGATAGTTCCTGTTGCTGTGTTGATAACTTTGATGTCCTTAAGAGCACCTTCAGTTACGTTGTAAAGAAGTCCGTCTGTATCAGAACCACCTGCCTCAACTCCATCAAATGGATCGTTGTCGGCATCATCGTCTCCGTATACAGAAACAGCAACGCTTCGAATTGTAGCATCCTGTGCTGAAGTTAGAGAGAAGTTTAGAAGTACTCGGTCCTGGCTGTTAACGCTTACTGTTCCTGCTAGTGGACCGTTTCCAGCTAGAGTAAGGTCTCCACCCTGTGTGGTTGAGTATGAACAATCACCAGATGTTGAAGTACATGATCCACCATCGTATGTTGTTGCTGTTACTCCCATTCCAAATCCGTATGTACCACCGATTGCAACAACGTCAGCGTTGTTTTCAACGTAAGCACTTACGGCTCGGCCTGTAATTCCACCAATATCTGCAGTTACTGTAAGTACTGCGTTAGCTCCATTAGCAATTTCTACTGGAGCAGCTGATAGGTCGAATGATACAGACTTTCCAACAGCAGTTCCTGAAGCTAGAAGAGTTGCACCCTTCCAAAGCTTAAGATCTGAGTGGTCAGTTGCATCTGTAACTCGTAGAGTTACGTGCTGAACAGAAGCAGCTTCTGTGTTTGCAGTTAGCATGAACTTAGCAATAGTTGCATCGTTCTGCCCAATTGATGGGTTTGAAATGCTGCCATTCTTAGCCACTGTAATTGTTCCTGTGCTTACACCACCAATGCTGAATGTATTTCCAGAAAGTGGGAAAGCTCCGTTTACTGTTCCAGTTGCGTCAACATCAGATGCTGAAACTACTGAGAATCGAATCTGGTCGCCAGTTGTAGCTGTACCAGAAGCAGCTAGCTCTACTCGAACTGTAAGAGCAGCAGTCTCACCTGCAGCAAGTGCTAGGTTTAGACCAGCAAAAGTTACTTGTCGTGTTGAAGTGTTAATTGAACGCGCCTGTGTTAGACGTGTATTACCACGGTATAGGTATGCGTTTGTGATGTTTGTAGTAGCACCAATACCATCCATTTCAGCAACGATTGTGTTTAGAGTTGTTGCTGAGCTTCCAGCTTTAGCATTTAGAGTAAGTACTTCTACTGAGTTTGAGCTCATTGGAAGTGTTGCTCCTGCTGGTGTTGCTGAAGAAACTGAGAAAGTAAGGTCTCCAGAAACTGGTGTTACAGCTGTTGTACATCCAGTCTGTGAAGCGTCAACTAGATCACATTCTAGTCCAATAACGTCTGATCCAGCTGTAAGAGCTGAGTCATCAATTCCTGTTCCTAGAAGGAAGAAGTCGTTGTCCATAGCGTTTGAGCTCATTCCAGCTGCAGACACTAATCGTTTAGCTCCGTTTTGTACTACGTAATGGTCTGAACCACTCATGTACATCATTCCGTCGAAAGCTGTAGCACTCATTAGAGATGCTCCAACGTTGTAGTCTACGAAGAAAGTATCTGGAACATCGTCAATGTTTGTGTTCCATGAAGATCCATCGTAAGCAACAGCTACAGGTTCTGTCTCAATCCAGTGGATTGTTCCATTAGTTGAAACTGCGTATGTTTCGTAAGCTGTATCAACCTTGATCCATCGTGATCCTGGTCGGTATACAACGTTTCCTGAAAGTTGTAGTGATGAAAGTTCGCTGTCTGAAACAGTCTTTACTCCATCAAAACCGTTGTGCCATGTTTCGTAAGTCTTAAGGTTTGGGTATGTGCTTCGTGTTCCGTCGTAACCGTAGAAGTATACGGCTGATAGAGCTGAACTCTTGATTCTGTCTCCAGGAGATGCAGCGTGTGCAGCCTGAGGAACAGCTAGAGAAGCAATACCTACGGCCCATAGGATAGTCGCACCAGCAAGTAATGCTGAAAGTGTGCGCTGTCCGAATGTTGAGGCGTTAGTCATAAATTTATTTGTCCTTTTCATTTTAAGATTATGTAGAAATAAGCGACCATGCGGTCTCGACCTTTGAACTTATCTCCGAAGTTGAGGCAAGTTGCCTCGAGTAGTAACGAGAGAAGAAGAAAACGCGACTGCGTTTCCGGAAAAATACACCTTGCCGTGTACTTTTCCGGAAACGCATCCGGCTCTTCAGCCCTACTTGAATTATTGGCTAATTGTTGAAGTAGCGGTTGAGTCTGACCTAAGGGAATTTATTTGGCCCTCAGTTTCTACAGGCTCGGCTAATTTTTCAATCTTTTGATTGGCAAAGAACTCTGTGGTAACGATTTCCATTGCAACTATTCTATTTGCAATCTCGGAAAGTCTTTCATCTACCACTTTTAGATCATCGAAAGCGGCGCGGTAGCCACCAGCAATCGCGAAGTCAGAAGCGGAGCGCATCAGCACCGAAGTTTCGTTCGCAGCAAATCGCAGTTCTACAATACCTCCAATGTGCAAATCTTTATTAACAGTAACCACTTCATCAATTCTAGCTAAACGTCCGAGGACCATTGATTGTTTTTTCTGGACATCCGATAGTTTGGTGTTGAACGATTTTTCAATGTCGTCTGAAAGCTTATTGCTCGAAGTAGTTTCGTGCTCTTCCATCATTACATTCACCACCGAGCTTGAAACCGCCTGCGTAGCTTTTTTTGCGTCCTCAATATCTAAAGTGTTGGTGTCCGATTCCTGAACTCTGGTATCGATTTCTGCGTTTAAAACACTGATCTTTCTGTCGACCGCCGAAGCTACCTGCATCGTTTCAGTACTCTTTTCGTTTAGTAACGACCGCACATCTTCACCTGCTTGCGTAACCTCTGAGCGGTAAGCGTCGAGTGTTCGTTTTATTTGTGCAGTTTTAGCTGGATCAGTCGAAACGTTTAGCGCACTCGCCTCTTCCAGCCTGCGCCCCGCAAATTCTGTGTGCAGAACTGCTTTATGCTCAAGCGATGAAAGTTTAAGCTGGGCTTTTTCGGTTGCCAGTTTCACACTGTAAAGCGCCTCACCCGGTAAACTCTGTGCAGCATTCACGGTGGTCATAAACCCTCCAAAGACGATCACTAGCATCGCAGCTCCAATCGTGATTGGCGTTGAAATTGATTCAAAGAACAACCACTGCAAGTAATCTAGTGTTGTTGCCGGCGAGACCACGTTGTCTGTGTCCTCGATCGCTGTGGAAACTCGCTTCCACATGCGGTCGTAGGCACCGTCCCGTTTCGAGGACGCGTGGAGCTCAGCCTGCAAACTCTTAAATTGTTCATTAAAATCTTTCGACATATTTAATTCTATTTGTTCAAGGCCTTTTTTGCTCGGTGCAAAATTACCCTTATATTGTTTGGAGACTTGTCCAGAATATCTGCAATCTCCTTCACGCTTAATTCATTTATATAGTGCATCACGCAGACCTCACTCATATCACCCTTTAAGGCTCTGATCTTTGCGATCAGTTTGTTAGCCGATTCACTAAGATCAATCCGCTCCTCTATCTCCTGATCAGCGGCCACATCAGCCAGTTCGTCGAGCGAGTCCTCTACTTTGCGTTGCCGATAGAAATCTGCGATCAGGTTTCTGGCTATTCGGTAAAACAAGGCTTTAATGTTATCGACTCGGTTTGAAGTTGCGTACTCCCAGCCCCGAAGAAATACCTCGGAGGCCACCTCCTCAGCGTCCTGTTTGCGAGGCATCTTAAAACTAGCAAAGTCCAAGATATTCTTGTGGTATCGCTCATAAAGTTTCGCATAAGCTGACTTATCCCGAAACCGATGTATGCGAAACAATATAAATTTTTCGTTTAACATGGACACACACCTAGTCGTTAAATATTGGTAATCATTACAAGATTACCTTAATGGGCGTATTTTAGTACTATTTTTCGAATTTCCACAAGACCAGATTGACAGTTTATAATTTTTTGTCTACGCTAGAGTAGCCAAATAACTTTAGAAATTCCGTGTAAAAATATTACACTTATTATCGACATTTTAACAACTAACCCATTTCATTCAAAATGCCGAGTATGGGTCTTGTTACGAAACCTGTGCTGATCGATGATTGATTTGCTAACTTACTCATTTTTTAATCTCACCCACTCATAAACCTATGACCACTCCTATCCGCTTATCCGTTTCAGAGGCCGCTAAAATCTTTGGCGTTAGCAGTCGAACGATTCGACGAGCTATCTCCGCAAACGAGGTTAACTACATTGTGGTTCAAGGTCGGTACAAGATCGGTTTTGAGTCACTACTCAAGTGGTCACAGTCGAGTACGACTGTGAAAAATAAACGGGACCGTGATGGTATCGGCCAGTTTGTAGAACAGTGGCGCATAAAAAACAAACTCTTTTCCCCAAACCCAAATAAGCTAAAAAACCCTGATACTGAATAATATGAAATGGTGGCAAGAAAAAGAGGATGCTGAACTTTTCAAACTCCTAAACTCACTCCCTCCCTTCCCCTTCTACGATTTAGTTAGGCAGGATAAACCCGGACTCAAACAAGCTAAAACTGATTTCTTCAAAAATGGTATTTCGCCAACTTTTAGCTATAAAAAAGCTAAGCTCTTTAACGCCAAAAAGTACCAGTCAGAAATCGACAACCGTTTACTGCAAATAAAGTCGCTTAATTACCCAACTTTGCTAAAAGACATCTACGAAGATAAACTACTCGATCTTCAAAATCGCTCTAAAATTGTGAGTGCTATCAGTCTTGGTAATGATCAAACTGTTACTAGCCTTTCAAATCAACTCTTCAATTTTCCCGAAGAAAACCTTTCGACTCTAACCTCTGAGTTTGAAGAAATGCTAGAACACTCGAGTATTTTCCACCAGCACTCAAGGCCGGTTACTACCGAACTTTTCGTGAAAATGACTGAGGCGGTTTTAGATCATTACAAAATGAGCAAGTGGCACATTGAACTTTTTGGTGGCTCCTCAATAAAAATCAGGCATCTAAACAAAAGAGGAACCAGTATCGTTTATCTGCCTAGTCAGCGAAATCTTTCCAAGGCCCGCGCTGCTCGATTATTAACTCACGAGCTCGAAGTTCATGGTTTACGAACAATGAACGGTCGGCAAAGCAGCTATGCTCTTCTAGGCCGTGGTCTCGATCATTATTTGCAAACCGAGGAAGGTCTGGCCATTTACTACCAAACTCTGCTTAACAGAAGGCCCACAAAGCACCTTCCTGGTTTCTGGGACGCCTACGCTGTTGCCTTGGCTCGAAATACTGATTTCAGCACCACTTTCAAAACGCTGGTTGAAGCTAGAATGAAGCTAGCTAAAAAAACTGGCGTTCAGAAAACTGAAGAGACTTGCCGGACTGAGGCTTGGAACTTATGTGTTCGGGTTTACCGCGGTATCACCAACACCCAAAATGAGCACATGGTTTTTGCCCGCGATCACATCTATCGCTCCGGTGTCGCTCTATTAAAAAACACCATCACAGAGCGCGGTGAATCTGTTTTGCCCCTTCTCTTTTCCGGAAAGGTTGGTGTTCATCACCTAGACAAACTCATTGCTCTAAATGTTCAAACGGGCAAGGTACCGGATATGATTTCAAAAGAGGTAGTAAAAACTATCTACCGGCAAGCTAGAATTTAACAAACAAAAACTCCAGTTTTTCACTGGAGTTTTTAATTTATCTAATTGCCAAAACACCATCACGAAGTGCTAAGTACTCGGAATATATTTCAAGTATTTTTCCCGCGATCTCCTCCCAGTTGCGTTCATTTTCCACGTAAGTTCGCGCTGAGTGGCCGATCGCTGCTGTTTGCATCTGATCCTCAAAGAGCTGAACGATTTTCCCAGCCAAGTCTAGCGTTTCACCAACCGCAAACAGTTCACCATATTCACTAACCGCACTCTTATGCGCATTAGTGTCCGAGGTCAAAACCGCTTTACCGTAGCTCATCGCTAGCAAAACCTCTTCGGCTTTTTCTGGGTTTTCACTTGGGTCAACCACGACCCTCGCTCCCGCGAACAAAGCATCAGTAACTTCACCGCGCTGAAATCCTGTAAAAACTACACTGTTATCACTCGCGTATTTTTCTCTTAAGCTAATTAAACGTCCGTCCGGTTGCATTGGTCCACCTAAGAAAGCTAATTTTATCTCCGCAAACAGTTGTGGTTTTTCATTTCGAACCCTAGCCCAAGCTTCCAGCATAATTTCCAAACCATCATTTTCTGCTAAATCAGTTGGCACTAAAATGTAACTAAATGATTGTAAATTGAAAGACGCTAGAATCACTCCGTCAACCGGGACTCTTTTTACAGAAAGACCGTTTGGAATATACTGCGCTCTAGTGCCGTATTCAATCGCTGCGTAGTTTGAAACGATTTTCGAGGTCGCAATGGTTGCGTGTGCATACTCAATTGAGGCTTTTTCCCCAAGTCGCATCACAAACCGCGCCATAGCTCCCCAGCCTTTTTTATTTTGTTCCACAGTACTTAGGGTGCAGACCACGATCGTACCAGGTTGAAGTAAACGAATCATCCAGGCAAAAAGTGAAGGGCCAGCTCCGTAGTAGTGCACCACATTTGGTTTAGTTACGAAGATCGTGTGCAGAGTTGCCAAAAAAGCGTAACTCACGCCGTCTAGGTACCGCACCGGAATTGAGGAGATCTCTTTTAAAATAATTCCATTGAACCGTTTCTCTGGTTGGTTGAAGTACCACTTGCGCAGATAACTGATCACAACGTTCCCCTCCCGCACCATTTGTGAGGCAAGTTCTGTTACGTTTGAATCAATAGACTGAGGAGCTCCTTCAAGCCCACGCTGACCAATAAAAGCAATTTTCATATATTTAGTTGAATACTAACATTAGCGCAAAAATCGACTTTAGTCAATAGGTTGAGGCTCTCAACGATTAGTCCACTAATATATTTTGATGACTAAGATTAGCCATATATTAATATTGATAAAACTATTCCAAAAAAGTTATCCACAAAAAAGTGGATAACTTAGCCAAATATCCGTTGACCAATTTCGATTTTAGAAATATGTGTCTTTCGGAGTGAAATTATAAGGCTAGTTTATGCATCAAATTAAGCGATCCCCCTGTACGCTAGATTAAATAAGCTAATCTCCGAAGTCTGATCTAATAAAAAACCTTCATAATCAAAAAAGCGGCCGAGCTGAAGGAATAAATCCCTCAAACTCGGCCGCAAGTTCACCTACTGTCCGACGTAGGTGACGAACCCGGACGCGCCGCCAACACCTGTGGTGTTGATCTGGCAGAGCTCAGAGCCACTGCTGATCTCAACCTTCTCAAGGTTGAGATCAGCCTCGACGACCAGGGTTCCCGTCTGACCCTCGAGGGCCGGGAACCAGTCACCGCGCGGCAGTTCCGCGCAGTATTGGTTGGTGGTGGTCGTGTAGATCGGGCGACTGGTGTCGACCCCGACCCCGAACCCACTCGAGTAGCGGTCGTAGAAGAGGACGAAATACTTCGTCATGAAGTTTCCGTCCTCCCGAAGCAACGAACCGGTGCTCGTGTCGGCGCCAGGGGCGTTTTCGCTCCCTGGCACCACACTCGACCGGGCCTTGCCCGAGACGCAGACCCTCATCGTGCTCGGCGTATTACCCGCCGAGCACGTGATCTGCATCGTGCAGGAGCCGGTGACGGTCGGGTCGCAGACCCGACCTGTCACCACCGGCTCCTGCCCGCCACACTGGGCGTCGCCCGCGTCGGTCTGGCCGTTGCAGTTGTTGTCAACTGCATCGTCGCAGACCTCCGTGGCGCCGGGGTGTACGGTCACGACTGCGTCGTTGCAGTCGTTGTTGTCCTGCACTCGGCCCGAGGGCTGAGTGCAGGAGCTGATCGCCCCGGTCTTCGCGCCGTAGCCGTCGCCGTCCGCGTCCGCGTACCAGCTGGTCTGGACCGCGTCAGTGTCGACCTGCCCATTGCAGTTGTTGTCGATGCCGTCACAGATCTCGGTGGCGCCGGGGTGAACCGAAGCAACGTTGTCGTTGCAGTCGGTGCTCAACTTCACGTAGCCCGAGGGCTGCGCGCAGTTGTTTACGACATCGGCACTGTTGCCGTAGCCGTCGCCGTCCTGGTCGCGGTAGAACGGCTCAGTCGTTCCACCAGCGTTGCCGTCGCAGTTGTGATCAATAAGATCACACTGCTCGAGCGCGCCAGGGTTGACCGTCTCGTTACGGTCGTTACAGTCGGAGGCGTGGTTCACGTCCGACTGCGCCATGTAATGCCCGACGATCGGGCGATTACAGGCAGTTACGACACCAATAGCGGTGCCGTAACTGTCGTAATCATTATCGGGGTACCACTGGAGTTCACCAGTGGCCCCCGCCTCATCGACCAGACCATCGCAGTCGTTGTCGATGTCGTCGCAGGTCTCGACCGCACCCGGCTTCGCGCTGGCGAAGTCGTCGTTGCAGTCGGTGTTGTCAGCGACGTAGTCGCGGGGCACGAAGCAGGCGTGCTTCGTGCCCCGCTTGTTGCCGTAGCCGTCGTGGTCGCCGTCCGCGTACCAGAGCTCTTGATCGGTGACGCTCGGGTCAAGATCGTCGATCTTGCCGTCGCAGTCGTTGTCGATCAGGTCGCAGACCTCGTCGGCACCCGGATTTACCGATGCCTCGAGGTCGTCGCAGTCGGTGTTGTCGGCGCTGTAGCCGACACTCTTCGGGTCACACTTAGTGACCCGTGAGTGGCCGGACCAGCCGAAGCCGTCGCCGTCGCCGTCCGCGTAGAGCGTGACGGCGTCCGTCGACTCGTCGTCGTCGGTGATACCGTCGCAGTCGGTGTCGACGTTGTCGCAGATCTCGGTGGCGCCCGGGTGGACGATCGGGTTGGCGTCGTTGCAGTCGATCTCTGTCGCTACCACGTAGCCCGCAGGCTGCGCGCACGACTTCTTCGACTTAGCTACGTCGCCGTAGCCGTCGCCGTCCGCGTCGAGGAGCCACACCGGCGCCTCGACGGCGTTGTCGTCGATGCTCTGGTTGCAGTCGTTGTCGATGCCGTCGCACTCGACCTCGACCCCAGCGGGGTTGACGTCGGGGTTGCGGTCGTCGCAGTCGGCCTCCGCCGACACGAGGACGTAGCCCGCGAGACCCGAGACGCAAGTCTCGGATCCCTCGAGGGTGTAGCCATCGCCGTCCGCGTCGAGTGCCCACTTGGCCTCGCACGCGGCGTCGGTAGCGGTGTCCGTACCGACGCCGGGACAGTTCAGCCCCTCGTCGATCCAGCCGTCGCAGTCGTTGTCGACTGCGTCGCAGGTTTCTGGCGCGCCCGGGCGGATTTGCCCGTTCGCGTCGTTGCAGTCCTGCGCTGCCGGCACGCCGTCAAAATCGGCGTCGTTGGCGCAGGCGCTGAAAAACAGCGCGGTTGCCAACAGGCAACCTTTCAAAATACGAGTCATAATGACCCCTCCTTTTTTTTGAATGTTCTTGTGGGCCAGAGCCACACCTATCCTTTAGGTTTTACCCCGCAGGATCGAAGCTTTTCTGGCCTCGCGAAAAAACCTCCGTGTTTTCGTGAGACCACAAACCTAGTTTAAGCGACTAATATTTATACCATATTTTTGCTATTTCGTCAAGGTGTAAATCAAGTTTTTTTGCCGTAATTAGCCATTTTTATGGCTAACAATTTTATGGCTAACAATAAATATTTACCTGTTTTTAAGAGCTAATCGACATTTAAAGTTGGTAAATATCCCGTTTCTCTTCTAACTTTAGCGGTAATCTGGAACACTTACGGTCATATGACCATAAGTGGACCA
>PFWT01000002.1 GCA_002791275.1 Candidatus Uhrbacteria bacterium CG_4_9_14_3_um_filter_41_35 | reverse complement strand
TCTCGGTTTTGGGCTCAATGCCCTCAATGGTTTTTTTGACCACCTCCATGGACGGCACACGTCGTCGTTTGCTTTGGAGCGCCTGCCGTGACTCCTTCTTGCCGAGTTTGAGAAACTCAACATCCGTTTCTTGGATATGCTGACGATATCCGTCTTGGCGTGAGAGCCAGAAAAAGAAGTCGTTGACCTTGCGAATGGTCTGATACTGGAAGCTAACGCTCAACGTGTCACCACGTTTGCCTTTTCGGATTGCGAGCCAGTCCTTGAACTCAACGGCACACTTCTTGTTGAACGCTCGAAAGTCGACATCTTTGGAAAAGTCCTGCCATTGGAGAATCGATCCCTCGTAAGTGATGATGGAGTTCTGGGAGTACCCTCGTGACTCTTTGAGGTAGTCGAAATACTGTCGCTTTACAAGCTCGTTTTCGTAGCGAATCTCCTCCTTCGTTTTGCCTGATTTGTTGGCTTGTTGTAATTGGGACATATACGTTATGTTATTGAGAATCCATCAGACAGTACTTTAACTGTCTTTGCGTCAATAAAACCACGCATGCTCTTTAGAGCACTTTGTGCCGCACCGCCAGTTGTGGCGATTGGAAAGACTCTCACGATCTTTTCCTGAGGTATAGACTCAAGTGCCTGCAGTTCGCGATCCGTCCCACCAATAACAACCACAGTCACTTCTCCAGGCACTTCCCGCCAGGAATTCACGAAGTGGCGTTGCTCTTTTGGAACAAACTTTGTAGCCAGGGGCCTTATAGCTGGGTGGTCCGGTAAAAAGAGCTGGAGTGCAGGTTCAGCGTTTGCATATGCGAGCAGTTTGCGGAGCGCTTCAAGCATAGCGATCAGGTCAATCTTGTGTGAATGGGTCATACTCTCATTTCTGTCAGGAAAACCACAAATTAAGTAAATCGACACGAGCCCTCCATTTTTTTGTTTACGTCAATTCAACGAATCGACGACTAAATTTAACATTTTACTAGACTAATGTCAATGTTGTTTGTATAAAAAATCCCCGAGTTTTAAACTCAGGGCACGCTGTATGGATCCTAATAAATCCGGTTTTTCTGCTCGCAGGTGTTGGCCACCACTAGACTCAATGACCTGTACGCACTTTCGAATTCTTGACGTTCCATTTCTTGAATAAACAAAGTGAAAGCTTCTTTATTCTGGGCAATCACCACACACCAAAATCGTCGCCATATGCTTGCAAACAGATCTATTTGAATCAGCTCCTCCACAACCGCTAACATTTCAGCATCAGTTGTTGAAGACTGAAGACACTTCAAACAAGAAACGATCCTCGCAAATTTCAGCATAAAACCTCCAAGTCTTAACTATACAGCTCAATCACTTAGCTTTATTAATACAATGAAAAATCAAAGTCGTTACAATAAAAGAACAGCTATGCGCTGTTCTTTTTACTTATAAGTAAACCAGATTTACGAGTTCCAAATTATACAGCATGTATAATTTATTACACTCGCTTTCTTGCCACTTTATAGTAAGTTTCGAGCATTTCTAAATCTTTCATCAATTTCACATAACGTTCCTGCATTGCATTACCGATATTTTCCGTATACACCGAGCCTGTTTCAAGGGCTCTAGTATCAACCGACAAACCAAAATCAATAATACTAACCGTACCGTCAGGTTTTATCATTATATTTGATGCGTGTAGATCGCGATGATGAAAACCTTTTGCGTGCAGTAATTTTACTGTGTTTGTAAGTGCTTCAAATTGTTTTTCATTTATAATTTTCGACTGCCCTTTTGTAAGTCTATTCACGTCGAGAGCTATACCAATAAAAGCATTTTCATCTAACTGACCGCCTTCTAACTGAATTTCGTGTCTGTACCTTGGTGGCAATACGTTTACTAAGTCTGGTTCTGATGCCCTGTCGATCAACTCTTCCTTCGTCATTTCCTGAATTTCATTTATTTCTTCCCTGCCCTCGTCTGAATCAGGATCATCAACCGTGTAAGTAATTATAAATTCTTTAAGTGCTCGCTCAAATAAAGTGTTTCCTTCAACATATTCTATAAATAAAACCGGTTTTTCCCACTCATTCATAAACCCGATAATCTCGGGAATATCCGCATAGAGCTTGTCTGGATTCGCAATTCTCGCTCTAACCAAAATATCCATAGCGCGTGAATGTAGGAGAAGTTCATCACGCATCGTAAGATTTAAGGCTTCCTGCTCCTTTGTTTTTTCCCGCTCAATTTTCAAAACCCAGGTTTTAGATAAATCAGAATCAGCATCAATCGTGAGCATTTTAACGTCCCCAGATCGGCCATCACCAATGTGGGTGTATTCACCATTTGTAAGTTTTCGTAAGAGCTCCTTCAACGCTTTTTCTTTTTCGTATTTAAGTTCCCCTTCTATTCCCCCCATCATTTCAGGTGATCTAAGCATAATGTATTGTAATCAAATAAAAAAATGGCATCTCCTAACACATTACGTGAAGAAATACCATTGAGAGCCCACTTTGTAAGGCCCAAAAAAATACAACTCGGTGCCCTGTTTGGACTTAAAAGTTGTAAGCGCGCGGGTCTCGGCGCCCTCTCCGCAGAACACGTATACCGTACGGTTCCGAAGAACCAGCACTGTATCATCATGACCCGACTTCGAAATCAGGTCTTCCAGATTATCTTTCAAATTTTGTGCGATTTCCATATTACCTCCATATTGTCACAAAAACTTTAAATCTGATAGGTGAACTTATCAAATTTAAGTGTTTTTGTCAAGTTATAATTCCTTTTAGTTGTAAAACAAAAACCAGACAAAGCCGGTTTTTGAAATATTTATTTACCGTCGAGTATTCCAGCCTTATATAGGTCTATCATTACCAAAATCAAAGCAAGAACCGTTGGCCCAAGGATTAGACCAATTGGACCAAAATAGCTTACACCCCCGAGGATCGAAACCAGTACAAGAAGTTCTGGCATTTGTGTTTTTGCACCAAGAAGAACCGGGCGAAGGAGATTGTCGATAAAACCAACAGCAAAAACCGACCAAATAAATAGACCAAGAGCCGACGCATAACTTCCTGTAATCACCAAATAAAGTACAGCTGGCACCATCACTAGCCCCACTCCAACTATCGGTACTTGAGCGGCAACAATCACGAACGAACCCCAAAGTAGTGCGCCCGGCACACCAAGAACAAGCATTCCGATAATCGCGAGCACCGCCTGAATTGAAGCTATGATCAACGATCCAAAAACAACCGAACGAACAGTTCGTGTTATTTTATCCACAATTTCGTTATCTAATCTATCCTTTAGCGGGCTCAATTCGAGAACTGTCTCGTAAATCCGTTTTCTGTCGATCAAGAAGTAGTAAAGTGAGATGAAGAAAATGAAAGTGTTAAAAGCCAGCGAGGCGCTTTTAGAAAAAACATCACCCAAGTTCTTCACGATCAGCTCCACGGTATTTTTACCAATATCCGGTGAACTAAACGAAGCTACACTGTTTTGAATTGAAGGTGGCAAACTTTGAAAAATTGGGTTCGTTGTAAAATCGATGTAATTCACCCACTCTGTTTTGTCTAGATTGTTAATAACGCCAACCGCCTGATCTACTACCAAAACCCCAAAAATAAACATTGGGATTAGAACGATCAAAAATAGCGAAACCACGGTTATAAAAACGGAAATCTTTTTATTTGCAATTTTACTATTTAGCCAGTTATCGACCGGAGCCATGATAATCGTGAAAATTCCAGCAGTAACCAGTGCTAGCGCGTACGGTTCCACTATTTTCCAAAAAAGGAACATTATAAAACCGGAGATAATTAAGAAAAACCATCTAACAGTGTTTTTCGAATGTTTGGTGATCATACAGTCTAATAATACGTGGTCTTCACGTTTTTAGCAAAATTAATGTGTCGAGTTTATACTACAAACTTCACAGTGATTGTTGATTCTTTTCGAAGCTTCGTAAATTGCATAAACTGTTACCACAAAAGCAAAGAATGAAATCTGAAAACGGTGAGTTATCATAAATGAGGCCGTACCTAAACCTAATACTGACAACACCGCGGAATAACAAGCGGCGCAGGCGATTGTGGAGGAAAAAACACTGACCACTAAACTCCCAGCCGTAGCTACATCTTTACTTTTTTCTGTTAATGTTCGCTTAGCCCTTGCCTCCTTGTGAATATACATCTGCATCGCTATTACAAGCCCGTTACCAATTGCTAATAAGATCATTATTACAAGCAGATCAGTCGACATTATTGAGAACTGAAACTTAATATCGTTACCTGGTGTTGTAAGAACTGGGATCATGTAGAGGGTACTAAAAATACCAATGCTTGCCAAAACAAACCAGAGCAACCCAAAAGGGGTTGATAACACTTTACCAACCCCACTTTTTACCTCTTTTAAATACTTTGCAACTTTCATCTGAACAAATTATTTATTATTTAAAGCATCTATTATTTTTAATATATCCTCATTCACACCTTCCGGCAAAGTTCCGAGTTCCACGTCATTGAAAAAATCTGAAATTGCGTTTGGTAAAAAAACAGCTACTGTAATTTCATCGTTTCTTTCAAAAATTATCATCTTGCAAGGTAAGAACAAACCAATTAATGGCTCAATATCGAGCACCTGTTTTGCAATAGGAGCTCGACAAAATTCAATTATTTTGTAATTTTCGTGTTCAATTCCCTTACTCGCGAAGGTCGCCTTTACATCGTGAATATGCAGAATTTTAAAAGCAGTGCTCTCGATAATCTCGGATGCTTTACTCACAACCTGATCAAAATTATTACTTTGAAGTGTGATGCTTTTAATGAAATTCTTCATACTACATCTTTTTAATCCTCAAAGAGTTTAGCACAACTGAAACAGATGAGAAAGCCATCGCACCTGAAGCAATAATTGGGTTTAGAAAACCAAAGGCGGCAAGTGGTATTGCGCCAAAGTTATAGAAGAAAGCCCAAAACAAGTTTTGTTTAATCCCACGATCCGTAACCCTTGAGATATGAATAGCTTCTAAAATCTTCTCCGGGCCACCGCCTACTAAAACAATCTGACCAGCCTCGATCGCCACATCGGTTCCCGAACCGATCGCAATACCAAGATCCGCTTGCGTAAGTGCTGGTGCATCGTTGATACCATCACCGGCAAAGGCTACCTTTTTACCTTTTTCCTGCCAGCTCTTCACGATCGCCAGCTTTTGCTCCGGCAGCACTTCCGCTTCGATTAAGTCTATACCAAGTTCCCTTCCAATCGCCTCCGCTGTCCGTTTATTATCGCCGGTAATCATCATCACCTGTAACCCTAACTTGTGCATTCCTGTGATCGCTGTTTTAGCCTCTGGTCGTGGCACATCAGCAATTGCAACTAGTCCAAGTATATTTTTTGAATCGGCTAAAATCACCGTTGTCTTCCCTTCGTTACTTAACCTCTCATAGTCTTGCGGTATTTTTCCGGTTGAATTTTCAATAATATACCGCGCATTACCCAAAAATAATTGTCGACCGGCAATTTCACCTTCAATACCCTTCCCGGTCACCGACTGAAATTTTGCAACCTGCAGAAGCTTAAGTCTGCCCAAGGTCGCCCTTGTAATTACTGCTTTTGCAAGTGGGTGCTCGCTCGAGCTTTCAAGTGACGCCGATAGCGCTAAAACAGTATCTGCTCCTTCGCTTACTGCAACCACGTCAGTTACGCTTGGTTCACCTTTAGTGAGCGTCCCTGTTTTGTCGAGCATAATAATGTCGAGAGCTCGACCACGTTCAAGGGCCTCACCGTTTTTAATCAGAATACCCTGTTTTGCCCCGCGCCCAGTTCCAACCAATATCGCCGTTGGTGTTGCCAGTCCTAAAGCGCACGGACAAGCGATCACGAGTACCGAAACCGCTGGCGCAAAGGCAAGAGCAATATCTCGAGTAATCATGTACCAGATAACGAAAGTGATGAACGCAATTGTAATTACGATCGGCACAAAAACTCCAGCAATTTTATCAACCAACTTCTGAATCGGAGCCTTCTGTTGCTGAGCTTCCTCCACTAGTTTAATGATTTGTGAAAGTACCGTGTCGCCAGTTAATTTTTCTATTTTAACAACAAGAACACCAGTTTGATTTACGGTAGCGCCGTACACCATTTCTAACACTTTCTTTGAAACCGGAATACTTTCTCCGGTCAGCATTGATTCATCAACCGATGACTCACCCGTAATCACTGAACCATCAAGTGGAATTTTCTCACCCGGCTTAACCTGAACTTTATCGCCGATTTTTAAAGTTTCAACATCCACATCTTCAAATGAACCGTCATTATTCATTCGATGCGCTTTTTTTGCGCCAAGTTCGAGCAATTTCTTAATTGCCTGACTCGCTCTCCCCTTACTAAGGGCCTCAAAGTATCGACCGAGTAAAATAAAGCCGGTGATAATAGCGGCCGCGTCAAAATAGACAGCACCCCCTAAAAACATCTGCCACATACTGAAGAACAGCGCCGACATTGTTCCTATTGTAATTAGCGTGTCCATATTCGCCCGACCTCTTCTGAGTTGCATGAGCGTAACCTTGTGAAACTCCATCCCTGGACCAAAAACAATCATGCCGGCTAACAGCGCCTGAAGCCAAAGTGCCGGATTTATGCCCATCACATCCCCAGGAATTTGTAGGTTACTCATTGCGACAACCATTAGCAGCACACCAACCGAAATTGAATATAGTGCTCGTCGAAGCTCTGCATTTGCGGCCATTTTTATAGTTGAATGATTTGTTTCACTCTGCTCAGCCCTCATGTTTTCATCTACAACTTCGTAGCCCTCAGCTATTACTATATTTTGTAAATCAGATTCTTGGATTTTATCTTCTTCGAACTCAACACTCGCTTTTGCAAGTGCGTAGTTAACATTAGCGCTCTTTACTCCTACCTTTTTTAAAAGTGATTTTTCAATAGTCACTGCACATGAAGCGCAGTGCATTTTTGCGATCTTAAATGTTGTAGTTTTCATATTATTTTTGGCTAATTACATTCATTGTTCCACGAACCATACCCATTGAACAGCTGAAAGTATAGCGTCCAGTTTTCGTTGGCGTGAAATTAACAATATTTTTTCCAGTTTCCAAATTTACATTCACACCAAAGGCTCGTAAAATTAAACTATCCGCACAACCCATAAAGTCCGCACCTTCAATTTCCCAACGCACCGGTATTCCCTCTGTAACCGTTAGAAAATCGGGTTCGTAAGTCCCCCGAGAAGTTACCGCCATTTTAATCACCTGTTCACCCTCAATAATTTGATTACCCGTTATCACTTGTTTAGCATCCACAAACTGAAGGCCAGAAAACCCTAGTAGTGTAGCGCCATTTGTGATATTTGAAATCCCGAGTACGACCACAAAAGCACCTGCCATTTGTGTGAACCTTTTTAAACTCTGACCTTTTACTGAAGTTGCTCCATAGCTAAGTCCGAGTAAAACCGGGGCTGTACCGAGGGCAAAAGTCAACATCACTAAGCTAGCAAGCCTGGGATCACCAGTACTTAAGGCAAAAAGTTGCATCGACTGGGTAAAACCGCAAGGCAAAAAGAAAGTTAAGGCGCCGAGAGTAACCGGAACCGCTTTTCGCTCAGAATGAACGAGGTTATGAATTTTGTGCGCCAACCACTTTGGTGGGGTGATCACTCTTAAACCTCTTGGGAGTACACCAAGTAGATTTACGCCGATCATTATCATGAATAAAGCGAGCACAATTACGAGCACTGCGTTCAAACTCGGGTTCAGTGTAAACGCCTGTCCAATAAAACCAACCATTGCACCAAAGCCCGCAAACCCTAATAATCGCCCAGCGTGAAATAATAAGTGTGGGAGCATTTTTTCAGCTCGTTTTAGTACAACTTTTGATTTATTAGCCTTGGTTGAAACCGCCACAATGAGTCCCGCCACAACTGCGCTACATGACGAAAAAGCAGCAACCAGCCCAATCATAAAAATACTGCCGTAACTCGAAATTCCCTCAGTTTCTGGAGAAAAGTTCAATACTCCAATTTGTTTCAAGACAATATACAGACCAACAATTACCACAAGTGAGGCACCGATACGCTTAAAAACGCTGGCAGACCAGCCCTCTTTTTCGACTTCTTCTAAAAATCGATACTCGTGTCCGGTTAGTACTTTTTCAAGATCAATTCCGCTCAGTTCTACTTCTTCATCCACAGTTAATAGAACTGTTCCTTTTGGGTGTGAAACTTTCACTGCGTGTACACCAGGAATCTCTTTCAATTCGCGCTCGATTAAAACTTCACAACTACCACAAGACGTACCTTTTACATTAAAGGATAATTTTTTTGACATAAATAAAAAAGAATAATTAAGACTAAAGCTAAAAACTGAAGCCCCAACTATTCTCTTAATGCAACATTTAGTGCGAGACGTCTAGTTAAAGGAATTGCAAATATTTTGGTATAAAATCGCAGTTCTTGTTTTTGTACTAATAACGAAACTAAACCAAACAAAATTGCCAATAAAACAAATACAGGTGTAACCATTATCGGTAGTACGTAGTTTTGAACCGCCACTGAAAAACAGTGTTCAGCACAGCTAAGATCGAGCGGTGTGTGGCAATGGCCTATCTCACAATCAGCACTCATTACGTGGCCGTTTGCGTTTTGAATATCAAAATTCATCACTTGGCCATTAAACAAACTGGCCAAACTAAGAAAAATCAGCGAAAAAATTAAAATTATTTTTTGCATCTAGTATTATTCTATCAGAACTCCAAATATTGACAAGTAACCTAGTTAGGATGACAAAACTAGGCTATACTAACAACATATGGAGGCGTTACTTAATTTTGATCAAATACTCACACTTATTCTGTTTTGTTTGTGGCTTTTGGCGTTTATTTTTAAACCCGAGCTTCGCAAAGAAATGTTTGTTCTATCAATTTTTTCGATCTTTATTTTACCAGTAACCTTCATTTTAAACCCACCTCTTGTTGGCCAGACTTACCAGGTGGTCGCAGAGCTCAATTTTACTAGTTTAGTTTTCATAATCGCCACCACTGGTCTTGCTGGTGTTGTTTTTCATCTTTTTACTGGTAAAAATTATCACAATCTTCCAAAGATCAAAGCAGGAGTAAAAAAAGAAGCTGGCCTAGCCAGTCAATTTTGGATAATCCAGATATTTCTGACACTACTTTGTTTAACCTGGGGCACCACCTTACTAATTTTCTTCTTCCACATCTCAGTGGCTGGCGGATTCTTGCTTTCAACGACTATTCTAACTGCCTATATATTCAGTCATCGACAAGACTTACTACTCGACGCCGTGTGGAGTGGAGTCCTGATGGCAATAATCGTCTTTATAATCAGTGTTATTGCCAGTGTTTTCGTTGAAGCAGACTCAACAATTATTTACACTCCACGTCTTCATTCATTTTTCGGCGTGCCAAGTACCCTCCTTGTTTGGTCTTTGGCAGTAGGTCTTGGACTAGGTCCAATTTATGAATATGTAAGACGACTTGAACTTAGTTAGTATGAACAATCTAGAGAACAACAATTTTTTTCTCCACAAAGAGGAAGGTCAACTAGCTGTTGATGTTATTGAAACACGCGAAAAAATTATCATTCGTTCCGCAATCGCTGGCGTAAAGCCAGAAGACCTTGATGTCCACGTTACAAGTGATGTTGTGACGATCCGCGGTGAACGAAACGGTGGTAAAGAGTATCACGACGCCACAATTCATTTTGAGGAGTGCTTTTGGGGAACCTTTTCCCGCTCAATAGTTTTGCCAGAACATGTAAAACCAGACGAAGCCGAAGCCACTTTTAAAGATTCTATTCTTACATTGACTATTCCTAAAGCTCGTGGTGAGATGCGGGTAGAAGTTAGAAAAGAGGCCTAACCTTCCTAATATTTACTAAATAATCACTTCAAAGTTGGACCATATTTTCAGCTAACGTCTGAACAAAGTCAAAACTCCTGTTGCAAGCATCCTTATGAATTTTTTTAAACATTCGATTTTTGATCACTTTACTACCAGCCTCAGTAAACACAAAAAAAGCATCATCTACTCATCAATTTCTTTAATTGTCTTAGTTTTGCTAGCTGTTGGTGGTTTCTTTGGCTATGAATTTGCCTTTTCTGAACGTATCTATCCGAATGTTTATGTAGGCAATATCCCAGTTGGGGGTTTAACAGAAGCTGAAGCTAAAGCCGAACTAGAAAAACAGTACAACAAAATGCTGGATGAAAATCTAAAGGTGGTCCTAGACGGAAAAGTTGAACAAATTGATCTACAAAACAGCGGAGCTACCGATCCTGATCTTATTTATAATCTGGTAGAATTTGATGCTGACCGCTCTGCTAGTGAGGCTTTTAGCGCTAGGCGTTTCCCAAACCCGTTTGATAATATTTTACTCAAGCTGAGCTTGGAGCGCGTTATCATTGATCCGCAAGTTACTATTCTCGAAAAACAGCTTACCGAGTCAATCAAAACCGCTTTTAAAGAGGCTGAGCAACCAGGACAGCCAACTGCTTTTGCTATCACAACCAAAAATAAAGAAATAGATGTACAGGTACTTGAGGGAGTAGCCGGTAGTATGATCGATATTCAAAAAGCACTCGATTTTATTTATACCGATGCGCAAGACCTAAAATTGGAGCCGCTTCAGCTAAACGTTGAAACTGCAAATCGAGTAATTACAACAAATGAAGCTTCTGCCTTAATTTCAGAAGTCAAAACCGCCCTGTCAAAAGCACCTTTCACTTTCACTTATAAAAACGAAGCTCAAAGAGAGTTCACTTGGACAGTAGATCAAAATGAAATTCAAAAGTGGTTTATTCCTGGTCGTAATGAAAGTAACCAGCCTGTTGTAGCGTTAAACCCTAACGCAATGAAGGAATGGCTAGATACGGTTCGCACCGATATTGATGTAGCTCCACAAAATGCGCGCTTCCAGGTAGCTGATGGTCGAGTCAAGGAATTTAAAGGAAGTTTAAACGGAGTTCAGCTAAATGATTCGCAAACTATACTGATTGTTTTAGAAGCAACAAAAAAAATCGATAACACGGTACCAACACCCGTTGTTGTTGATACCGTAGAACCGGAAATAACTACAGGTAGCGTTAACGACCTTGGTATTAAAGAAA
This sequence comes from Candidatus Uhrbacteria bacterium CG_4_9_14_3_um_filter_41_35, assembly GCA_002791275.1. Taxonomy (GTDB): domain Bacteria; phylum Patescibacteriota; class Patescibacteriia; order UBA9934; family UBA9934; genus UM-FILTER-41-35. Next base: position 20,001 of record PFWT01000002.1, on the reverse strand, counting down.
TTCTTGGTGTTGGAACCAGCGACTTTTCTGGCTCCCCAAGTAACCGTATTAAAAACATCACCCATGGTGCTGATAAACTCAACGGCTTACTCATTCCGCCAGGCGAAAGTTTGAGCTTAGTAGAGCATCTGAAACCTTTTACAATTGAAGATGGCTACTTCCCCGAACTCGTAATTAAAGGTGATGAAATTAAACCAGAAGTCGGTGGAGGTTTGTGTCAGATCGGAACGACAACTTTCAGAGCGGTAATGAATTCTGGTTTACAAGTTGACCAGCGTCGAAACCACTCACTCGTCGTGAGCTACTACGACGACCCTTCAAACGGCAATCCAGGTACCGACGCCACAATTTACGATCCAGCACCAGACTTCAAGTTCTCAAACGACACTGAAAACTACATCTTATTAACAACAGAGGTAGATCTTCCAAATCGGCAGTTGATTTTCACCTTCTGGGGAACAAGTGATGGTCGAAAAGGCTACTATACTCCACCACAGGTTGTTTCTTGGTCCGGCTTCGGAGCTACTCAGTATAAAGAAACTGACAGTCTTGCTCCAGGTGTTGAAAAATGCCAAGCGCCTCACGCTGGAGCAACCACCACTTTTGACTACATCGTAGAGTTTGCGGATGGAACAAAATTTGAAAAAACCTACGATTCTGTTTACCGATCGTTGCCTCGGATCTGTCTTGTAGGAAAAAGCACCACACCCAGCCCGTCGGCGGAGATAAACACAACGGGTGACGCGAGCGCCCCCGCCGTCAGTGCCATAGACGAATTAAAAGTAAACGATGTTGTGCCCACACCATAAAGAATACTTCTAGTAGATCTCGTTTAATCTGGCTAATGAAAATTAACCCCCTCAGGGTTAATTTTTTTAATACAGGTTTTATTATTAATTCATAAAAAAAGCGCCCTGGCCGAAGCCAGAGCGTTTTTTTATGAAAAGGGCGTCACCTTTGACCTTCAGAGGCCTACAGCCAAGAAGATATATATTCGGTCGAAGTTCAGCCGGAGCCGAAGTTGGACAATCTATATACCCCCATGCTTGTCGTGGCTGCAGGACACTGAAGACCATCAGTGAACAAAGAACTATAACATTATTTCAGATAACCGTCAAGCGTTCTGTGGGCTGTTTTGTAAACCTCAGCCTTACACTTTTTTCGATTTCTTGTATCTTTCTTTGATTTTGAGGTTTTTTGCCACCTGTTTGTTTAGGTTCTTTGGATTACTTTATCAATAAGTCCATATTTCTGCGCCTCTTTTGCAGTCATGAAATTATCACGTTCAGTTTCATCGGTTACCTTCTTCAAAGTCTGGCCTGTGTGCTTAGCAATGATTGAGTTTAAAGACTCTTTCATTTGCATGATTCTTTCTGCGTGAATTTTAATATCCGTTGCCTGCCCCTGCACGCCACCAAGTACTTGGTGAATCATCACCTCGGAATTCGGTAGTGCAAAGCGCTTGCCTTTTGCTCCTGCAGTTAAAAGTACTGCCCCCATAGAAGCAGCCATACCAACGCAGACAGTTGAAACATCTGGTTTAATATACTGCATTGTGTCGTAAATGGCTAGTCCGGCTGTGACTGAACCACCGGGTGAGTTGATATAAATAGTTATATCCTTCTCCTTATCCTGACTTTCAAGGAACAAAAGCTGAGCTATAACCGCATTTGCGACTTGATCATTTATAGCAGTTCCGAGAAAAATTATTCGATCCTTGAGAAGTCTTGAGTAAATATCGTAAGCGCGCTCACCGTAATTTGTCTTTTCAATCACGGTCGGGATCAAATAGTTCCCCTGCAGATCTTCAAATTCAGATTTGTTATTGTTCATCATATTGTACTTATATTACTCCGAATAAATCATTTTATTTCAAAGCCTTCTAGCAGTCTACCAAGTCGAGTGCCAAATGGTCAAGTCTATGTTCGAGCGCTAATAAAAAAATTGCCCAGCACTTTAGTGCCGGGCTTAGTCTAACGAAGATTACGGATCGTTTCCGCTAGTTCCGTAGTGAGGTAGGTGTTCAGCACTAGGTAATCCACCAGGCTGAAGAGTACCTGATCAAAGGTACCGCTGGCCAGCTCCGTGCGATCCTCAAGCTCGCCAAAGCTGAAGGTATTGTACTGACCATTTGCTTCGCGGACCGCGAACCAGGTCTTTCCGACGTAGTCGTGGACAGCGACCAGTTCAACCTCTCCGATTACATCGAGGTTTCGCTCAACCACGACCGCGAAATAGCGCATCATCTCCGGCCGATCCTCACACACCTGAAGCGCCAGCCATGATTGAACAAGGACAGCGATAGTCGGGTTACACGGTTCGTTCCGAATGCGCTGACGTGTCTTTGACACGTGGAGCTCGGAATAGAGCTCACGACGCAAACTGCGGAAGTAGTAACGCTCGAGAAGCGCCCGCATATCTTTACCGTCAAGAAAACGCGCCTTCACCAGGTTAGTGGCACCGGTCAGTATTTTCTGAAGAGCTTGCGCTTCGCGTGTAAAACCTAAATTCTGTGAAGACACAGCACCTCCTAATAACGTGCTACAAAAAAGTAGCTTATTCAAGCTACTTTGTCAATAAACCACTGACCATCCTTTTCTATAAGCCTAGCGTTTTCAATCCTGAAACCCGCGGCTTTTTCGTGACCACCACCACCATATTTTTCCGCAAGTCGCGCTACACTCCGATTTTGTGACCGTAAACTGGCATTCACCCCGCCATCCTTACTCTCTCTTAAAACCATCACTGCATCTTGGCCTTCAGACAGTAAATTGAGCATATTTGAGAGAGCTTTTGTATCTGCTTCTTCATCCCCCACTCCGAGACGCTCCATATCCTTACGCGTAATCATAGTTACAAGTGCATCAAATTCCTGATTATAATGGAGTCGCTCGAGCGCTACACCCCAAAGCTTAAGTGTGGGCACAGGTCTGCTACCAAATGTATTTTGCGTAATATAGTTAAGTTTTGCACCCAGGCTCACCAATTCCTTAGCCGCAATTAAACAGGCCTCGTTTGTATTTGAGGTTGAAAAAATGTTTGTGTCGGTAATAATACCGGTTAAAAAACACTGCGCAGCATCTTTATTTACCAAATAACCAGCTAACTTCACAAAACGCCAGGTGACATCCGCTGAACTCGCAGCTTCAGGCTCAACCACGTTTACTGTCCCGTACCTTGGATTTGTGTGATGATGATCAAAGACTATAAGCGGAGCTTGTCTATTCATTTTTGGTAAATGATCCTTGAAATACTGACCGTCTGAACAGTCAAAAATTATAATCAAATCAAACTCACCATCAATAAACACTAGCTCATCCCGCTCAATTACCTCTACTCCCGGCATAAACTGAAGCGTGTCGACCATAGATTTTGGCGAGTAAACCCGCACATCTTTCCCAGCCTGCCTTAACACGTGGTACATACCCAAAGTTGAACCAATCGTGTCGCCATCGATCCGTTCGTCTGTTAAAAGGAGTATGCGACAAGCACCATCCACCAAGTCTTTTACTTGTTTATGGAGGAAATTCATAAGCGAGCCAGCTTAGCCTGAAGTAAGGTTTTGGTCAAATGTTCAGGTAGTTTTCGACAAAGCGAAGTAATATAATGTCGAATCACACAAACGTTTATACAGCATTATAGTATCAATAATGATCACTTTTTACTTTGCTACGTTAAACTTTAAAGCTCCTTTACGTGCAACACCCCAACCATCCCATCTACCTGATCATTCCCAATGTTTGAGTAAAATTCATAACTTCCTGCTTTTGCTGGCGACACAAACTGAATTGTTTCACCGGCCTTTACGGTTTCACTCACACCAAGGGCATCGACAACAAAGGTATGTGTGCCTGAAGTTTCACCAAAAGTTACTTCAACTCGCTGATTAACCTGTGTCGCAATTGAGGCTGGTTCAAATTTCGAATTTCGAGCGGTCATATTAACCTTTTTAACTGGCAAAGTCTGATCTGTTTCTATTTGCTGAACATTGAACTCACCGTCACCATCGACAACAATCTCAACTGCTGTCGCTGTCTCTAATTGCTCAGTCAGAGCATTTGTACTATTTTGAATAACCTGATTACTGTTTTCTTGTTCTATCGCCGGTCGCATCTCCTCACTACTGCACCCCGCACCGGCAAGTACTAGGAGTAATACCACAAGACCAAATCGTTTCATAAACCGTATCTGTTAATAATAATTTTTAATAAATCTGAAAGTATTATAACCTAATTCCAAAATCTGTTATAATGCTCATGTCTATGCATTTATCCCGGTTAGAAATTCAAGGTTTTAAGACCTTTGCCAAAAAAACTATTGTTGATTTTAGAGGTCCTACAAAAAACGCTAACGCGCTTACTGTTGTGGTTGGCCCAAATGGGAGTGGTAAATCGAATATTGCAGACGCTATCCGCTGGTGTCTGGGTGAACAGTCAATGAAACAACTTCGCGGAAAAAAAGCGGAGGACATTATTTTTTCTGGTAGCAAAGGTAAAACTCGATCAGGTTACGCTGAAGTCATAATGACCCTCGACAACTCAAAAAAGACTTTAAAAATCGATTTTTCCGAGGTTAATATTACCCGTCGGTTGTACCGTGACGGCGAAACTGAATATTTACTAAATGGCAAGGCTACAAGACTCGCGGATGTTCAGCTCCTTCTAGCCGAGGCGGGCATTGGGCAGAGAACCTACACTGTTGTTGCTCAAGGAATGATTGATCATGTCCTCACTTCTTCACCAGAAGAGCGAAAGGTTTTTTTTGACGACGCTACCGGTGTACGGGGTCTTCAGATAAAACGTCATCATTCAATGAATAAGCTAAAAAATGCCACAAAGAACCTTATCGAGGTGGAGCTTATTTTGGCGGAAATTGAACCCCGACTACGGATTTTAAAAAAACAAATTAGCAGACTCGAAAAACGGGAAAAGTTCGAGGAAGAGTTAAAAGAACTGCAGGAGAAATATTACAGCACTCAGTGGTGGGATCTCCAGAACCAGTTAACTCAAGTTAAACACAGGCTAGATATCGTCGAAGCTCAGGTTAAAGAAAAACAGGCAGACCTAAAAGCTGGAGACGATAAGTTGATGGCGATGGAGGAAAACTCAAAAAAGGATGCCGAAGAGGACCGAACTGGTCTTAAAAACGCTCAAGCGGGCTACAAAGTTGCTCAGCAAACCCTTGCGAACGCTCGTCATTCTAAATTCGAAGCAGAGCGTAATTTAGAACTTGCAAAAGTGTCGGCTCGTTCCATCTGGGCTCCCCTGCCTCTATCATCAATTATTAAGAGTTTAGACGAAATTATTAGTCTTGATCCGTCACTTGGCATAGCTAAGTTCATTAGCTTTGTAAAAAAACTCAAGGATCAGCTCACAAAACCAAATCCGGAAGACTTTAAACCAGATCCGAAAATGTTAGAGGCGCTAAAGGTTGCAGACGAACACATCAAACTTGCGGAAATGGCTGTAAAAAAAGCGGAAAAACTTATTGACGCTGAAAGTAAATCAAGCAGTGAAGTAAACACCGAACTTTTTGCGGTGCAGAGAAAATTACGAGGTATTCAGCACGAACTTCACCGCATAGAACAAAATAAAAACCAAATTCAAATCGAGTCAGCTCGAATTGAGACTAGAATCGAAGGTCTGGTTACAGAAATGCTGGAAGAAATCCCACAGACCAGAAATGCAATAATGGCGGAAAACAAGGCAATTCCAGATCTTTACCCTAATCAGACACGGGCAGATATTCTCAGAATTAAACACCAGCTAGAGCTTATCGGTGGTATTGACGAGGAAACAATTAAGGAACATGAAGATACTGAGCTAAGGTTTAATTTTTTGAGCGGGCAATTGAAAGATTTACGCGAAGCAATTCGCGGGACTGAAAAAATTGTGGACGAGCTTGATGAACGCATTCAAAAACAGTCAGAAAAAGCTTTCAAAACAATTAATACCGAGTTTCAAAAATATTTCAGGATTTTGTTCGGTGGTGGAAGCTGCTCACTCATAAAACTACGGGCAAGCGAAAATTCAGACGATCCTTCACACGTCTCGCTCGATCGCTCAATGGAAGAGATGGCTGAATCCGAAGTTCGGGCAAATAATGATGATGGTTCAGACAGGAAAGATGAAGACGAAAGTGCTGAAGATGTGTTAGTACGCTTCAAAAAGCGCCGTGAAACTGTGTCCGGCGTCGATATCCAAGCAACGCCACCTGGAAAAAAGCTTAAATCACTTAGCCTACTTTCAGGTGGCGAACGGGCATTAACTTCAATCGCACTGCTCTCCGCTATTATGGCCACTAACCCCTCACCTTTTGTGGTTCTCGATGAGGTAGACGCAGCACTCGACGAAGCGAACACGGTGAGGTTCGCAAATATTCTCGATGAACTCCGAAAACTTACCCAGTTCGTCGTCATTAGCCACAACCGCGCTACAATGGAACGGGCTGATCTACTTTACGGCGTAACCATGGGCGACGACGGTATTAGTAACCTCCTTTCAGTTTCGATGACCGATCTCGAAGATGTAGGAAGCGCAAGAAGATAAAAAATAATAATCTGAGCTTAAGCTCAGATTTTATTTATGGTACAATCTTGAAGTATGGAAAGAGGGCCTCGACCACCAGAATTTTATAAAAAAGCCAAAAGAATGCTCAGTTACGCCGGCGCAGTTTTGGCTCTTGGTGCCACCGAACCAGGTTGTAACCCAAATGAGGCAGAATCCGCTTCGCTTAAAAGTAGCCAGAGTCTCGAAGCTGAGCGAGGTGAAGTTAGAATTGAAAAACTAAAAGCTGAACTCGAAAATTTACCAGCTTTTGAAACAAACCACGCTTATTTTGATAACAATCCAGATTTTTTCAAACCCATTAATCACGGAACGTTCTCAGACTCAGAAAAACAACAAAGAACTGAGCGATTACCAAACGGTGCTCTAATTTTTCACGATATCGGGCTAGATTTCTATAAAGTGAAACCCGGTGACAGTATCGGCAAAATTAAGCACAAACTAACGGAATATGCTGAGTATGCTTATTTAAATAACCAACGCCGAAAAATTATATCCTTTAACATTCCGGATACCGAAGTGCCAGCTGGTGATTGGATTCCAATTCCTCTCGAAAACAAAGATAGACACGTTTCCGATCTGCAATTTGCAGAATATAGCCGTCAGGCACTTCTTGAGATACTAGACGACCCAAAATATGCCAGCGATGTGGCGGATATTTTGGATAAAATCTCAATCTCGGAATTACAAGCCTCGATGATCGCTATTGCAAAGCAAGAATCCAGTAATTCTGCTAGGTCGCCAATCGGAACTTTTGGTTACCATAAATATGAGCCAAAATATCACAGTTTTTCATACGGTCCAATGCATATTCTAATGTCAGGCGACGGCCTAACTGCCAGACACAACCTAAATATGTCGGAAGGCCAAGTAAACCACCCAAAAAATGCAGTAAAACTTTTTCTAGCCTTTATGGTCGAAAAATCACACGGCCGACCGGAAAAATTCTTTCCGCTCGATCAGCACGCCGAGTCTTTTGCAACCTTCTATAATGGAAAATATTGGAAAAGTTCCAATCCAAATTATGCTGATAATATAGGTGAATATTATAAAGACGCTATGAGCAAACTTTCAAAATAGCAAAAATCTGGCTTAAAGCCAGATTTTTATATTGGCAAATAGCTGGTTCGTGATTAAATCCTAATGTTCAAGTAACTGGAGGTAATATGGCCAATCAACAATTTGTGGTCAGTTTCAAAATGCCAAAAAACATCTTGCACGCTACAGAAGCCATTAATCGCATGATGAGGGACAAGTGGTCGAAGGACGCGCCCATTAATCTTTGCGACTTGCCAAAAGACAACAATGCAATTGTGCATATGCCAATCATTCGGTGCATTACAGAGACTGATGACGCTGTGCAGTTCCTCTTTCAAAGAACGATTCAGCTTCTCGACCGAGTGAACCCGAAGCCAATCAATCTACTCATGGAGAAGATTGAACTGCGGAATGATCTGGTTTTCTGGCGTGTAGAAGAAGGCTTTAAGACGAACCGTTCTGGTTTCCGTCAATTAACCTCGGCTTTACTCGATGGCCACCGAGGTATCGGCGGTCTCCACGAGTTTTCAAGTAACGGCTTCCCATTACTCAAAAGCTGGACACCAACAGAAAATCGAAATAATCGATTTTACCACGATCCAAACGTACGCAACTGGCGAGTCACTGCGGGTCGTGTCCGTAAAGAATTAACCTTTAACGAGCTTAATTTACCGCGTAAATGGGCACTTGATGGCCAAATTCCTGCCATTATTATCGGCAGATGTTCTGGCGGACGGCTTATCAGAGTCCTGGCAACTATCCCCCTCATCTAATAAGGTGGGATTTTTTTGTGCCGTATATTATATTTTTGCCCCTACAAGGCTTGACAAACAATCAACTATATATTAAAGTTCTCACATAAAATTATTATTCAGGCTAATTCACAATAAGTGAGTTCAGTTACAAACATTAATTATGTTAACAATCCGACTATCACGAACAGGAAAGCGACACAAACCACAGTACCGAGTTGTTCTTCAGGAACAGGGACGAGACCCATGGAGTCCAGCACTTGAGATCCTAGGAAACTACAACCCACACACCAGCCCAAGTACAGTTGTACTTAAAGAAGACCGAGTAAAGCACTGGCTAAGCGTTGGTGCTCAGCCATCAGAAACTGTCCACAATATGCTGGTAACTGCTGGTATTATTGAAGAAGGAAAGAAGCGATCAGTTACAATTAGCGCAAAACGATCAAAGAAACTAGTTCAAAAAAAGGCAGATGCTGAAGCAGCTGAACTTGAAAGAGCTGAAAAAGCAAAAGCTAAAGCTGAGGCTGAAGCTGCTGAAAAAGCAGCCGCTAAAGAAGCTGCGAAAGCTGAAGCAGAAGCTGCCAAGGTAGCTGTTGAGGAAGCAAAGAAAGCTGAAGCACCTACTGAAGAAGCTCCGGCTACAGAAGAAAAGGCTGCAGAGTAATCCCCTTTTCAATCTTCCCCCAAATATTATTTCTATGCTACTATATTCATAGAGGTAATAGTCTGGATGGAGGAAAGGTCGACCCGTCTCCTATTACTGAAATTCAAAATTTACTGAAAAAGATATGGAAAAAGATCAAGCATTTGTAGAGATGATAGTAAAAGCTATCGTAAACCACCCAGATGACGTTCGAACAGAACGCACAATCGATGAACGCGGAGTTTTAATCACTCTTCACATCAATCAGGAAGATATGGGCTATGTGATCGGACGATCAGGTCAAACTGCTCGCTCAATCCGAACTCTTCTAAAAATCGTTGGAGCAAAGGAAAACGCACGAGTTAACCTAAAAATCTACGAACCAGAAGGATCACGACCACCACGAAAAGAATATCGTGAAAGCGAAGTGTCAAACGAGTCTAGCAACGTTGAAGCATCAGAACCAGCACCAGCTGTTTCTAACGATGACGATATCGATACATCATTCGTTGACAACCTAAGCATTTAATAGAAATAAAAAACTAGCGAAAATTTTCGCTAGTTTTTTTGTTTAATTATCTCTTTTTTCAAAAGTTTCTAACTTTTTAGCTCGCGATCTTCTGATTGAAAAAATAATTAGCAGAATAATTGCCAGAACAGCACCACCACCTTCAATGGCTAAAACCACCCAAAACATATTATTTGGTCTTTACTGCAGTTCCATAAGCAAGCATCTCTGACGCCCCCTGCATAATCATTGAAGACTGGAAACGGACGTTTATAATCGCATCTGCTCCCATTTTTTCAGCGTCAATAATCATTCTTTGTATAGCTTGCTCTCTTGATTCAGCTTGAAGCTGAGTGTATTCAGAAATTTCACCACCAACAATGTTCTTGAGTCCGGCAAAAATATCGCGGCCTACATTGCGAGCACGAACCGTACTACCTCGCGAAATTCCTAGAATTTCCACAATTTCTTTATTTGGAATATTTTCGCTAGTTGTTATAAGCATATTTCAGGATTAGTAATTTCTTATCTCTATATATAACACGATGATTATTTCAAGTCCAATCTATATTTTGTAAATAATCGACTATTTTATTAAAAACTATAATTACTTGCGACACATCAATTCTTTGAATTTCTTCTTTTGTAGTGATCTTACAAGTCAAATCAGAACAAAGTTTTGCCTTTTCCGTACATTGTCTCAAACTTTTAGTTGGATTAAAAGCTTGAGACCAAGTCATATTGACTATTTTAGTATGTTATTGAATTATAGCTTATTTTGATCACAAAAAAACAGATATTTTCATGTCCACTTTTCTAGGTACAGTTCAATGTTTGACTATTTATTAAACTTAAATCGAAGATATTTGATTTTTTCACCTTTCGCCATAAACATTTTTTCAAACCTTGTTTGAATTTCGTGATGGTCAGGAAGGAATTTTGAGTTGTAGAGATCAGTCGTGAATTCTAAATTTTGAATATCTTTGCGTTCGTCTAGCGTTTCAAGTGTGTAGTTGAACACGAAGTTACTATCTGTTTTTAGGTGCACAATTCCACCTGGTTTTATTAAACCTTTGTAAATATTTAAAAATTTTTGATTTGTTAATCTCCGATTCGCTTGAGTTTTCTTTGGCCTTGGCCCGGGGAAGGTTACCCAAATTTCGCTAACTTCATTTTCTGCAAAGAGGTTTTCGATTAATTCAATACGCGCCCTTAAAAAAGCTGCATTTGTAAGGTTTTCCTCAGTTGCTATCCCAGATCCGTGCCAAAGACGGTCACCCTTTAAGTCAACAGCTATAAAGTTTTTATCTTTAAACTCCCTAGCTAGTCCAACCGTATACTCTCCTCGTCCAGCACCAATTTCTAGCACTAATGGATTGTTATTTTTAAAGTATAGTTCGTTCCATCTACCCCTTATTTCGTGATATAGAGGTTTTGTTTTCTCGATCAAATTTTTACGACCTTCGTTAACTGCAAATCGTAACAGTTTTTTTCGCATACTAGTTAACTAAAATTGGTTCACGTTCAAGTTCAACCCCAAATTTTTCCTTCACACCCAGTTGAATCTCTTTTTGTAGTTCAAGGACATCTTTAGTGGTTCCACCGTTATTAACGATTGCTAAGTTATGACGAAGTGACAAGTGAGCGGGCGCACCTTTTTTGTAGCCTTTTACAAAGCCTGCTTTTTCAAGTAGCCAGGCCGCGGGAATTTTAATCTCGTCGCCAGTTCCAAAGTTTGGTACTGGACCTTGTATTCCTAATTGTTTTGCTTTAGCTTGAACATTGTTAAAAGTCATTTCACTCACAATCGGATTTGTAAAAAATGACCCAGACGAAATAGAATTTCGATCTTCAGGATTTAATACCATCGATTTTTCAGCTCTTATCTGCAATACCGTCTCTCGTACAGCACTTAAAACTTCTCGACCATCAGTAAGAGAATCAAGATCGACACTTGTTTTTATACGCTCTTCTAGTTGCGGGTAGGCTATAACCGGTCGGCCGTTTACGCGGAGTTTAAAGGTAACCTCGGTTACGATATATTGATCAAGATATTCACTTTTAAATACACTCTGCCGATAACTTAGTTTGCAATCGCTATTATTGAAGATAATCGTTTCTAGAGTTTCGCGGTCAATAGCCTTTACTTCCACAATAGTTTCCGAAACATCTTGTCCGTAAGCGCCAACGTTCTGAATCGGTGTTGCTCCCACAGTACTAGGGATGCCCGCTAAGGCCTCTACGCCCGCTAGGCCTTCATTTACCACTAAAGACACAAGATCATCCCAGTAAACGCCGGCGCCCGCTGTAACAAGCGCGTAATCGTTTTTTAACTCGGTATTTACAAACTTGATAGCGATTTTAAGTACTAAACCATCAAATCCAGCGTCCTGAAACAAGATGTTACTACCACCACCTAAAATTTGTACTTTTATATTGTTATTTTTAGCAAATTCAAGCGCATCAAGAATTTGCCCCTCAGAAGTTGCTTCCAAAAAGTATTTTGCTTCCCCACCAAGTTGAATAGTAGTATATTTGGACAATTTTACATTTTTTTGAAAATCTTGTTCAGTGAACGCCATATTTTGATTCATTCCACTTATAATTATCACAGCTTATCACAAAAGTCACACCCTGTAAGGACGTGACTTGTATATTTATTACCGATAACCATATTGATTAGCTATTCCAGATAAGGATAACGCATCGGCTAGGAGTTCTTGTCTATTTTTATTTCTTTCAATTCTTTTTTCAGTTTTTCCGATCTCCAATTGAATTTCTGCGATGGTTTTATCTAGCCCAGCTATCTCTTCAGTGTACGTTTTGTGGATATTTGCGATATTTTCATTACTTAAATTTGTGTTTTTGTCAGAAAAAATAAATTTGAGACTTTGTTCTTGGTCTTTTAAAGCTTCAGCTTTTTCTAACTCTAACTGCTTCAGGGTCTCTGTCAATTCTTTGAGATCTGTTTTAAGGTGCTCGATTCGTCGACCACTGATAACCTCATGAGCTTGATTTATCTCACGAATAGGAACCTCTGCTTGCGCTGTTTCTGAAACACCTCCAGCAAGTACTGTAACGAGTGTCAAAGCCTCTAGGTATTTCTTTGCTTTTCCGGATACTTGGTCAAAAGTTCTGGTCCAAGTATCAAGCTGAGCATCTAAAACTCCAGCCGTTGTGTGTATTTGATCAACTGGAGGTAAATTTTCAGGTGTGATATTTACAGGTTCTTTTTCGTACATATTAAGCAGTTAGTTGTGATTCTACAAATGAAGTTTCTTTATCAAAAGTAGCCTGCATCGCATTTGCATCCCGGTTTTGAAAAGCTTCGTGTTTTTCTTTAAAGTTTTCAGTCATAAAACTAAGTTTTGAATAGTCGTTTTCAATAACATCTGAAAGAACTTGGACTTGAGCTTCATTCAAAATTGTAAAAGCTCTTGCCCAAAGTACCTTATCTGTATCCGAAAGATTAGAACTGATAATGAAATCTTGAAGTGGTATGTTTGTCATATTTATTTAATTATAACATAAAATAGGAGTAACAAAAAAACTCACCGTGCTTAGGTGAGCTCTGCTTTCAGTATAGCGCACGCCTTGCGTTCAATTAATCCAATGCCTTGTCTTGAATATCCCATAGTTTTTGCTACTACAGCCATCGATGTAAATCGATTTCCAACTTCATTATTTGGATGATATCTATTCTTTAGCACTTCATACCCAAGAGGATAGAGTGTTTGTAATCTTTCAATACTGCCATTATTGAAGCTATCAATTATGAATCGACACCTTGGTCTAAGCGATTTTGGACTATACTTTGGATAAACTAGATTGTTTAGCATATCCTGTTTCTTGCGTTTTTGATCTCGAGCTTTAGCAACCCTTTGCTCCAGCGTGCGAGCAATTCGTACCGATGTCTTTGAACACTTAAAACTTCTGTCTAAATAATAAAGTAGTGCCCTAATTTTCGCCGAGATATTGCTAATAGTGCTTATTGAATAAGCACTGCAGATGGCAACAAGTGATTCTCGAGACTTCCCATCCAGACAGAAATACCGTTGTGCCATAAGTGCATGTTCAAAGTTGAGAGCTAAAAGTTCCTTGAAGAGGGCATTTTGACGTTCACTTAACTCCATCATAAAACGTTGTTCTTTAAGATAACTGCTTGTTGGAGCAGCCTGATGACCAGAGGACTGTGGCTTGAAATGTCCAGCAGTAATCTTAATTTTACGTTGTTGTAATAGCTTCAGTGATTCTCCTTTCAATTCACGAATTTGCGAGGGAATGAGTTGCAGCTCAACCAAGTTTGGACACTTCACAAGGATAATCTTGATCAGCCAAAGCCTGGGTTGCCCAGCAAGATGGATACGAGTTACGGTAGCATTTAAACCGTTTAAAAATGTCGCATCTTTTCCGTCACGTTCGTGAATCACGATTAACTGACTGCTCAAGTTTTTGGACAAAGGCACCTCTTTTATTGAAAGAACTACGAAACTGAGATTGCCAGCTATCTAATATTTTGTCAATGCTTGTAGCTTTTTGTAAATTACAAAATAGGAAACCGAGTAAACTGTTTATAAACAATTTTAAATTAAACTTGTAACAAAAAAGACCCAGACGAATCCGGGTCTTTTTTACTTGTCTGAAGAAACAACCGTTTGTTTTTTTGTTCTCTTTGTACTAATGCTTCGTTTGTTTTTCACAACTATGTGATTACAACGTCGTATTCCGTATGATAAATCATACGTCGACCTTAACTAGGTCTTCCCTAGAAAGGAGGTGATCCACGCACAGCTTCCGCTACGCGTGCCTTGTTACGACTTAGTCCCTATCGCTGGATTTACCTTCCGCCGCTCTACAGCGACGTTCGGGTACTCCCAACTCTCTTGACTTGACGGGCGGTGAGTACAAGACCTGAGAACGTATTCAAGGCGGCGTGATGATCCGCCTTTACTAGCGATTCCGACTTCAAGGAGTCGAATTTCAGACTCCTATCCGAACTGGGACCGGTTTTAAGGGATTTGCTCCGTCTCGCGACTTGGCTGCCCGTTGTACCGGCCATTGTATCATGCGTGTTGCCCCAGATGTAAGGGCCATGCTGATTTGACGTCATCCCCGCCTTCCTCCTACTTGCGTAGGCAGTCTCCTGCGAAAGTATAACGCAGGACAGGGGTTGCGCTCGTTACCCCACTTAAGGGTACACCTCACGGCACGAGCTGACGACAACCATGCAGCACCTGTATAGCACCCTCGAAGGCGCTCTAATTTCTTAGAGTTTGCAGCTATATGTCAAATCTGGGTGAGGTTTCTCGCGTTGTATCGAATTAAACCGCATGATCCACCGCTTGTGCAGGTCCCCGTCTATTCCTTTGAGTTTTAGCCTTGCGGCCGTACTCCCCAGGCGGAGTGCTTAACGCGTTAGCTTGTTTCAACGGCACTGGAAGGGTCGATACTTCCAATACCTAGCACTCATAGTTTACGGCGTGGACTACAGGGGTATCTAATCCCTTTCGCTACCCACGCTTTCGTGCATCAGTGTCAGGATCGTTCTAGCTATTTGCCTTCGCATTTGGTGTTCTACCCGATCTTAACGGATTTTACTCCTACACCGGGCATTCCAATAGCCTCTCCCGTCCTCTAGTTTTGCAGTATCACCTGCAGCCTCCAGGTTGAGCCTGAAGATTTAACAAATGACTTACAAAACCACCTGCGCACGCTTTACGCCCAATAAATCCGGTCAACGCTCGGGGTCTCTGTATTACCGCTGCTGCTGGCACAGAGTTAGCAACCCCTTTCTGCTGAAGTACCGTCATAATTTCGTCCTTCAGAACAGTCGTTTACGACCCGAAAGCCTTCATCCGACACGCGGCATTGCTCCATCACACTTTCGTGCATTGTGGAAGATTCTCGACTGCAGCCTCCCATAGGAGTCTGGGCAGTATCTCAGTCCCAGTGAGCCGGGTCACGCTCTCACGCCCGGTAACCGTCATAGCCTTGGTAAGCCTTTACCTTACCAACTAGCTGATAGTACATAGGATTCTCTCGTACCGCCGGAGCTTTCAATGATGCAACTCGCGTTGCTCCATCAATATCGTGTATTAGCCCACGTTTCCATAGGTTGTTCACGAGTACGAGGTAAATTACCAATGCGTTACTCTCCCGTTTGCCACTCACGCGATCAGTGCAAGCACCGATGTTGTTCGTTCGACTTGCATGCCTTAGACATGCCGCCAGCGTTCGACCTGAGCCAGGATCAAACTCTCATATAAAGTATTCAAGATAAATCTTGAACCTCTGCTCAGTGTAAATATGCAAGCATATTTACGGATTGTTCGTTGTTTAAACGAATTTATTGAATAGACGTTGTAATCACACAATTGTGAATATTTCTTGTCTTGTTTTGGTTGGTTGTTTCTTCAGTTGTGAAGGTTCTTACTGCCCCAACTAGTATCTGTAATGTTTCTGCTGTTGTTGGGTAGCGGGGGTATATTAAAACATATCTAAAAACTTGTCAAGCGATTCTGGGCTGTGTTTTAGAGGTCTGTTTTTTTGACATAAAAAGAGTGGTATTTAAGGAGAGATTTTGGATTATATAAATGGGCTTTTTATTATTTAGTTTTAGCAAAATTTTAAATTTTTGAGTTCCTGGAAATATATTTTTTTGCTTGATTTTTTATGGGTATAAAATGGGGATAGAATATAAATCTGGTAATAATTTTTATTTTTTTTCTAAACTGAATTTTTTAAAAAAATAAAAAAATGAGCATTACTGATGCTCATTCATTCCAAAATTATCTTATCCTTTTAACAAAGATTATTTATTTGCTTTTTTTGACTGTTCTTCTCGCCATTTTTTTATTTTTCCGTGATCACCTGACAGCAAAATAGCAGGGACTTGTAATATTTTCTTTTTAAGTCCGGTTTTATAATGATATTTCTCGGGTTTTGTGTACTGCGGGTATTCAAGCTGACCTTCTATACTGTGAGATTCTTCATCTAAACTCGCAGACGAACCTAAAACACCCTCTATATGTCGAGCAATCGCATCCGTCATAACCATCGCCGGAAGCTCACCACCCGTAAGTACAAAATTACCAATTGAAAAGGCTTCGTCTGCAATTTCTGCCTCGACGCGAGCGTCAATCCCTTCATAGCGGCCACAGATAAAGATTAACTGGTCATACTTTGCTAGCCGTTTAGAATCGGCCTGTGTAAAAGTTTTACCGCTAGCAGAGGTAATTATAACTCTTGTCTTCTTTGGACTAATTTTCGATTTAATTTTTCGAACCGCACTGTCGATAGGTTGTATGGACATTACCATCCCGGCCCCACCTCCATATGGTGTGTCATCGACTTTTTGATGTTTATCTTTTGAGTACGAGCGTAGGTCGTGTGATTTGATGGTAATTAATTTCTTCTTTTGCGCACGCCCTAAAATCGACGCCTGTGTATAGGGCGTAATAGTTTCTGGAAAAAGGGTAATGATATCGAAACGGATCATAGAGGACTTAGGATGTTTTTGAGAGCAGGGTTTGTAACATGTGTGTAGATTTGTGTGGTGCGTATGTTGTTATGTCCGAGCAGGGCCTGAACATATCGTACATCTGTTCCGTTTTCGAGTACATGCGTAGCGAAACTGTGGCGAAGGGAGTGGAACGTTGCTGATTTTACAACGCCCGCTTTTTTACATGCCATTTGAAAAATCTTTTGCGCAGTACGTGTTGTGAGTTTTCCTCCACGCTCGCTTGCGAAGACAAGATCATTTGGGTCTCTCCCGTTTATAAGCGAGTGAAGATCGTCAGAAAGTGATACTGGGAGGATACTTATTCTATCTTTTTGCCCTTTACCTGCGCGGATCATGACTGTTTTTGAGCCGATATCTAGATGTTGAACACGTAAGGCAACCACCTCACTTATTCGGAGCCCGGCACCGTAGGCAAGCGCAAGCATGGTTTTATGTTTTTTATTTATGACAACGTCTAAGATGCGGAGTATTTCACTCTTCGTCAGCGTAACGGGCAGTCGTTTTTGCCGTTTAGCGATTGGAACATTTAGCTTTGTATGTGATCCGAGCACACGTTGGAGATAAAATTTAATGGCTTGCAAATACACATTTGTTGTTGAGCTCGAAAGTCCCTCTGTTTGTTTTTGTAAAATAAAAGATTTAATATGTTGTTCATTCAGCAATGAGTTATCCGGGCATTCCTTCAAAAATGTATGTAGACAATTCAGATATGATTTTCTCGTTGCAGAGCTATAGTTTTTTAAGCGCAACACGTCTTCCGTTGCGTTTAGTGCCGTCATAATGGTGTTCTCCTCCATATGATAAGTGCTAAGAATAAAAATACTCCCAACGCTTCTACTAAAGAAGGTAAGGAGTTTATGCATATATCTTACCAAGAGGTTAACACCCTCGTCAAGACCGCATATCTTTCCTAATCGGCTATTTATGTGATATGTTTTCGTATAGAAACGAGTTGTCCAAAATGCCTCCGCTTCGCTACGACATTCTGGACAACGGCGCGCGGTTCCCGCTGTTGTACGACCTAGCCTCCGCTACGCTCCGGCACATCGTACAACAGCGGCTATACGAAATTCCGCCTCCAGAAAAATTCCGTTGCACTCCATTTTTCTTCCTGCGAAACTTCGCATAGCCGCGCGCCGTTATCGGAAATAAATTATTTTCCCGCCTTGAAATGGTGAATTTTATAGAGGTCTTTCATGGCCTCTGTTTTTCAACTTGACTTTTTTAATGTATTTGATATTATTTAATGTTTGTTGCATTGGGCACGGACACAACACAGCAGGAGGAAGCGATGGCTGCTTTCGAGATGGGACAGATTCCGAAGGACAAGGGGCGCGGCTGGACCGTGCTCATCGATGGCGAGGAACAGAAGACCGGCAAGGTCGAGATCAGCTCCAAGTTCGGTACATTGATCTACGGGCTGCGGCCGGAGGGCTACGACGGCTGGGCCTTCCGCGAGCAGGGCGGCGGCGGTGCGGTGACCGTGCCGTACGCACGTACGTCCGACGGCGAGCTCCTCGTGGGGCTTCTGCTCGAGAAGCGTGCCAACATGGGCGACGAGCCCGTCTGGTGCGCCATCGGCGGGTTCGTGGATCCGGGAGAGTCGCACGACACAGCACAGACACGTGAAGCGGCCGAGGAGAGCGGACTCGACGCAGCGAAGGCCGAGGAACTCGCGGGCATGGCGACCAACGCCAACCGTGCCTTCTTCGTTGCCGACGCCAGCGTGGGCGAGGGCGTGCGCGCGTACGGCCTGTCGATCCCCTTCGACTGGCTGGAGGCGGACGGCGAGAGCTTCAAGCTCAAGGACGCCGCCCTGATCGCGGGCTTCAAGAAGGCCGACGACATGCGGCTGTTCCCCTGGCGCGCGGCCATCGGCCGTAGCCCGGACGCGCTCGCGCGGTCCGCCATCGCCCAGCTCATCGCGGCGGTGCTGTAGCACTGCAACGAGGGCACAACACAAGGTCGGCAGGAAATCCCACATGGGAGAGTACTGCCGGCCTTCTTCATTTCAATGAGTTGAAAAACAGAGGCCACGAACGTTTGTGGTATTTTCAAAAACTGATAGTAAACCGAGGCGGGAAAATAATTTACATCCGATAACACCGAGTATGCGGTTCAGGCGACATGACTTTTTTATCTTTTTAATGGACTGTCATGTCGCCTTCTCCCAAACCGCGCTTATTGAAATTGAAGGCTAAAACTGGTAAAATAGGTTTGTCTGAAAGCGTAAGTTTGTGCTGGAAATAAGGGCGCGGCTTCGCATACTCGGGAACGTTAAGTGAAAAATAACCACCTAAATTAATAATTCTATGTCTCAAACAACAAAAATTTTACTAACCATCATTTTAACTGCGATTATCGTAACTGCCGGAATCTATGTATTTCTGAAGAGCACGCAGAATGCGGTTAACACGAATGAAGCCACGACAAACGGAGTTGACCAAGTAGAAACAGAAGTATTTACCAATTCAAGCGAGAGCTACTCTGTGAGCTTCCCTGTAGACTGGAATGTTGGCGTAAATGGATCGCCTGATCCGTCCCTCATTGAAACAGTTTACTTCTTCAGGAGTCCCGCGGAGCAAAGTAAAGGCTTTGATGCAGTAAATATTACAACGTTTTCAAGTAAAGGAGCTAGCTACGAAGAACTCCTTGAACAAAATCCAGAACATATAATCAAACAGAGCCAAGGCATGACACATGTCCTAACCTATTCAAATAAGAACTTCCCCGAAGAAACTCGTAAAATTTTTGAACTGATTTCGAACTCATTCCAAGCTAAATAGATGGTTATTCATCACTTAACACGGCATATCCGCAAGGGCTAAAGCCACATTTCAATTCGTTTCACTTCATTGAAACGTCGGGTATGCCGAAACGTTAGGCGAAATTTTAAAGAAATGAGCTAATCGACATTTAAAGTTGGTTTTTGCCCCTGTCGTGTAGCCAAATACCAAGCAGCGAGGATGAGC